>MHAF01000159.1:0-18903 GCA_001802865.1 Ignavibacteria bacterium RBG_16_34_14
CACCTAACGCTCCGATTCAGCAACGGTGTGAAAAACCGTCCGCTGCGACGGTTGTTATAACTGCTAAGCGTTGTACTTACCGCCGAGCTTCGCCGCCTGGGGCTTACCAATGTGTCCGGCTTCCTTCAAGATCGGTGGGACCTCGGGGTCGGAGACAAAACTCTGCCAGCCCTTCTCATCCCAGTCGAAGATCACCCAGACACGATCGTCCTCAATAGGATCGCGAAAAACGGTAGAACCCTTGGACCCGTGTTGCTTTCTCTTCTCAGCGCCCTTGGTTGAGAAGATTTTCAAGAAGCGGTCGAAATCCTCGACCTTCGTTGTTGCGAGTATCATATTTTACCTCCTTTGTTTGTATTTAATGTTTCCATTTTTCTTACTTTGTTAAGAAATACTGTTTTTGCCAACATCAAAGAAGTCATCTTTTTACTTGTCCGCCTGTGGCGGAAAAGATGACATCTTTGTTAAACACACTTTTATCTTTTTGGTGGAACAGGATACTGACCACCCAATTAAAAGTAAATCAAGCGAACGAATAGCCAAACAGCACAGTCCATCCGCTTGATATAAGACCTATCAAATGCTTATGCAATAATATTGAGTAGTGGTAGCAAAGTAGGTTGCGCTGGCGTAACACCGGTCTTTACAAGAATGGGTATAAGCGTTTCAGAAAATTTATTTAATGCTTCTTCTGACTCCCACACATCTATTATTAACAAACCATTAGTTTGTTGAGCCGCTACATGATTAATGCGACCTGATGACTTTTCTTTTCCTGCAGTTTCAAGGTCTTTAATTACTTGGCTGTATTGTTCTGCAGTAAATCCAACAACATTAAATTGAGCAACAATTTTTTTCATTTGAATTTCCTTTAAATTTTAAAAAATTAAAGATGTCATCTTTTAAAAAGATGACATCTATATCTTCAATTATGTATTATTGCGGAGGCAGAGGATACTGGTTCATAATTGTGTAAATGTTATCCTTATGTTCCATAATATATCCCCTCAGTTCTGTCCATGCCGTCGGCTGCTGTTCACTTATACGATTCATATACTCTTCCCAGAATTTATCAAACGCAGCCATATCTTTTACTACGTACCACACATTCATATTCCACTCATCACCCCAGGTATGATTGAATAAACCCCAGCCCTCCAGCATTCCTTCATCCACCAGACCATTAAGTATCGGGGCAAATTTTTCATTAATGGTTTTAGTTGCATTCTGAACTTCTCCCATTTTAACTTTCTGGAAACTTACTACAAGCAATGGCTGCTCGCTTTCCTGAGCTAAGGCGTTTCCGCCAAGAAAAAGAAATGCAACAAGAATTGTTGCAAAGATTTGTTTGAACAGTTTCATAGAACTTACTCCTTTATATTATGTTTAAGATTTTTTTAAGAACTCTATCATTAATTAAAAGACTCATTCCTTTGATTTATTTTTCATCTCAACCAAGATGAGTTCAAAGGGTTTATCTCCGATATTTTCTGGCAAGTGTTTTCCGGCAGGTGTCCATAAAGTCATACCTGCTGTTGGTTTGTTTTCCTGAGTTGTTCCATCAGGGAAAGTGAATTTGCCATCCACATCAGTCATGAATATCGCAAAAGCGTCTGGATGCTCATGCATAACGGATTTTTCTCCGGGCCCATAAGTAATTCGTAACACACGAACCTGGTCATTTTCAAATTCAACTTTGTAATGTTTAGGATCTACCTTTACAGCATCCTGTGCAAAGCTGATTCCCGATAAAAGCATCACAACAAATAGCGCTGTGAATATTGAAAGTAACTGTTTCATAACACTAACTCCTTTATATTTTTTGTTTTTTTTTAAAATTCTCTCTTTGATATCACTTATCTTTCATTTCAACCTGGATTACCTCAAAAGGTTTAGCACCGATATTTTCACCCTGATGAGTTGTTGCCGGAGCCCAGGTAACAAATCCTTTTTTAACATCAAGCGTATCGGTTTTACCATCAGGATGCGTTAATTTTCCAATGGCATCGCTCAGAAAAATTACCACACCTTCAGGATGTGAATGCATTACACCTTGTTCTCCTGACGCGTAGGTAATTCTTAAAACGCGAACCTGATCATTTTCAAACTCGACTTTGTAATGCTTAGGATCAACTTTTACAGCATCCTGTGCAAAGCTGTATCCTGATAAAATTATCACTGCAAATAACGCAATGAATATTGATAGTAACAGTTTCATAACACATCTCCTTTTAGATTTTTGAATTAATGATAATTGGTGAAAATCAGTTTTTATTGTATTCTTTTAAAAGCTTTAAAGCCGACACTCTATGATTTACAGACATACTAACACTATTATCAACTATGCTTTTAATCTCAGGCATCTCAAAATATTTGATGCAATCTTCCATGGAATCAAACTCAAATTCGATGACCCGGTTCGGTGAGCTATTCAGGTAATTATCATACGAAGTAATTCGTTTTACTTCTTTTGGTGTTTGAAGAGTTTTGACTACAGTCTTAACCATTTCCATGTATGCAGATTTGTTTCCAACACCATAATCAAGAGTGAAAACATGTTTAATATTACTTCTCCCTTTCTCTCCAGGATTGTAATCGCCCCGTTTGTTTAAAATAAAAACCCCTCTGGTAATTCCGTGATCTACAACTTGTCCAACAACATTTCTAATTTCAGGATTATCAAAATACTTTGCTGCATCAAGATTGTTTGCAAATTCAAATTCAACAACCCGTTCAGGGGTTTCATTGAAATAATTATCATACGAAGCAAGTGAGATTAATTCATCTGGTTTTTGCAGAGTGCTTATAATTGATTTAACCCAATCTAAATAAGCCGCTTTTCCTCCCATCGGGTAATCAATTGTATAAACATATTTAATTGAACCGCTTTGTGCGTTTACTGTACCGGCAAAAAGAAATATTGCCAGGAAAAGAAAAGTAACTCCCTTAAAAAGATTTTTTCTGTTAAGCATAACTTCTCCGTTTATATTGTTAATTAAAATTATTTAATTCATTTTTTCTGATGGCGGTGTTATTGTATATCCAAGTTGTTCCAGCAATGGTACGTTATCAAATCCATCCCACTCTTCAACAATCTTTCCGTCTTTAAAATGAATTATATTAACTCCCCACTGCGAAACTGACTTTCCTGTTGGGGGAATTTCACCGGGACCGGTATTTGTTCCTGTAAATGACCAATGTCCTGCATATTGGTTTTCAGCGTAAAACTCTTCAGTAAAAACTAATTTAAGATCCGGATAAGCAGTTTTGAATGCGATAATTACTTTCTTAAGATTATCTATACCCTCAGCCGAAGTAGAAGCATCTGAATGCCTCACAAATTTTGGATCAAAAATTGCTTCCAGTCCATCTGTGTTTCCAGTTTGCCATGCCTGGCTATATTTATCTATAAGAGGTTTTAATTCTTTAGAATAATCTTTTTGCTGCTGGCATCCGGTTGTAAAAATGACGGCAATTATTAAAAACAGAGAACCTGTTTTTAGAATTGTGTTAATTAATTGTTTCATAGTACTAACTCCTTTTAGATTATTGAAAAAATATTTAGAGAAATATCAATTAAGCTTTCATTTATACTAACTTGTTTTACAATCCAATATCACGGTAGATTTTCCAACGACCATTTTCCTGCTTCCTGACGATTAAATAGTTCCTTTCTTTTTTTAAGTTATTTTTATCATCTCTTTCTTCATAAATTCATAATTTGAAAGTCAGTCAGCGATTCTACGCCAGCCGACAGCTAAACCATTCTCGACCTCCATACCAACTCCGCTGGCAACGACCTTGCCATTGGAGATCCAGGATACGTTGTAGAAGTCTCCGGTCTTCTCAATGACGAGGTCATACTCATCCGAAAACTCTCCATTCTCGTAGAAGTAGCGAACGTGGTAGTGCCCGGCAAAGCCTTCCCTAGGTCCTCCGGTTGCTAATCCTGGTCCGCTATAGACGTTCGCGTATGTCCATCTCGCGTATAGAGTTCCAGGTGTATCACCTTTGGTATACAGAACAAAGCCTATATTCAATATATCCTGCTGCGGCTCTGAAGCCATAGGAACTGATGCGAAGCATTGGCTAAACAATATGACCGTAAGTGATGCTGTAATGAAGAATGATCTAAGCATAAAACCCTTCGTTTGTGTATGGAATAACTTTGATCTGACTCCTGACTTTTTCATCACACTAACTCCTTTTAGATAATTAATGAATTGATTTATTGATTGACATTTATTTCCTATGTCTGTTTTATACTATTTTGTTAACTCAGCAAATTTTGTTGTCCAGTTAGAATGAGTCCAAACCTCCGCTATCCGGTTGCCTTCCATTCTGAAAAATGCCATTCCCCGGTAATGCAATACTTTATTTATTGCCGGAATTCCGTCATACTCTCCTTTATGTGTCCCCTCACCATAAAACATCATAGCAATCATGTCACCGTCAATAAGAAGTTTGTCATACCCATGCCGGATATCCGGGAAAGCAATCAAAGTTGGGTGTATATATTTTTGACGAATATCTGAAATCCCTTTCAGGTTATAATCAAGTCCGCCAAGGTGCATTTCGGCATTTTCAGTAAAAACCTCTGGTAGAATATCCAGATTCTGATTATTCCAAACGTCTTCGACTAACCGACTCATTGTTTTTTTATAAGCTTCATTACTTATTTGCGAGTCTTTTTCCGTTTGCTGTGAGCAGCCTGCTAATATCATGCTCGCCATAAGTATCGTTTTAATTATGTATCTCATATTATCTTTACTACTGATTAGTACCTGATGGCGGCATCATAGTATAACCAAGTTGTTCCATTAGAGATTGATTATCATAGACAGTCCACTCTTCAGTGATTTTTCCGTTGGCATAGTGAAGAATACTTTCTCCCCATATCCTAACAGACTTTCCCGTAGGAGGCATTTCACCAGGACCAGTATTTGTTCCTGTAAAAATCCAACGACCTGCAGATTTATTCTCTGAATAGATCTCGTCCTCCCAAACTAATTTCACATCCGGATAGGCTGTTCTAAAACCTGAAATTACTTTCTTTAGATCGTCGATATCTACATCGGGCGATTGGTTTGAATGGTGGACATAGTTTGAATCCATAATCGCGTCTAATTCGCTTAGGTTTCCGTTATTCCAGACTTCAATATACTTATCAACGAGTGTTTTAAGTTCCTGAGATGGATCTGGTTTTTGCTGCTGGCATCCTGCTATAAAAACAAATGTTGCTATTAGAATAGAAATATTTAAGAAAAGAACTTTTCTTATTAATGATTTCATTTTAATTCTCCTTCCGGTAAACCGGCTTTTATTATTTTAAAACATTGGTGAAAAATGATAGTTAACAATCAACCATTTGCCATTCTGTTTAATTAACGTTGTACTATTCCTGCCGCTTTGAGTTGTTATAGCTCCATCTTTACCAACAACTGTGAAAACGAAGTAACCGTTAACAACGGCAGTATTTTCATTAAATATCCTGATTGAATTTTGCTGCTGTTTGTAAGTAACCAACGGCAAGGAGCCAAAACTGTTAACAAATTCCATCCAATGAGGTTTACCTATGTGCAGCAATGGAGTTGAAACTCCTGTAAATACTTCAATGTCATCTGCTAAATAGGTAAAGTAAGTTTGATAATCTTTGGAGTTAAATGCGTCCCCAGCTTTATTAATAACAGCCTCAACATCTTCCCTGTCTCCCGCAAAGGTGCTGCCTGCTAATACAGCAAACAGAAAAAATACTACAACTAATTTGAAATGTTTCATAGCACTAACTCCTTTCTATTTATTAAAGAAATATTTATTTACTTGATTTTTAATTCATCGGTTTTAGAGTGATTTCACGTATATACTTTACCCCCAGAAATGTTCTCATATCAAAACGCTTAGCTGTCATCTCCTGCATCTTATCTTCATCCTGAGTTTTAAAGTGCTTTGCCTGTATTTCTTTCATCTTGTCTTCATCATTCTGATTATAATCAAGAGCATCGCCAAAACTCTTGTAAATAAATCCAATAGCTACATCCCAGTCATCCGGGTTTGATGGCTGATTCAGAAGTACATAGTAGTCAAGAACAAGTCCTTGCTTTTTTACCTCTTCCTGTTGCGGCAGGAAATTCGCACGAAGATATTTCATATAGTTATCAAACTGACCTGGATTAGTTCTATAAAAACTTACAACACGAGCGTTACCTTCAGTATAATGTTCCTGGGCAAACGCAGATGCAGCAAGAACAAGAATGAATATTGGAAGCAACAACATTTTGAACATTTTCCCCGTATTGCGGGATTTCGTTTCTCTTAACATTTTAGACTCCTTTTAATTAATAATGATTAGATATTATTTTGTGTTTATAGTTAGTTAATCGGTTTTAGAACGACTTCACGTAAATACTTTACCCCTAGAAATGTTCTCATATCAAAACGCTTAGCCATCAAATCACGTATCTTATCTTCATCTTTGGTTTTAAAATGCTTTGATTGTATTTCTTTCATTTTATCAGCTTCACCCTGATTAAAATCAAGAGCATCACCAAAATTCTTATGGACATATACAACTGCTACGTCCCAATCATCAGGGCTTGTTGGTTGATTTAGAAGAAGATAGTAGTCAAGAATAAGTCCTTGTTTCTTTACCTCTTCCTGCTGTGGAAGGAAATTCACACGAAGGTATTTCATATAGTTATCAAACTGACCGGGGTTAGTTCTGTAATAGCTTACAGCGCGAACAGTACCTTCTGTATAATGTTCCTGGGCAAAAGTAGATGCAACAAGAACAAGAAAGACCATTGGAACCAACAACATTTTGAACGCATTCATTTTATTACTCCTTTTTTTAATTATTGATTATTGAACTTTTAATTTCATTTAGATTTATGAGCTTCCAATTCTATCTCTATCATAAATTCCGGCAATGCCAAACCTTTAACTTCTAACCATGTTCCCGTTGGAAAATTCTTCTTGTAAATTGTATTGCGGTAGCCAGACTGTTTTAAAAACTCAGCCATATTTGTTGTGAAAATATTTTCAACAACCACATCATCGAATGAATAGCCATAATGAGTTAACACTTTATTTAAGTCTTCATAACAATTTTTCATTTGTTGTTCCAAATTTCCTATGGCGGTTGGGCTACCCGAATCATCCATACTAACTGCACCGGATATTATTAGCTCGTCGCCAATACGCACTGCATGAGAGTAACCGTAGTTTTTTTCAGCCTCAGGGCGTAAAAGGAAATACTCGTGGGTTTCATTTTCAGTATGCCGGGTGTTTCTTTCTTCTACCTGATTGTCTTTGCTTGCACAAGACGTGAAAAGAAAAGCCGCCGTGATAAGAAAATAAAGTGTTTTGTATTTCATGAATAGTATCTCCTATTTTTGATTTTGTAAGAATTTATTTTAATTACTCTATTTGACCACCTGACGGGGAAACCGTTAAAACAGTTGTACTCTTTATTTTATTTTTATTAACCCACGACTTAAGTCGTGGGTTAATAGTACGAAAAACAATTTCTCGTAACCGTTTCAACGGTTTTTTGCTCACCAAATAATTAGGAGGTCAACTTGAGTTACTTTAGTCATTAACCGGGTCCATACCAAAATTTGCATGAACAAGTTTCCATTCACCATTCATTTTTACATAGACTCTTGTAGATTTAGCTTTGTTGCTTCTAACCTTGCCATCATTGTCCTTTATTACACCTGCAAAGTTGTATGTTAATATTGCTACATCACCATAAACCTGAACTTTTGGATTAAGCATTTCATCAGCAAGTGAAGTCCCGCCCAGACCATTTGCATCAGAAAGGTTAAAATTTTTGGTTTTTCCTTCTATACGTGTTGAATAACTTGGGTTGAATTCAGTATAATCATCGGAAATATATTTATTTCTGGTAGCCATATCTTTTTCATTTTCTGCTTTCCAGATTTTGTAGGTAAGTGCAATCACCTCGTCTTCAGCAGAAGACACAGGAGTTTGTGCAAGTAAAGAAGATGAGAAACCAAGAGCCAGGAATACGAACACGAAGAAAGAAACATTTTTGAGAGTTTTCATTTGTATAACCTTTTTATTTATTGATAAATGATTTATTAATTAACCTTTCGGCTGTTCTAGTTTTACTGTTGAAGCTTTTTTCATAGCTTTCATTGCATCTTCAACTGAAATAAGTACTGTTGTTTTCAGGCTGCTAAGATTTCCTTCGGAGTATGCAGCAATTGCTGTAGTTAAGCTGGCTATGTTATCCGGCATTTCTGCAATTACAATTCCATCATAGTCGCCAAAGGAATAATAGAAAGAGATAAGCTTGCCGCCGAGCTTTTCAATTAATTTTTTGACGGCAGCAGAACGATCTTCAGGATTAGCAATTAATTTTTTGACAACCTGGGGTGTGTACGAAAATTGAATCATTGAAAGAGCCATTTGTCCACTCCTTTTATTTTATTAATAAAGTTAATTCGGTTAATTTTGTACTTTGTATAAAGACATTAATTATTTAGCTGTCTTAGCAGCTTCTTCTACAAAATAAATTGCAGGCATACCTACAACACCGGCATTTTTCATTGCTTCTTTTATACTATCTGATTGAGCAAACTTCTGGGCATTTGCAATACTATCCCATTCAAGAAGGACAAAAAGTTCATTAGGATCATTTGTACTACGGAATATTTTGCCGCCGCGTGAACCGCCTTCAGAACGTAATGATGCGTGTGAATCAAAGACCGGTTTAAATTTGTTATAATCCTCAACTTTATGATGAACTAGTATGTACGCCATTGCATAACTCCTTTTTATTTTGATTTAGAATGAATTTATTTTGAGCATTAGTTTTATTGTCCATTTAACCATAGCTCAAAACTTTTATTTGTTTCTCTGTCGGGATAAGTCCAATCCGGTTTCAGCCGCAAACCGCTGTCGCTTCGCCAGATAAAATCAATTGCTTCATTAATATCAGAACCATTTGTAATGTTTATTAAGAACATATTTTCTTTACCAAAACCAATGTTTTTAATTTCTGAATTAAGATGCTGGGCAATAAGTGCACTGTGAATAACTTCCACCTGTCTTGAATCGTATGTAGCCCAGACAATTCCATTTTTACCTGATAAAAAGTCACTTTCGTTAAAAGTAATTGTTATTTCCACATTGCTGTTATGAGGTAATTCAGGGAATTTCTCAGAACTCAATTCTTTCCATTCGATAGTTTTATTCATATCAAGAACAATCCTTCCTTCATTATGATAAGTTCCGTTCATTTTTAGCAATATCATTATTTGTTCTGGTTGTTTTTGGAATCGATTGATAGAAATTTCAGGTGTAAAAGTAGTGGAATGCCTTGCAGTTATCTTGCACTATTCACGCAATTGTTAGGATTTTTTGGGCAAATGAGGATTTTATGAATAGTGACGCTGCGAAGAGTGGAACGACAAAGCCATCTTTTCTATATCAATTTATGTAGCGAGAAAATAAAACAATAATTTTTTCTACCTCTTGATTTTTTAAGAATTATTGAGCACTTTTAAAGTGTTTTGAGAGGCAGGAAAAATCAGGAGAGACGAAAATGGGATTTCCTACCAGTAAGTGAAACATATACCCATAAATCAATCTAATAGGTTTTCAAATTGTTAAACCAATGGATCAAGTAAAAAATCAAGAAGAAGAATATACTTGTATGGAATGCGGTGCAGACGTTGGAGCAAATGATTTAGTTTGTCCAAAGTGCGGTACAACCTTCGATGAACAAAATACAACTGCTGATGAGAGTTTATTATCAATAGAGGACGAATTACTCGGGCAACATATTGGGGGCGTTGGATTATAACTTTTATACTAAGCTATATTGTAGCAATTACCTTTGTAAGAGTATTTCCTTACATAACTGGGCACCAATATTACAAATTGGTTTAATGATTTTTATTTTGATTCAGGGAATCAAAAGAATGCATGACGTAGATAATAGTGGTTGGTATATATTAATTCCAATATTCAGTTTATTTCTTCTATTTACTGATGGAACAGTTGGCCCAAACAGATTCGGAGATGATCCTAAGGGTAGGTTAAAAGATATTTCTACAGCTTAAGGTTTTCTAATAATGCTAAAATTTTTAAATAGGAGGATTAATATGCACAATACAAACTCAATAGAAATTCTTATGATAATTTTTTTAAGCATTTTTTGGGGGTGTTCCGGATCAGAAAGAGTCTGGAAGGAAACTCAACAAAAAGATACTATTGAAGAATATGAAAAATATTTGAATAATTACCCAGATAATGAATATTCAACAATGGCAGAAAACAGAATACAAGAATTAAAACAGGAATTAGCTCTGAAAGAAGCTGAGGAAAAGAGAAGAAGAGAGGAGATGATCAAAGAGGATACTAAACGATTACAACGCTTAAAAGAATATAAGGAAAATGTAACAACCGAAAAAGAATTTCTGGACGATAGATGGGCAGGAGAGTTCCTTTTTTATAAGCTTACAGGTGTATTAAGCGCTGGTTGGAATAGCAAATCCTCTGAATATGTTATAGGATATTTAAATTTGGATAAAGTAAATGTAAAAGCTGCAGAATATCTTAAATCAGATTATGAAGTTGCATTTGGTTTTCGTACTGAAGGTATTGTGGAATATTCTCCTTCATTTAATGGCTATAAATCTGATATTGAAATCAATAAAGGTATTAAAAAGAGTTCGGATGGTTATGTCAATTCAGTAAAGCAAAAAACGGGTGTAAGTCATGTGGAAATCAGTCAAGATATTAACCGAATTTCGGATAATAAGGGGAATACGGTAAGTGTAACAGTTCGCTCAAAGTATTCTATAGATCAGAAGAACAAACAGATAGTGAATGAAATATGTAAACTTATTTTCGATCAAGGGATTCTGAAAAGAATTGAATGGCAAGGGAAAAAATAATTTCATCAGGAGGAGAGAATAAATTGATTTACATATTGAATACTTCAATTATCACTATATGGAGTTTTTTATATTCAATAACTTTCCAAACATTTGGTCAATCAAATGAATCATCAAATTTAATTACAATATCAGATACAATCGATATTAAACCAGGTGATATTTGGTTTGAGACAAATATTTCTTTCTCAAAAAGCAAAAGTACAGGATGTACTAGAGTAATAATTAATTGTTTAGATTATCCCACTTCTAATCAAAAGTTAACGTCTGAAAATTCTATTGGGGATACTGTTATATGGGTAAGTGTTAATTTTGGAGATGGGTTTGATACTATCAGATTATCGTCCGAAGGCTCTAATGAGATTATATGGGTAAGTGTTAATGGGGCTGGATTTATCATCCAGATTGATGATCTGGATCCAATGGTTTTTAATATTGGCGCTGAACACGTTTATTCTACTTATCTTTATAAAAGCATAGAAGAAGATTCCTTTACAACAGATATATGTAATGGAATTACCCCAAAAACGGATATAGAATATAATAATGGTCGCCTTGCTAATATTTCAATGACAGGAGTAATGGATAATGGAAAGATGTTTGTATTAAATTACTTTAAAAATTATTTTATTCAAAGCGATCCGAACTATCCCCTAAGTTTTGTAATAGATAGCGAGGGAAATTATAGATATTTATGCGGGAGAGGTATTCTAATAAACAAAAATGTAATGGATAAAATTAGAAGTGAAACTTTATTTAATGATACAACTAGCTCATTAAAAAGTAGAGCAAAAATAATTAGATTTGATAACAACCCTTCTGTTTATACCTGGTTCAACTTGTTAGAACATTCTAATAATTTTATTAAAAGAGGAGCAATACAAGCCTTGGGATGGTTGACAGATGTTGCACAAGATAGTATTGTTAATGCACTTATCAATATTCTTAATAACAATTCCTATTCAAGTATTATACATAGGGATGTAGCAGAAGCATTGGGAAGGATAGGATCACCACTTGCTAAAATTTCACTAGAACAAGCTACACTTTCCAATGAAGATTGGACAAAACGTGTTGCATTAGAATCGCTGGAAAAAATTAAGGAAAGAATCAAATGAATAATACTCAGATTTTAAAATTGTTCAAATAAATAACTATGATAGATATTTCTTTATTGATGAAAAAACTATCCTGCATTGTTCTTATTATAATATTTTTTAACGTACAAAATTTCTGTCAATATGAACTGATAGATAGTATTTTAAATGAGAACGTAAATGGAATCTTGGGTAAATGGATTACTGATTTTGATTATAATACAAGTGAATACCTTCACAAAGGATCAGAGCTCCAAAAAATATGGTGCGGGTATGGTTGGACAGAAAGTGAAATTGAGAGAAGAATAAAATATATAAAAGATATTGTAGAAAGTGGTGCATTTGTTAGTTATGAAATAGAACCTGCAGGTAGAGATTCAGTTAAAGTAAAAATTAAAAACGAAACTGGAGAAGATAAAGAAAAAATTTGGTTTGGTTTTAGGAGAATGGACAACGAAATGTTTAGCTGTGAGCAGTCACCCAAATCGGATACACCTATAGTTTTCAAGATTGAGCAAAACTATCTATTGATCATAATTAAAATTACACCAGAAATGATGAACTGCAAACTTATTTCCAAAATTCCAACTGAAGCGTGGCTCCCAGTATTGAGCTTTAAGAAAATGGAATAAGTAGGTTAAGGAGATAATCAAGACTAAAAGTAAATTAAGCAGATTTTTAATTTATGAATCTGTTTTCTTATCCTTTAATAATAATCTTGCAATCAAAATATAATTCTATGACGTTCATATCTTTTTTATTTTGAAAATGGCTTCTAACTGTCCATATTGGAAAGATAAAAAATGTGCTGGCACAAATAACGATTATTATCATTACTGTTCATTGGAATCATTAAATTATGATAACTGTACTGTTTACAAGATGATAAGGATTAAATTGGCAGGTGGAACAATGGCTGATATGATAGAAGGTTCGGAAATTTCAGAAGGGAAATATTCTACTATCCAAGGTAGTTATAGGAGGTTTACAGATAAGGAAATAATTCGTATTACAAGGAAGAAAAAATGGTGGCAGTTTTGGAAATAATCAATATCGAATACTTAGGATGGAAATAAGTTTAGAGATGTATTGAAAGCTTTAGAAAGAATTGAATCACCTCTACATGTGAATAACTTGAATATTCTGCGTTTGATGAAGAATGGACTAAATGTGTTGCTTTGGAATCATTAGAAAAAATAAAGAAGAAAAATTTAAACATAAAAAAAATAAAGTTGTATGAACTCTCTATAAGTTATAATTGGTAGGTATTCAAATAAATAAAGTTGGAGAAAAAAGAAATGTTAACAAAACTACTAATTTGTTTTTTATTGGTACATAATTATTTTTCAATATTTCCACAGAATATAGAAAACGGAATTACCTTTGAAGTACTTTCAGCAGAAGTTGTTGAAAGAATTGAAGGGGCTAACAGTAATTTGACTTGGGAAGACAATGAAAATTATAAAGCTGTGATACTTAAGGTCAAAGCTAATTGCGAAGCTAATTTAGAACTATATGCCACAGATTTTTTAATAAGTTATTATAACGAAAAACAAAAAACGTGGGATCGTTCAACTTGTCAAGGTATATCTAATATTGTATCAACTGAAGATGATGACCAATTTTTTATAGTTGGTGAATACGCTCATTTCACAGCAAAAAAGGGGACACGATATTTTAAAATATTTTTTGGAATTGAGAATAATGCAAATAAAATCAATTTATTATATGCAAAGTCAGTAATTGAAGATATTGTTGTGAAAAGATAAAAGTGTAAACTAAGGAGGCTAAAAAGTATATGAATTACAAATGGAAATATGTTTTAGCTATTTTAGTATTTTTTTCTCTTAGTCAGATTTTTCAATCATGCAAAAAGGAGAAAAATAATGATGAAGAAAAAGTTAAAATAGAAATTAAACAAACTGAATACCTTTTAGCAGCAGTTAAAAAAGATAAATTGTGGGGTTATGTTGATACAAGTGGTAATTTCAAAATTAAACCTCAATTTGAAGATGCAGAAAACTTTAATGATGGACTTGCTCAGGTAAAACAAAAAAATAAATGTGGATATATAGATGTAGACGGTAATTTTATTATTAAACCACAGTTCCAGGCAGTGGGAATTTTCAGTGAGGGAATTGCATTTGTAAAACAAGATGGGAAATGGGGCTTTATAGACAAGCAAGGTAATTTTTTAATTAAACCACAATATGATTTGGTTACAGAGTTTTATAAAGGATTGGCATTAGTGGTGAAAGATAATAAAATTGGTTTCATTGATAAACAAGGTAATATAATTATAAAGCCAATATACGATAGTGCGGAGAGGTTTAATGAAGGTTTTGCTTTAGTGAAAAAAAATGGGAAATATGGTTATATAGATTATAAGGGGAATCTAATAAATAAATTACATGTTGAAGATGGTTATCATTTTCAAGAAGGGTTAGCTTGTATCATACAAGATGATAAATATGGTTTTATAGATAAAAATGGTATAATAATAAAACCGCAATTTGATTATGCAGATTATTTTTTTGAAGGTTTAGCAAAAATACGAATAAAAGAAAAGGCAGGGTTTATTAATAAATATGGCAAATTTGTTGCGGAACCACAATTTGAGAGTGCTGGACATTTTTCTGAAGGTTTAGCATCAGTTCAAGTTAAAGGGAAATGGGGTTTTGTAGATAAATATGGAAAAATAGTAATTGTACCACAATTTGAACAGGTTGATGAATTTGAAGAAGGTTTAGCAAGAGTTAATCTTAATGATAAGTGGGGTTATATTGATAAACACGGAAATTTCGTAATTGTTCCTCAATTTGAAACTGTTTCCAGCTTCCATAACGGTTATGCTCCAATATTAGATAATAACAAATGGGGATTTATTAATAAGTTTGGTAAAAAAGTAATCGATACTCAATTCGAAACTGAAAATATTGAAACAATACAATTTGTACCCCAATATCCTACAGAAGTAATTCGGTCAACTAGCACAATTTACATGGTTGTTAAGAAACCTATTCGTTTTGTTATTGTGCCGCAATTTAAAAAAATTGACGATTATTAAATTAAAACTAAAATAGATGAAGGGGAATTAATGGTTCGATACTACATTGTATTATTTAATTTAAGCATATTCTATTCATTGGTATATTCACAAGAAATTGGTTTAGGTATTAAAGTTACTGGCATATCTAATTTTGATTATAATGTTTCAAATTTTCCTCTCAATGTCCGGGCAATTCCTCGTCATATTGACGATGACTGGATTGAAGGTTTATATTATAGTGATAATATACTATCAGATACCACTCTTTATGCAAAATCAGCTTTAACTTCTTTTACAAATTTATTTGTTTCTTTTAGTAATGTTCTAAGAATTGGAGTTTCCATTATTTCACCAAGTATTAATGAACCCACGCGTTATAGCCAAAATCAAAATGGTAATAATGATAGAGGTTATGGTGCATCCTTACGTTATTATGAACTAAGAGATCCATCAGTAAATATTGGAATTTATACCTCTTTAGGTATACCAATTACTGTATACAAACATGATGCGAAGTATAAAGATGAAGATGAAATCAGGATAGGATTCAAACCTATGATCGAAGGAGTATATCAAATATTCGATTCCGATTTGCAAACTGAAAGTGGTTGGGATCGCTTTGGGAGTGATGAGATTTGGCAAGATCATTCAATTGGTCGAATAAAACAACACTTAATTAGTATAGCTTTAGAATTAAGTATCCTATCACGTAAAATTAATACTGATTTCAGTTATGGATTGATTTTATCAATTGGTTATGCAAGGACATTTGTCGAGTTCAAAAATACTGATAACATAAATTATACAAGTACTGGTAAACAGAGGGAAGCTATAATTATAGGCTTGGGTTTAATCTTTATATTTTAAGAGATTAAAGCTTATTAGATATCTTTTTTGAATAATGTTATTAGTGAGTAGTTTATACTAAGAGGTAAAATGAAAGCTTGGTTAACCAGGCTTTTTTATTATAACAAATTAATTGCTTGCGAAGATTTTCCTTTTTCAAATGAGAATAAATTGCAGGGGTTTTAATATTTTCATACTAAGTAATTCCTTAATTGTATATAGTTAAATATTTATTAGACCAAAGCAGAGGTGAAAAAATTCCTAAAAAGAATAAAAGTTAATTATTCTTCTTTATTTTGAAGAATAAAAAATATTCAGTTTTTTTCTTATATTTCCATTTACTCAATTCTCTTCTCCCCCTGGCCTTTATACTCAGAAGGTGAAACTCCAAACTGTTTTTTAAATGCTCGGGAAAAATAAGCCTGGTCATTAAAACCGACTTTATAACAAACATCAGCAACACTTCCGGCATTTTGTTTTAAGAGATCTGCAGCTCGTTGAAGACGGAGTGAGCGGATTAATTGTCCTGCCGGTTGATCAACTAAAGCATTCAGTTTCCTGTTAAGCTGGGAAACACTCATAAAAACTTCTTCTGCCAATTGTTCTACTCCAAATTTTTCATCATCAAAATGCTTTTCAATTATCTTAACTGTTTTTTCCAGAAAGATCTGATCAACAGAAACAGCAGATACTTCTGATGGTTTAATAATTGTTGATTTGCTGAAACGCTTTCGAAGCTGCTCACGCTGATAAATTAAATTCTTAACTCTAACTTTAAGTTCTTTTGCACTGAAAGGTTTTGTAAGATAATCATCTATTCCTGTTTCCAATCCTTCTATTTTGTCATCAAGCCCTGCTTTGGCAGTAAGCATTATAATCGGAATGTGACTTGTCTTTTCATTAGAGCGAATTTTTTTACTGAATTGATAACCATCCATTTTCGGCATCATAACATCTGTAATTATAAGATCAGGAATTTCATTTTGTGCTTTTAATATTCCTTCTTCACCATTACACGCTTCAATTATCCTGTAATCATTTTCAAGTTGTTCACGGATATAAGCCCGCACATCATGGTTATCTTCAACAATTAGGACGATCTCTTTCTTACTTTCGGATGCATGATACCCGCCTTCGCTGAAGCTTCGGCGGGCAAGCCGGATACCGGATTCCTCTTCTTTTTCTCTTGTTTCAGAATCATTATTAATATTTTCTAAAGAAAATTTATCTCCAGACAGTTCAACTATTTGTTCTTTCTCAATTTTAAAATCACCTGATGGAAGTTTAATTATAAATTCACTCCCTTCACCTTCTTTACTATTTACAGAAATATTTCCTTTGTGAAGTTCAACTAATTCTTTTGCCAAAGCTAAACCGATTCCTGTTCCTTCATGTTCCCTCGTACTTGAATTATCAACCTGGTAAAAACGATCAAAAATATGTGGAAGGCGATCTGCAGGTATTCCTATTCCAGTGTCTTTAATTCTTATTTCAACTAAGGAATTAATAAGATACAACTTAACTTTTATTTCCCCATTTGCAGAAGTAAACTTGAATGCATTAGAAATAAGATTATAAAAAACCTTTTCCATTTTGTCCGGATCAAAAATCACTGGGATGTTTTCGTATTCAGATTCAAACCTAAGAGTAATCTTTTGTGTCTCTGCTAATGATTCAAAAGAATAGAAAAGACTTTTAAGAAATGAAACTATGTTATGCTGTTCAGCTTTTAATTCCATGCTTCCAACTTCAAGCTTGGATAAATCTAATAACTGGTTAATTAAAGTGAGCAGTCTTCTTGCATTCTTGTTTGCTACCTGCAGTTTACCTTTTTCTTTTGTTTCTATAACTGAGGACATAACACTTTCAATCTGGCCAAGGATTAAAGTAAGGGGAGTACGGAATTCATGAGAAATATTTGCAAAGAAACGGGATTTCATCTGATCTAAATTTCGAAGAGTAACTGATTCAACTTTTTCAAGCTTCAACTGATTTTTAAGTTTTATTCTGTTTAGTTCATAACGCCTTATCCAATAAAGAACGGAAAGAAACATGAGACTGTATAAAATGTAAGCCCACCACGTATTCCACCAGGGCGGATTGATGGTTAAGCGGATTGCGATTCCTTTTTCATTCCAAACCCCATCATTGTTTGATCCCTTAACCCGAAATATATACTCCCCCGACGGCAGGTTTGTATACGTGGCTGAACGAACTGAACCCGAATAGATCCAATTCTCATTAAAATTTTCCATTTTGTATGCATATTGATTTTTTTCCGGTGCAGAAAAATCCAGCGCTGCAAATTCAAACGATATTACATCATCATCATACGAAAGCGTCAAGTGTTCAGCTTCAGAAATTGCCTTTTGTAAAAGAGATTCTCTCTCTTTCAATGGTACAGAACGGTTAAGAATATTAAAATCTAAAATCACTATCTCAGGAATAAACGGATTGTCTTTAATTGCATCAGGAAAGAAATAATTTAATCCTTTAATCCCTCCAAAAAATATTTCTCCGCTTTTGCTTCGATAGTAAGCACCGGTGTTGAATTCATTGCTTTGTAAACCATCTCTCACATCATAATTTCTGAATGTTCCTGTTTGCAGATTAAACCGTGATATACCTTTGTTGGTGCTCAGCCATAAGTTGCCGTTCCCGTCAGGTAAAATTGCATAAACAACATTATTTGATAAACCTTCACTCTCCGTAAAATGTGTGAATGTTCCTTCATCAATATTGAAGCGGTTAATTCCTCCTCCTGCTGTCCCGATCCAGAGAATCTTATCGGGTTGTAAAGGGTCAGGGCAAATTGATTTGATCAGGTTATTCCTCAGACTTGTAGATTGAGCCGGGTCATTCCGGTAAATATAAAATGATTCACTTTCAGGATTAAAGCGAATTAAACCCTCCTTCGTTCCAAGCCAAAAAATTCCTTTACTATCCTGGTAAATTACAGGCCGGACTTGCTCGTTATAAGAAG
>MHAF01000159.1:18939-19116 GCA_001802865.1 Ignavibacteria bacterium RBG_16_34_14
CATCAATATTAATTAGTTTACTAAAAAAATTTTCTGTTGCAATCCAGATATTTCCCTTCCGATCCTCGAAAACAGTATATACTTCTTTCTGAGGTAAACCTGAAGAATCTGCTGGGTTAAATTTATATTGTCTTACATCATTTGTTAAATGTTCATATCTATAAAGACCTTCTGAAG
>MHAF01000159.1:19285-19434 GCA_001802865.1 Ignavibacteria bacterium RBG_16_34_14
AAGAATCGACCGCACACTGAAACCACTAATACGGGATTTTATATCTTTTTTTCTTATTAAAGTTGAAAAGCGGTTTGTTTTAGAATCATACAAACTAATTCCCATTCCTGAAGTACCAAACCAAAGAATGCCGGTCTTATCTATATACA
>MHAF01000160.1 GCA_001802865.1 Ignavibacteria bacterium RBG_16_34_14
TGAAGAAGATGATGATAATGAAGAAGATGATGAAGCTTCTTTGAAAAGGGTAATAGTGCTTTTGCAGAATCTAATTGTGGTTATTATGAAGCATAGAAAAGAACTACTTCACCTTCACCAGTACCATTGTCATATCATCACTTGCGGGAGCCTGGCCGCGGAAAGATTTTATTTCATTCCAGACTAAATCCATTATCTCTGTGCTTCTTCGTAAAGTTTGGTTTTTTAGAAGCTCGGTAAGTTTATCTTCCCCAAACAAATCTTTCTTTTCATTCATTGCCTCTGTAATTCCATCAGAGAAGAAAGCATAAGTCTCCCCTACCCTGAGAGGAATTTCTTCTTCAATCAAAGTACGTTCAAAGATTAACCCATACTCAAGTCCGAGTCCTAATCCCTGTGTTTTATAAACATCAACTGTTCCGTTCCTGGCAGTAAGTATAGGCATATGTCCTGCACGGCAGAACCTTACAGTTCTCTTTTCTGTATCGAATAAAGCAAGTGTTAATGTAATAAACCAATTCCTTTCAATGGCTTCATATAAGCTTTTATTTATTTCAATCAGAATTTCTTTGGGAGAACGCTCAGTTTTACATGCAAGTCTCATCATTGTCTGCAGCTTGGTCATATATAAAGAAGCAGAAAGACCTTTACCGGAAACATCACCGACAATCACATAAAGAATCTTATCCGAGATTGGAATCAAATCAAAATAATCGCCGCCGACTTGTTGAGCAGGAACCATTTGCCCGCAGATATCAAGCCCGTTCATTTCAGGAATGCACTTTGGTAAAAGTCCTTGCTGAATTCTTCTTGCAAGTTCAAGATCTCTTTCAATTTTATCCTTTTCAGCTTCAGATTCATAAAGCCGTGCATTTTCAATCGCTATAGCAGATTGATTAGCAGAAGCAGAAAGCAACTCTATATCTTTACCGGAGAACTGAGAACCTGAAGGTTTTAATCCAAATAGTAAAAGACCAATTGCTTTTGATTTAATTACCAACGGGATGATTGTATAAACGTTCTCCCTAATTAGAAGCTGCGCATTTTCAGGAAAGATATTTTGATAATCGTGCTGTTCAATTGCAATGTTCGGTGATGTGAGAGATCTTTCTTTTATAAAATGAATAAGTCCTGGTGCAGAAAGCTCAAGATGCTCAATTGAAAGTCCCACACTTCTCGCCAGTCTTATTTTCCCGGATTCACGATCCTTAAGCAGTATTGCAAATGTTTTAAGCTTAAGACCATCAACATAAGTTTTCTTCATTGAATCAAGAATATTATCAAGCCCGATCAAAGTTGAGACTTCATTACTGAAGCTAACCAGCACTTTCTGATAAGCGAATTGTTCAGGATAAAATCTTTGTGTAAGAAAATCCTGGAACCTGTTCTTTGTAGATTGAAAGACAATTGCAAAGATGATAAAAGCAGCACCGGCAATAATTCCCTGGTACTCAGTTCCGATTGCACGGCTTATTGTTTGCCCAAGGAAATAAACAATTAAAAAATAAATTGCCAGAATTGTAATTGTTGCAGTACCATAAGTAATTGTATTCCTGATAACAACACTAACATCCATCAACTGGTATTTAAAGATTGCATAACCGAATGCGAGGGGTAGAATTAAAACTAAAATTATTGGTGTGTAAAACTCGGGCGAATTAAATACTGTGTCAGTTATAGCGGGCGCAATAAAAGCAGTATATATAGAAGCCGCTATTGCTAAAGTAAATGCAGCAAGTATAATAAATACAGGCTTTCTCTCTTCTTTTGTTTTTAATCTTTTATAATTAATGAAAAGCGATACATAGGCAACTATATTAGCTACACCAATCAGAATGGACAGAATATTTATAAATACAATGAAGGAATTAAAAGAAATTCTGTTGAAAGCAAAAACCAGCAACTCAATTGTATACGTGCCTATAAAAAGTATTCCCGGAATAATGAATATTGATAATTTTACCCATTTTTTATCTAAAAACTTAAAGGGTTTAGGAAAGGTCCAGAAGAAATAGATACACAGGAAGGGAAGAAAACATGTACTTAATGCCCACAAATAACCAAGGACTAAAGTTAAAAGTGGGCCGAGACCTGCAAATTCAGATACCATTTCAGTTTGCAGAATAACCTGGGTAGATAAAAGAACGTAAGCAGCACCTATTCCATAAAACAGTTTTTGAACCATCCCGTCCGGCTTTGCCATCAACACAACAAAACCAATCAATATCCAGATGAGACCTAGTAAACTGGAGGCAAGACTTGGAAATAAGAATAACTTTTTAATGCGGACATCTGTTGTAAAAATTTTATCATTTCTCTTAACTGTGTATTTAGCATACTGTCCTTCTTCAACCTGATTCAAAATCCGTTGGGCAGCAAATGTATTTTCCAAAACAGAATCATTAATAGCAATAAGCTGATCTCTATCTCTAATTCCTGCTTCCCAGGTTACGCCCCCAACCTTAACATGATCAAAGAAAATAAAGACACTGTCTTTTTGAATTTTCTTTGGAATCCATAAACATTCATCATTAGAAGTAACCCTAACTTCTACAACAAAATAAATATTAATAAGAGCTATTAATATCAGCACTAAAGAGATAGCTACAATAAATCTCTTCCTGTTTCTTATAAAAAATTCCTTTGTTTTTTTCATATGTTAATTACTGACTTTTTATTTGTCAATTCAAGATTTTCAATGCAAGAGAAGCTTATATTAAAATTATTTTGTCACACTGAGCGTAGTCGAAGTGTGACATTTTCATCAGTCTTCGACTTCGCTCAGACTGACGATTTCAAGATTCTTAAATAGCCTGTTACCTCACTTCACTTCACTTTAATTACCATTAGTGTAATATCATCTGATTGAATAGTACCATAAGCAAAATTCTGAACTTCTTTCTTAATTGATGTTAGAATTTCCGGAGCAGTCAGTCCTGATAATTCCAAAACAAGCTTTTCAAGTCTTCCGTCAGAGAATTCTTCATCCTTTGTATTTTTTGCCTCAGAAATTCCATCTGTAAAAAGAAGAATAACATCATCTTTCTCTAATTTTATTAATTCAGATTCATAAGGTGTAAGAGTTTTCATTACCCCCAAAATCATTCCTCCTTTATCAAGTTTTCGAATCTCACCATTTCTTATTAACAAAGGAAGATTATGACCGGCATTTACATACTCAATTGTCACATCTTCATTATTAAGCACAGCCCAGAAGAAAGTAATGAACTTTCCGTCGGTTATATTCTCACTAACAAGATCATTTATCAAACCGGTTGCTTCACTTAATTTCATTCCCTGCTTGCAGATAATTTTTAAAAAAGCCTGAAGGTTTGCCATTAACAATGCAGCAGGAACTCCTTTACCAACAACATCTGCGATGGAAATACAAAAGCTTTTATCATCAAGCGTTATCAAATCATAGTAATCTCCACCAACCTGTCTTGATGATAAATTTGCTGCAGCAATATCAAAATGACTAAAGGAAGGAATAGTCTGCGGAAGAAGTTTTTTTTGAATATCACGAGCAATTTCCAGTTCTTCTTCCATTTTTTGTTTTTCAAGTTCTTCAAGGAAAAGTCTATGGTTCTCGAGTGAAATAATTGCAAGACTTGCAACGGAAGAAATAAATTCAACATCATCTCTTTTATAGGCCTGATTATTTATTCTTTTACCAAGAAGAATTAAACCTTTAGTTTTGCCTTGAATTTGCATTGGTATAGCAAGTTCAATCTTCTGTTTATCCAGTTCCGGGAATTTTTTTTGAATCTCCTCCTTGTCTAAAGGTGTATTGAGGTTTATTAAGTTATATTCTTTAAATATCTTTTCAAGGTCTTGCCTGCTAATTTTAGATTCGAGGATTTTCATTTCATCATCTTCAAAAGTAACAACAGCAAATTTATAAACGAGGAATTGCCCGATTACAGAATAAACCAATAGTTTTGCAACTTTTGTACTTTCATTTACAAGGCCGAATTCTTTGCTAAGTTCAAAAAGAGAGCTTAATCTTTGAATTCTTGAATCAAGTTTACGGTTAACTCTTGTAAGTTCATCCAGCACTTCAGAATTCTGAATTGCTGTTGCAGAAATGTTAAGAATTGTTTTTAAAAATTCCCTGTCATCTTCAGAATATGGTGTTTGATTAAGCTTTTCACCCAGGCAGATAAATCCAAGACATTTATCAGATGAATTAATTTTCTCTACAGCCTGAAGCTTGCTTTCTGCCAAAAAGGATTGAAGTGATTTGTCTTCAAGAAGATCTCCATTTAAACTAACCTTTGGAAATTTTTTTTGTAATTCCTCAGAAATACCTTTTGAAGATTTCAACTGGAAACCACCATTTATTTTAAGCGCTATTAATCCTCTTGTTGCAAGAAATTTTCCCATACAAGTAAACAAAACATTGTTCAGAATGAAATTCAGATCGAGGCTTTCATTTACCACTCTGCTGAATTCAACGAGTGCTGTCAGGTTTCTTTTTACTTTGAAACTTTCTGAGGTTTCCATTTTTTACCTGGGAGAATTTATACTTTTCGATAGCAATACCTGGTTATATTTGCCCGGGATAGAAACATATTTTACATCATCCATAAGTGTTTTCATAAGGTACATTCCAAGTCCGCCAACTCTATGCTGGCGATAAAATTCCTGAATATTGGGTTCAGGAACTGATTCCGGGTGAAACGCTTTGCCGTAATCAATTATTGTAATTATTAATTTTTTATCTTCATATTTAATTTTAATTATTATCTCCCCATCAGGATATGATTTATAAGCATGCTTTATAATGTTAGTGCATGCCTCATCTACTGCAAGCATCATATTATCTATAGTATCCTGCATAATGCCTGCGGAAGAGGAAAAGTTCTGGATGAACTCTCTTATCTTTGAGAGGTTCTCAGTTCTGCTTTTAACCTGCAGCTTTTTCTCTTTTATTTTACTTTTACTTTTCAAGTTTATCAGTCTCTTCAAATTTTTTTACAGCTTCATCTTCCGATTTGTAGAACTCATAGAGCAAAGGAAATCCTAAAAGATCAAAAATATTATAAACTTTATCGCTCATTGAAGTAAGTTTTATATCACCATTGTTCTCCCTTATTTTTTCAATAAAAGCCATAAAGACTCCAAGACCTGCACTGCTGATATATACCAAATCTTTAAAGTTTACAACTATCTTGAACTTATCTTTAGCTATAAGATCAGAAAAGTTATTCTCGAGTACAGACGCTGTATGAGCATCAAGATACCCATTCAGGTACAAGAGACTTATATCACCCTGGTTTTTAACTGAGGTGTTGAATTCTGCCATTCTTTCTCTCCGTGAATTTTTAAATTTTGCCTGTCCCGTCCGCCTTCGGCGGATTGCCGGGGTTTCCATTTTAAGATAACTAATGTAATGTCATCATGCTGAGTATTATGTTTACTGAATTGGGAAATCTCTTTGATAACTTCATTAGAGATTTCATCAGCACTTTTTTCTGAATTGTCTAACAATATTGTTTCAAACTTTGTTTCACCAAAATCTTCCATATCAAGATTTTTAGCTTCTGTAATTCCATCGGTATAAAGAACAATCATATCATTATCCCGCAGGTCCAATTCAATTTCTTCCAAAGTTAAATTGAACTGATCTCCGTAATTCAAACCTAAACCAATACCCTGTGGGCGGATATTAACTACTTTCCCCTCTCTTACAAGCAAAAGAGGACAATGTCCGGCACGTGCAATTGAGATAACTTCCCGTTTGAAGTCAATTAAGCCATAAGCTGCACTTACAAAGTTTTTCCTGTCTAAGGATCTTTTTAGAATCTGATTTGCTTTTGTTAAAATTTCTTTTGGACTTTCAATTGTTTTTGAAAGTGATTCAAATATTCCTTTAACTTCCGCCATAATGAAAGCAGCCGAAATACCTTTGCCGGAAACATCAGCAATAACAAATCCGAATTTGCTTGCCCCGACTTTGTCGGGGTCTTCATCAATTTCAAAGAAATCATAATAATCTCCCCCAACTTCAAATGCCGGAATAAATACTGAAGAGACACTTAACTTTTCATAAACAGGATCTTTAGAAGGAAGAATTTTTCGTTGTATCTCTCTTGCAACATCAAGCTCTTTTTCAAGCCTTTCTTTTTCAATTGATTCTTCAAGCAGCCTGGAGTTCTCAATTGCTATTGAAGCATAATCTGAGAAAGTATCAATTGCAGATTTATCTTCATCATCAAAAATAAAATCACTTTTCTTTGTTACGGCAAGATATCCTCTTATTTCATTATGTGTTTCTATGGGAGCTACTAACACAGTTGAATATAGTTCATTCAACTGGGATCTTTTTTCAAACTTTTCCAGGCTTTGAATAAAAGAAGAATGCGATTCAATAAAAGATTTATTTCTAAATATAAAATCATTTATAAGTTCAGCATCCAGGTAACCGATATTTTTATGAGCAATAGGTTTTAGAACTCTTTCATATTTCCAGACAATCCATGCTGCATCTGCATTGCTTACTTTTAATGCAATCTCAGTTATGGTTTCTGTAAGCTCATTAAAATCAAGAACCTGGGTAATAAGCTTGCTGAAATATTGAAGTGATGAAACTTCCTGTGCTTTACGGTCATAGGCTTCTGCTGTGGGAATATGAAATAAGGTTGTAAAGAAGAGAACCATAAAATACGCAGCGCCATAAATCATAATAATTAAATAAAACTCTCCTAAGGAAGAAGAAAATCCTGAAAAGATCTGGTAATGTGAATTTTCATGTGAGCTTCCGAAAAGATTAACAAAAAAGAGAACGCAAATTATTACAGATAATAGAAGCAGAGAAAGCTTTTCTTTCTTAGTGATAAATGCAATCCAGGAAATTTTAATTGAGTTAAAAATTATCAGGATAATAGAGATAATAAAGAAAGTATTTTTTATATAAGATAATTCAGGGAAGAAATCCATAATGGATGTAATTGAAGCAAGAAGAAAAAACCAAACCATTGTGGTGAAATAAATGCTGCTGCTTTTTTTCTGTTTTAGGAAATGCAATTCTTTAAAGATCAGGAAGAGTTGAGAGACAACGGCGGCAAAAAAGAGTACATATAAAAATGAGATTATCTTAAAAAAGAAATCGGGATTTTTCAAAGTATCGCTAATCTTTCCAAATAATACCGGAAGCAAGGAATCAGAAAAAAGAACAGCGAGAAAAATTACTGCACAGAGTATTCCAAGATTCATTACTAAAGATAAAGGAGTAAATTTCTTTTCATTGAAAAGATCATTAGCGTATAACACCATAAATAAAACAGTAGAGAATACTATTATTTCATTCAGCAGCTTAAGCAAAAAGGACGTATCTGAATAAAAAAACATCTTATAAATAAATAGGAGTCCGGCAGATATAAGGAATAACTGCAGCTTTATGTTATGTTTTATTCTGATTGACTTTAGGTTCATTATATTCCAAAGGTATAAGGTATATAGGTATAGGGTATACGGGTAAAATTATTTCTTATACCTTTATACCCTATACCTCCAACTTTTGAACAGAAGTGATTCATTTAATTCGCACTCTGCTTAATCCTATTGTATCATCACTTAAATTAATGTTATCTATGTTCAAATTAACTGAAAAATTGATTTTTGTAAAGAAAAGATAGATAAGCGGAAAAATGGTTAGGGAAGTGGTATTTAATCTCAAAACTCAGCTTTCAAATAGTTTCTTAACTTGGGTTTAGTCAGTTATGATTTATAAAATTTCATTTCTTAAGCAACAACCCAATGTTATAAGTCACACTCAATCTATTGATATTATAAAAATTTTAGTTTAATATTAAACCTGTTCCAAACATTCTACTTAATATAGAGAATATCCACTCATTTTAGTGAGTCTCATTATTACATTTGTAACAGATTATTAGACTTAATGAGAACTGTTTTTCATAATTAATAAATTAGCATCAATAACAAACAGGAGGCAGTATGCATACTTTGTTTCGCTTTTATTTTCCACTTTTCCTTTTAGCTTTTAATTCAAATCTCATTTTCCCTCAGGAAAAACCTTTTATTAAACTTCCACACGAAGAAATTATCCCAAAACTTCCATTTGAAGTTGAAGAGGAAGATAATTCTCAAACAAGAGTTATTTCAAACCAGTATTATACACCAGATGGCTATTCAGTATCTGAATATCTTTACCAAAACTGGAATGGTACAGCCTGGGAGAATGACTCAAAATACAGTATCACCTATAACTCGTTTGGTTCACAAGATGTAGAGTTAGCTCAGATTTGGGATGGTGCTGTCTGGATAAATGATTATACGTACACTCATACTTATAATTCAAATAATCTTAGAACTGAGAGGTTATACCGGACATGGGATGGAGCAATGTGGGTGAATGGCACTAAATACTTATACAGTTATAATTCAAACAACCTTCTTTCAGAGTATACATACCAAGATTGGGATGGCACGGTATGGTTAAATACAAACAGATATACTTATACCTATAATTTAAATAATAAAGTAACTGTGTATACATCATATAATTGGGATGGAGCTGTATGGGTTAACAGTACTCAAATTTTGTATGTATACGATTCTAACAATAACTTTACTCTTCTTACATATCAGAACTGGGATGGCACTGCATGGGTTAATTCATTCAGATTTGTTATTGCATATACATTAAACAATGATTTCGATAATTATGTATACCAAACCTGGGATGGAACCAATTGGGTTAATGTTACCAGATATTCATTTACCTATGATTCAAATAATAATAGAACTGAGAGGTTATACCGGACATGGGATGGAGCAATGTGGGTGAATGGCACTAAATACTTATACAGTTATAATTCAAACAACCTTCTTTCAGAGTATACATACCAAGATTGGGATGGCACGGTATGGTTAAATACAAACAGATATACTTATACCTATAATTTAAATAATAAAGTAACTGTGTATACATCATATAATTGGGATGGAGCTGTATGGGTTAACAGTACTCAAATTTTGTATGTATACGATTCTAACAATAACTTTACTCTTCTTACATATCAGAACTGGGATGGCACTGCATGGGTTAATTCTGGCAGATATTCCAATACTTACGATTCAAATAACAACCGCACTGTTCAACTCTACCAAACCTGGAATGGAACAGGATGGGATAATTCAAACCGGTATGTTTATACTTATGACGGGACTTTACAATTAACACGTCTTTATCAAACCTGGGTCAGCAGTGATTGGCAGAATAATGCTCTGACAACAAATACATATGATTCCAATGACTTGTTAATTAATGGGACTAATCAAACGTGGAACGGTACTGCTTGGGTAAATACAACCCGGATACTCTACACCTGGGTTGAAGTTACAGGAGTTGATGATAATTATAATTCTCTAACAGATTTTAAATTATTCAATAACTATCCAAACCCATTTAATCCATCTACCATTATAAAATATTCTGTCCCCCAAAACAGCTTCGTTAGATTAACTGTTTACGATGTATTAGGAAAAGAAGTAAGTGAAATTATTAGCGGGATAAGAGATGCAGGAGTATATGAAGAAAATTTTAATGCTG
>MHAF01000161.1:0-8730 GCA_001802865.1 Ignavibacteria bacterium RBG_16_34_14
TATGAATGAAAATTATGCAATGCCCCATATGCCTGATGGTGTTAAAGAAGGAATTGTTAAAGGTATATACAAGTACAAAACATCAAAGAAGAAAAATACAAAACTTAATGTACAACTATTTGGAAGCGGAACAATACTAAATGAAGTGCTGAAGGCACAGGAGATTCTTGAAGAAGATTATAAAGTTGCTGCTGATGTCTGGAGTGTTACGAGCTATAAAGAATTAAGAAGAGATGCTCTTGATGTTGAAAGAAGAAATCTTCTTAATCCCGGATCTAAACCAAAAGAATCGTACATTCAAAAAATCCTGAAGAATGAAAAAGGTGTCTTCGTTGCCTCTTCAGATTATGTAAAAGCTTTACCTGATTCAATCGCAAAATGGTTTCCCCGGAAATTATATTCATTAGGAACTGATGGCTTTGGTAGAAGTGAAGGACGAAAAGAATTAAGAGATTTCTTTGAAGTAGATGCAAAACATATTGTTCTTGCTGCATTATATGCTCTTGCAAATGAAGGTAGCATTAAAATGACAACGGTTGAAAAAGCAATAAAAGATTTGCAGATAAATCCTTCTAAACCTAATCCTATGACCTCCTAAAGTAAGCAGGGATAAACTATGTCGAAAGAATTTAAACTGCCTGAGCTTGGTGAAAATATTGAATCCGCTGATGTAATCAGTGTGCTGGTTAAAGCAGGCGATAAAATAGAAAAAGAGCAGGGCGTAATTGAAATTGAGACAGACAAAGCAACTGTTGAAGTTCCATCCTCTGTTGAAGGAACTATAAAAGAAGTTCTTGTTAAAGAAGGTGATAAAGTAAAAGTAGGACAAGTACTAATTAAAGTTGATGAGAATGGTAAAGAGGAAGAAGTAAAGGAAGAGGAAAAAACTGAAGAAAAGAAAAAGGGAACCGCCAAAGACGGAGAAGCTGAAAAAAAAGAAGAAGAGAAAATCCGCCATAGGCGGACTGAAGAAAAGCCAAAACCTAATGGTGAAAAAAATATAGTTGAAATGAAGCTTCCCGAGCTTGGTGAGAATATTGAATCTGCAGATGTTATTGGTGTTCTTGTTAAAGAAGGAGATCAAATTGAAAAAGATCAGGGTGTAATCGAAATTGAAACTGATAAAGCAACTGTTGAAGTTCCTTCAAATGTAAGCGGAAAAGTTTTGGAAGTTTTGGTTAAGGAAGGAACTAAGGCTAAAGTTGGAGACATTCTTATTAAAGTTGAAACTTCTGAAGAAACAGGAGAAGTACCAGAAATCAAACAGGAAGAGCCGGCAAAAAAAGAGGTAAGCGATGAGAAGAAAAAGGAGGAAGAGAAAAGAGTTTCAAAAGAAGAAATAGAAACAATCCAGCCATTTGAAAAAGATGAGCAGCCTCCTATTACTAAAGGAGCCGCACCTGCTGCACCATCTGTAAGAAGATTAGCACGTGAACTCGGTGTAAACATAAATGATATACCAGGGACTGGTCCTGCCGGAAGAATTAGTTTAGATGATGTAAAAGCTTTTGTTAAAAAGCTTAATGAATCCGCTGGTGGATTAATCGGAAAGGGAATTAAGAAAGAAGAACTCCCTGACTTCTCAAAATTTGGCAAGATTGAACGCAGGCAGATGACCAGCATCAGGCAGAAAACTGCACAGCATCTTAGTTATGCCTGGATGACAATTCCTCATGTTACACAATTTGATAAAGCTGATATAACAGAACTGGAAAAAGTCAGAAAGGAAATGAATCAGAAAGCAAAGGATGATAAGGACAAACTTACAATGACTGCATTCCTTGCAAAAGTTTCTGCTTCTGCACTTAAGGTTTTCCCCCAGTTCAACTCAAGTGTTGATATGGAAAGAAATGAGATTATCTACAAAAAATATTTTCACATAGGAATTGCTGTTGATACAGAACATGGATTGATAGTTCCAGTAATAAGAAATGCTGACCTGAAAAATATGACCGAACTTGCAAGAGATATAAATAATCTTGCTGAAAAAGCACGCAGCAGAAAAACTTCTCTTGATGATCTGCAGGGAGCTTGCTTTACAATTACAAATCTTGGAGGAATAGGAGGTACAGCTTTTTCCCCGATTGTTAATTCTCCTGAGGTTGCTATACTTGGAGTCTCAAGAGGTAGTTATGAGCCTGTTTATAATGGTGAAGAATTTGAACCACGATTGATGCTTCCTCTTTCCCTCAGTTATGACCATCGTGTAATTGATGGTGCAGATGCAGCAAGGTTTTTAAGATGGGTTTGCAAAGCGATTGAGAACCCGATGAAGCTGCTAGTAGAGGGATGAAAAGAGTTCACGTTCAAGAGCAAGTGCAAGTTCAAGAACAGATCAAGGTCATTTAATAGTCATTCACTTCGCTGTCATTTATTGTCATTCGCTGTTTTGCAACTGAATGACTACCTAATGACTATTGAATGCCATAAATGACAAATGAATTATTAAAAGGATAATAGATGTCTAAACAAGTTACAGTAATTGGAGCGGGACCAGGTGGTTATGCTGCTGCATTTCTAGCTGCCGATCTTGGAATGAATGTTACACTAATTGATAAAGAAAAAAATCCCGGTGGCGTTTGTCTTTACAGGGGTTGTATTCCTTCCAAAGCTTTACTTCATGTTGCCAAATTAATTACAGAAGCGGATGAAGCAAAAGATTGGGGTGTGGAATTTCCTAAACCCAAAATAAATCTCGACCGCCTCAGAGAATGGAAGAATGAAGTTGTTGCAAAACAAACAGGCGGACTTGGGCAATTATTAAAAGCGAAAAAAATAAATTACATACAAGGAATCGCAGCTTTTTTAAATTCATCAACATTAAAGATTGAAACAACGAGCGGCAAAACCGAAGAACAGAAATTTGAGAATGCAATAATTGCTACAGGTTCTACCATAGCAACAATTTCTTCTCTTGATATAAAAAGTAAAAGATTATTAAATTCAACAAGTGCGCTCGATCTTCCGGAAATTCCTAAGAGGCTTTTAGTTATTGGCGGCGGGTATATTGGGCTTGAACTAGGTTCTGTCTATTCTGCTTTAGGAACTAAAGTTTCTGTTGTTGAAATGTTATCCGGTTTGCTGCCGGGAGCCGATAGAGATCTTGTATCTCATCTTGCCAAAAGAATTGAAAAATCTTATGAAAAAGTTATGCTTGATTCCAAGGTAACAGAAATGGATGAAGTCAAGAATGGAATTGAAGTTAAGATCCAGGATAAAGAAGGAAAAACTACAAGCGATACTTATGATTATGTTTTAATGTCTATCGGAAGGAAACCAAGAACTGAAGGACTTGATTTAGAAAACACTAAAGTAAAGGTAGATGAACGGGGCTGGATAAAAGTAAATAAGCAGATGCAGACCGATGATCCGAATATTTTCGCAATTGGTGATATTGTAGGAGAGCCAATGCTTGCTCATAAGGCATCTCATGAAGGAAGAACTGCTGTTGAAGTTATTAATGGTGAGAAAGTTTCATTTGAACCGATGGCTATTCCTGCTGTTGTATTCACTGATCCTGAAATTGCATGGGCAGGTTTAACTGAAACTCAGGCTAAAGAAAAAAACATTAAATATGAAACAGCAAAATTTCCATGGGCAGCTTCGGGAAGAGCAACAACTTTAGGAAGATCTGATGGTGTTACAAAACTAATTGTTGATCCTGATACTGAAAGACTACTTGGAATTGGAATCTGCGGACCCGGCGCGGGTGAACTAATTGCTGAAGGCGTTCTTGCTCTTGAAATGGGAGCTAATCTAACTGATCTTAAATTAACTATTCATCCTCATCCCACTCTATCTGAAACTATTATGGAAGCTGCTGAAGTGTTTTTTGGGCAGAGTTCTCATTTGCATAGACCAAAGAGAAAGTAATCACGCCCTAACACATCTTTAGGTATAAAGGTATAGGGTATAAAGTATAGGTATTTAAATTGTTTTTACTTCTAAAAACAATAATCGTTATTCCCTGCCTGCAGCAGGTAGGCTTGTTCTAAAATCAGTTTTAATTCTTTATAAAATTTTCCAATGGAATTCTGATAGGTATACCCATATACCTTATACCTAATTCTGCACTTCAATTGCTTTAAGCCACTTCTTGAGTTCACCTTTATCCAGATTTGCTACCTGATGGGGATTAACATCTTTTGGCAAACGAACGAGACTATGAAGTTTATTTATTACAATATCCCTGGAACTTTTACCTACCATGGTTAATATATTGAACAGAGTTAAAGCATCCTTTTTGTCGCTTAGCAGCAAAATTCTATTCAATCTCTCATTATTTTCCTGAAGGCTTAAGTCGTTAACAGCATTTATAAACTCCTCTGATGCTGACAAAGAATAAGGAATACCAACCTCACCATTTTGATTTATCTCGCACATATACTGCGGTATTAAATAAACTTCTCTTTCCCCGGAAGTAATTGTTAAATCTGCCCCTGTTGAATAAATTCCGGCTTTATTATTACTTATTTTTATAGAATAAGATCCGGCTTCATAATCTTCAACTATTGCAGAAAAAACCCCAACGGGGAGAGATTCTGAACCGGCTTTTTTTACTACATCAATATCACCACTTATAATCACGATTTGGGCATCTCCTCCGTTTCTTTTTATGGAAGAACCAGGATTTACATAAATTTCTCCAACATCATGAATTTTAATTAATGCTTTTGAATTTTGGTCTGTATATAATAAGTCATCCTTTTCAAGGATACTGCTTTTTGAAACTACAATATTTTTGAGATTCTCTTTTATAGAGGGTGAACCCGATAGATTAACCACTTCCCATTGAGGAGGTTTTACAAAGAAAATATAATAAACTGCTGTGGCTATTAATACTACGAGAAGAAATATATAGACTGCTCTTCTCGTTTTAGTTACACCCATTGGCTTGAGGAAAACTTCTTTTTCCTTTTTTTCTTCCTTTAATTTTTGAAACTTTTCACTAATGGTTTCTTTAGCATCACCCACATTTAAAACTTCTCCTTTAGCTTCTTCTTTTAAATCTTTGGTAGCAATGCTATGAATTTCATTATAGATAATTTCCCATAATTCCTGTTTTGGTTCTGATTTCTGAGAAACTAAATTAACTTTATAATCAAGATCGTTTAAACTATCTGCATTAAGTTTTTCCATCACAAATTTGCGGGCATTTTCCAGTTTCAGATTTATATCATGGGCTGAATCCTTTGTTATCTCAATACTCTCTTCAATTGTAAGCTTGTCAACATCGCGAAGTATAAATACAATCCGTTCTTCATCCGGGAGAGCAAATATAGCCTGGTCTGCAATACTTGCCTGGTGAGTGGTTTCTTCTGATTTTTTAATATCCCCTTTCCTGATTTCTTCAACTGTTAATTTTTTCAGCCACAAAATAAAAGTGACATTTTCAGGATAAGTTTTTATCTCTTCAAATGCTTTTATAAAAACTCTTTTTGTCAGCTCTTCTGCAGCTTGCTCATTGTGATTAAAAAATTTTAAACCAAACGTGTAAATTCTGCTTGTGTGTGTTTTGTAAAGCTGCTCGTAGGCCGAACTTTTCCCTGAAAGAACTTCTTTTATATGAGCTCGTATTAGTTTATTTTCCTGTTTTATAGCCATAATTCCATAATTAGTGATTATTCAGAATAAATTTAATGAATTTGAACCTGATTATGAAAATTTTTTAAAACTAAAGTCTTATAAATCTACTTTAATACCTTGGTAAGATCTTCAGCAATAATGACAGGTAATTTACAGATATAATTTTCACACACGAAAACTTTTGTTTTATCATCTGCCGGAAGATAATTTTTGAGGTAAGATGCTATCTCAATAATAGTATTTTTCTCTGAAGAAATTTTTAATATAATTTTTGCGGGAATAAATTTTTCAAAAATGGATGATCGAAAAGAATCCAAATCCTCTCCCGAAATAACAATCTCTTTAGAAGGTCCAATTGCAAAATCAAGGGCGATTAAAAATTGTGTAAATCCTGAAGGATATTTACTGATTTGAGATGAAAAGATTTTATTAATCAATGCTGGTTTTTCTTCATATTCTGTGTTAGCTGTAATTCTTGATATCCTTAACAGGTTTAGCATTGCAACAGAATTTCCGGAAGGAACAGCCCCATCATTAATCTCTTTTTGTCTCGCTATTAATTTCTCTCCGTAATCAGGAGTAAAGAAAAACCCACCATTTTCATTATCCCAAAATTGTTTGATAAAATCATCATTAAGCTTTAAAGCTTGTTTAAGATAATTAATTTCAAAAGTTGCTTCATACAGATCAAGTAAAGCTGCAATAAAAAAAGCATAATCATCAACATTTCCGAAGATGGCTGTTTCACCTTCCCTGTAACGGTGAAGAAGTCTTCCCTCTTTATCAAACATTTTTAACAGAATAAAATCAGCAGCCTTTTTTGCTGATTCAGAGTAAATCTTTTCATTAAATACCTGAGCTGCTTTAGAAAAAGCGGAAATCATTAAGCCATTCCAGTCAGTAAGAATTTTATCATCTTTAAAAGGATGAATTCTTTTTTCTCTTATTTCAAAAAGTTTTTCCCGGGCATATTCAAGCTTCTTTTTAAATTCTTCCTCTGAAAATCCTTCCTCCTTTGCAAAATCCTTTAAACTCTTTTTTGTGTGAAGAATATTTGTATTGGTTTTCGTTTCATGAACAGAATTAATCCAACCTGTCCCGGCCTTGTCGGGATTGCCATCTTCCTTTACATTAAAGAATTTTAAGAAAAGATCTCCATCATCATTAAGAATTTTTTTTACCTCATCCGTTGTCCAAAGATAAAATTTACCTTCTTCTCCTTCACTGTCAGCATCCTCGGCAGAATAAAAAGCACCTTCAGAAGAAGTCATACCCCTCATTACATAAGAAAGGATTTCTTCGGCGGTATTTTTGTAAAAAATGTTATTGGTAACCTGGTAAGTTTCAGTATATGCGATAGCAAGCAGTGCCTGATCATAAAGCATCTTTTCGAAATGCGGAACAAGCCATTCCCTGTCGGTTGAATATCTGCTGAATCCGAATCCAAGTTGATCATATATTCCACCTTTTCTCATATCATTAAGAGTTTTTTCAACCATCTCAAGGGCTTTCTTACTTCCATATCTCTTCCAATAACGAAGAAGAAACATTAAATTATGCGGCGTTGGAAATTTAGGTGCTGTTCCAAACCCTCCATACTCTTCATCAAATCTTTCTTCAAATTCTTTAAAGGCAATATTAAATATATCTTCGTTAAGAGAAACGCCGGTTTTATAGGATGAAGATAAAATAATTGCAGAAGAAATCTGCTCAGATGAATTTATAATTTCATCTCTCTTTGCCTGCCATAGTTCTTTTATCCGGGGAATTAACTCCTTCATTCCAATTCTTCCAAACCTGCTTTCTTTAGGGAAATATGTTCCGGCAAAGAAAGGTTTTTTTTCCGGAGTCATTATAATCGTCATTGGCCAGCCGCCGCTTCCGGTAAGCATCTGGCAAACAGACATATAAATTCCATCAATGTCAGGTCTTTCTTCCCTATCAACTTTAATTGAGATAAAAGAATCATTCATCAGCTTTGCAATTTCCTCATCTTCAAAAGATTCCTCTTCCATTACATGGCACCAATGACAGGTAGAATATCCAATAGAAAGAAAAACGGGCTTATCTTCCTGCTTTGCTTTATCAAAAGCTTCATCATTCCAGGAATACCAGTCAACAGGATTATAAGCATGCTGAAGCAAGTAAGGACTTTTTTCTTTTATAAGCCTGTTTACTTTTTCCATTTTAGTTTGTCAGAAGCTTTCTTTTTTAATAAGTTTCATAAAAATAAAATAAGAAATTTTTTCAGAAAGACTACCATTTATGAACAGAGATAACTTTTTTATTCCTTCAATTGTAATTTCTGTAACACTTATTATTTGTTCAATAATAGTTACCTCAACCTGGAAATCGAATTACAGCTCAAACCAAACAATTAACGTAACAGGTTCTGCTAAAAAAGAGATTGTTTCCGATCTTGGTATTTTAAGAGGAACTATCTCTGTTCAATATACAACTGCAGAAGGTGCTTACAGAGAACTGCTTAGCCAAAAACCTATTCTTGTTTCCTATCTTGCATCAAAAGGTTTTACCGAAGATAAGATTGAATTTTTTACAATAAACAGTTATCCTGTTTATGAAATTGGTCCTAATGGTTATCAGACAGGAAGAATAATAGCATACAATTACAGCCAAAGAATGGAAATACAATCAACCGACGTTAATAAGATTAAAGAGATTTCTCTGGACATATCTTCTCTGATTGAAAAAGGAGTTAACTTCAATGTTGAGATGCCTGAATATCATTACACAAAACTTGCTGAACTTAAAATTCAAATTCAGGCAGATGCTTCAAAGGATGCTATGATCAGAGCAAAGAAAATCGCAGAAGCAACGGGAAGAGAGCTTGGTCCTATGAGAAGTGCAAGGATGGGAGTTCTCCAGATTACTCCAAGATTATCGAACCAAATTTCTGATTATGGAGTTAATGACCTTAGTTCAATTGATAAAGAAATTACAGCAGTTGTAAATGCATCATTTGAGATTGAGTAGTCATGCTGAACTTGTTTCAGCATTTTAGATTCCGAAATAAATTCGGAATCACATAAACAAATTTTATATAATATTAGATTAAATAATGACTAAGCCGCAAATTTGGATAGCAACTTTTTTAGCACTTTTTATTTTACTTTTTTTATTAGC
>MHAF01000161.1:8775-8939 GCA_001802865.1 Ignavibacteria bacterium RBG_16_34_14
TTATTTTACTTTTTTTATTAGCGAGATTAACAAAAGATACAGAAACCGATCCAACAGTTCCTTCAGTTGATTCGCCTGTCCCTCAAACCGGTATGTCTTCAGAGAATCTTTCAGCTAAAGATCTTATGTCTAAACTGGGATGTACCACCTGTCATGGAAATGAA
>MHAF01000162.1:0-1969 GCA_001802865.1 Ignavibacteria bacterium RBG_16_34_14
ATTACTGGTAACCAGACAAGAAATCCACTTCTTCAGAATAAGATGCAAAATCCGATTGCTGCATGGGAAAATCTACCGCCGGTTTATCAGCCGGATATGAAAATTACTTTAAAACCTGAAAGTGAATTAATTGCCCGTTCTAAAATCAAAAATGTCCCTTCGGATAATCCTTTGATTGTTTCAAGAAAACTTGGGAATAAAAAATCAATTGCTGTGCTTGCAAAAGATATCTGGAAATGGAAGCTGCAGACAGCAATGAAAGATTTGGATTTGTTCGATAGGTTCATCATCAGTTCAGTTAAATGGCTTAATACAACCGAAGACCAAAAACAGGTTAAGATTACTGCACTAAAAAAGATTTACTCACTTGGCGAACAGGTTGAATTTATCGGGCAGGTTTATGATGAAACTTTTAATCCTGTTTCAGATGCTGAGGTTAAAGTTATTATAAAAAACAAGGAACAAACTTCCGAAATCATTCTTAACTCTGTAGGAAACGGACTTTATGAAGGTATTTTTGAAACGAGCAAATCGGGAGATTACTCTTTCTCAGGCGAAGCAAAACTGGATAATATTTCTTTAGGGAAGGATGATGGCTCTTTTAATATGGGTGAAGTTGATATTGAAATGATAAATCCCCGGATGGATTATGAATTTCTCAGTTCCCTTGCTGAAAGAACGGGTGGAAAATATTTTGATCAGAAAAATTATTCCGATCTTTTTCCAATATTAAAAAGAATAAATGAGACTGCATCAAAAGAAAAGATTGAAACAAGTGAAATAAGTTTATGGTCGAATGAGTGGCTAATGGCGATTGTAATTTTTCTTTTAGGATTAGAGTGGTTTTTAAGAAAACGGGCGGGAATGCTTTGATTTGATTGCAAGACTACAAGATTATAGGCGGAAGTTAATTAGAGAAAAACTGTTAAAACAGTTTATTAATTTTTGTACATAGATTAACCCACGACTTAAGTCGTGGGTTAATGATAAAAAAACTATTTACAAACCGTTTCAACGGTTTACCTTTTTTAATAATCTTTGGAATCTTTTAACCTTTTGAATTATCCAGCCATCACATCGTTTTTTGATTTCCTTCTTCCAAGGTTTTGTGCATCCTGCAGCCAAAAATTACTTGCTGATGAGATAGTTGTTTGTCCTGGTTGCTTATCAAAAATTAAGTTTGCCGAAGACGAGAGAATAAAATCGGAATTTGCAAGGAAGTTTTCTTCTGGTAATATAATTTCAGATTTCATTTCTCTTTATGTTTTTGAAAAGGATAAAGAACTGCAGCATATTATTCATTCACTTAAGTACAATAAAAGATTTACAACAGGAAAATTTCTCGGACGTATCCTCGCTGAAAACCTTAAACAAAAAATCGCCGGATGGAAGATTGATTATATAATTCCTGTTCCACTTCATCATCTTAAGAAAGCTGAGAGAGGATATAATCAATCCTTTTATATTGCTAAAGGTTTGGGCAAAGGATTAAATATTCCTGTTGCTGATGGATTTATTAAAAGGAAAAAATTTACTGAATCTCAAACCACAATGAACTTAAAAGAGAGACAGGAATATATTGAAGGTGCTTTTAAAGCTAAACGAAACTTAAACCTTAAAGAAAAAAATATTTTACTGGTTGATGATGTTATAACAACAGGTTCCACAGTTTTGGAATGCGGAAAGGTTTTGCTTAAAGCAGGTGCTAATAAAATTTATGCTGTTTCTGTGGCAATTGCGGATTGAAGTTTAATTTTGTAAACTTGAAAAAACAATAAGGTAATATTCATAATTGGATATTAAAGAAAATGAAAAAATTATCAGTCATCTCCTTTCTTTAGTTAATAGGAATGAGTATTACTTTACACAACATGCACATGCTGAAATGTATGAGGAACTATACTCAATTGAAGATGTTATTTATGGAATTAGAAATGGTGAGATTATTGAGCATTACCCGGAACATAAA
>MHAF01000162.1:2199-3184 GCA_001802865.1 Ignavibacteria bacterium RBG_16_34_14
GTATGTCAAATCTGCGGTGACGTTTTAATTGAACCCGATACTATCAAAATGATTGAGAGAATTTTGAATAATAAATCCAAACCGGAATATAAAGTACCATTATATGATTATTACTCATTTGTTGTTGAGAGATAAAAATCGCTAGCTAGCTATTGTCAATTATTTCTCACATCCTTTCCGGTGCACTAACTCCAAGTATAGTTAACCCATTTTTAAGAACAGCTCTTGTTGCTGTAACAAGTGCAATCCTTGCTTCTGCAAGGTTTTTCTCTGAGCCGATTATTCTGCATACCGTATAAAACCTGTGGAATAATGCTGCAAGTTCTTCAAGGTAAACACAAATCCTGTGAGCTTCAAAGAGTTCTGTGCTGTATTCTAATTCATCTTTAAACTTGTGGAGTTTTTTCAGCAACTGCTGCTCTTCATTTGTAGAAAGCAAAGATAAATTTTCTACAGAGGATTTCAGTTCTTCTCTCTCAGTCATTTTAAGAATGGAGCAAATTCTTGCGTGAGCATACTGCAGATAAAAAACTGGGTTCTCATCAGACTGCTTTTTTGCAAGTGCAAGATCAAAGTTCATATGAGAGGTAATATTCCTCATGTTAAAAAAATACCTTACAACATCGCTTCCGACTTCATCAATCAGTTCATCAAGAGTAATATAATTAGCTTTGCGTGTGGACATCTTAACCACTTCCCCTTCCGCCATAATTGTAACAAACTGATGTATAAGCACTTTCATTTTATCAGTATCGTAGCCCAATGCTTTTACTCCGGCAATTACATCAGGGTAAGTTGCGTTATGGTCGGAACCAAAGAGATCAACAATCAAATCATATCCACGTTCATATTTTGTTTTATGGTAAGCAATATCGGGAAGTCTGTATGTGGGCTCACCCGTAGATTTCACTATAACTTTATCAACTTCATGTCCAAGTTCAGTCAACTTTAACCAGACAGCGCCATCTTTTTCAAAAGATAAATT
>MHAF01000162.1:3334-3513 GCA_001802865.1 Ignavibacteria bacterium RBG_16_34_14
TTCCTTCCGGTTCTTCCTCCTTTATATTATCACCGAACTCATCATAAAGTTTTTTAGCAATATCTTTTATGTATTCACCCTGGTAATAATCTTCAGGAAAATCAATCTTCTCTCCAAGTGCTTCCAGGTATCTAAGTTTTATTGAATCCCCCAAAACTCTCATTTGTCTTCCGGCATTA
>MHAF01000162.1:3623-6161 GCA_001802865.1 Ignavibacteria bacterium RBG_16_34_14
GTTTGCAGAAACAAATTCAACATTTGCTTTTTTACCTTTATGTTTGTTTAATTTTCCATAAGTATCAGGTGAAGCAAGAATTTCTTTTATTATTTCTGAAACATAAGCCGGTGTAAAGAAGAAATTTATAAAACCTGGTCCGGCTATTTCTGTTTTATAAATTATGTTCTTATCAATTTTAAGATTCGAAATTATCTCTTCAGCAATCTGTCTTGGATTTTTCTTTAATTGCTTTGTCAGCAGCATTGCAGCATTTGAAGAGAAATCACCATGCTCTTCACTTTTAGGAACATCATAGAGAAGATTTATTTCTTTAAGATATTCAAGTCTTTGAGAAGCTTCTTTAAAAAGAGATTTAAGATATTCTTTCAACTTTATGTCCAGTAATATTATTTATAATGAGGTACGAAACTTTCTAAGTTGCGGAGATTGAATGAAAGGGCTTATCGTCGTGCTGTCCCGATTTAATCGGGATCAGTATCTCCTTTTTGCAACACTATTGCAACTCAAGATTCCGATCCCGATAAAGTCGGGACGGAATGACTCTTTCTGATCACACTCATTATCTGATTAATCTTCATAATAAAGGATTTTATTTATGAATAGTTTTTGTTTTTCTTACAGGTTTCTTTTCTTTTGCTTTATTCATTTTAGCCAGAAGAGGATCCTCAGCTTCAATAACAGGTGCATCACCCCAGAGTCTTTCAAGATTATAAAATTCACGTATCTCTTTTTTAAATATATGAACCACAACATCAACATAATCAAGAAGAACCCAGCTTAAAGCCCTGTAACCTTCTTTATGCCAGCATTTCATTCCTTTATCTTTAAGAGATTTATCAATCTCATCAGCAATAGCTTTTACCTGTGTATCTGAATCAGCAGAGCAGATAATAAAATAATCTGCAAAAGAAACAATATCTCTTAAATCAAGTATTCTTACATCGTATCCTTTTTTGTTAAAAATTAATTCGACTACATTATTTGCAAGTGTAATTGAATCCAATATTACCTCTTAGTTAAATGGTTCTAAACGATTAAAATCTTTCCCGATAATTAATGATACATCAAGAAAGTAATCATTATTTATTTGTTGAATAACATTTTTAGAATCTATTCCAAGTGCTTCTGCAACCTTTAATGCATTGTTTTTATTCCCTGTTCTGTCAACAACCAAAGTGTTATCAATATCAAATGAAGTATAGTTCCCAACCTGCACAACATCAAAATCTTTTTGCCTTAAATAATTTGTTAACTTCTCTGCAATTCCGGTTATTCCGCATCCGTTTAAAACCTCAAGCTGAATAATGCGGGAGGTTTTATTTAACTCTGTTTCTTCTTCACCAGAAGTTAAAGCTGTAATTTTTGTAAAGAGAGAATACGAAAGAAAAATTATGAGTCCTGCGAGAAGAATTATAATTACATTAAGAAAAATATTTGCTGCAGAACCTGGTGTTTTTTTAACGGAATGTAAATCGGATGGTTTTTTTTCCTTCACTTATTTCTGTTCACCTGCAGATTTATTCATCCCTCAATATCCCCAAAAAGGATCATAATAACCTAACCTGTTATATAGTGAGTTGCCATAATATCTTGAGTAAGGATTATAATACGGAAGCTGGCTGTACTGTAAAGATACGGCAACATCTTTCCAGGGTTTGTAATTAATTGCAGCCCTGCTAAGGTAAATTCCATTGAGATTATTCTGAAAGTCCTGACCCAATGTGCTGTAAGGTGAATTAACGAAACTTATATCTGTTTGAATATTTAAATTATCAGAAAAGTTATAAAGCATACTGTTTGTATAAATACCCAGAGCAATACCATTATTGCCAAACGATGAGTATGACATGCTGAATTGATGGTTCATATGAAAATTTTCAGAATTCAAAAATCCAAACAAATTACCTGAAGCAGATTGATCAATAACACCATCCTTTATACTTTCTTTAGGAAAGCCCGGATCTCTATATTGGGCTATAGCACCAGCATAAATTCCTAAAATCAATATCAAAATAAGCTTTTTCATAATTCATCCTTTGAATTTGATATGAATTTTAACTAAAACCTTTCATAAAGTCAATGAAGGAAGAAAGCAACGAATAGAAATTCGCATTCTTTAATTTAGTTTGGTTAGGACATATATTTAAGAATGAATTAGATGATTAATTTTCCTGAAGATATATTTTAAAAAAAGTATAATGTTCAAATCCCTTAAATCAGATATTAAGAAATCTGATCCTTTTGTATACAGGATAAACCCGGAAGATTATATATCACTTACAGAGAATCTTCTCAGTAATAAAAAATTATTTCTCGAGATTATCGAATCAAAGAAATCTCCCCAAAAGAACTTAGTTAAAAAACATTCATCTATTTTAAAAAGATGGAAGGATGATATGAACAAAGATGTTGAAAAGATGTATGAGGATTTTGAGATATACAGATATTTTTACAAGGAAGTTGGCGCAAGCTTAAAATTTAATCCTCTTTCAGAAAAAGCATCAGGAGTTCACATTCTTGAAAAGATTTTAGAAT
>MHAF01000163.1 GCA_001802865.1 Ignavibacteria bacterium RBG_16_34_14
CTTTACTCGCTGGAATTGATTTTAGAGAGAACTTACAGAATGGTTTCGGGATAGGTTTAGGTTTGGAATATGGTTTAACTTTTTTGAATTACACAATTCAATACTACTCAACTCACTTTCAGCTTCAGTATATCTTTTAGTTATAGAGGTATAAAGGTATATGGTATAAGGAAATTCATAAATTATACCCTATACCTTTATACCCTATACCTTACTCTGTTGACCCTTCCGTCACTTCTTATTCAGCAAGTTTTCCATTCATTAGCTCATCACTTAGCCGGGTAACTTTATACATATCTCTTATAGCTTCCAGCATTCCGGTAGAATGAACTGCAACACATCTATTTTCTTCTTCCCTGAAGATAAAGCTTCCGGGAAGACTCTGAATATTTCCATCGAAAGCTAATCCTACGACTTCTCCCTTAATATTTATAACTGGGCTTCCCGAATTTCCTCCGATTATATCATTTGTAGTTATAAAATTAAATGGAGTTTCAAGATTAAATTCTGCAGGCGGATTCTTCCATCTTTCAGGGAGACTCCAGGGAAATACTTTATTAAAAGAAAAATACCTGTCGTACATACCATAATAAGTTGTTATTGGCGGTGCCTCGGTTCCATTATAAGGGAAGCCTTTTACAACTCCATCAGATATTCTTAATGTAAAAGTTGCATCCGGCGGTATAGAAGTTCCATAAACCTCAAATAAAGCTTTACCAAGTTTTTGATTGTAATTCTGTATTGTGGAATTAAGCTCTTGCGATTGAGCGAGTATTTGATTTTTTCTTTCTTCAGTATCTAAAACAAATCTTATGAATGGATCATCAGAATTAAGAATTGCATCAGAACCTTTTTCAACGAGAGTCTTAACTTTTTCTTTACTTGTAATGCTTGATTTATTAAGAATATAATCCAAAGCTTCTTTACCGGCAAATCCGCCGGTTAAAATTTTAGTTGTATGATGATCGGGACCAAGATAAGTATTCAGCATTTTAACATGCATCTGGAGCATTTTATTATTATATCCGTAATTAAAATCTTCAGGGAAGATATTATCAATTGTACTATCCAGTTCTTCACCTTTATATAGTTCAGATCTTTCATCTTCAGGAAGTTTCAATTCCTTTGCAAGATCAATAAGATCACTCGCTATAAAAAAGTATTGAGAAGTTCTTATAGGGTTAAAAGAAGTCACATATAATTCATGAGTAATTTCACCAAGCTTTTCATGAGCTTCTTCAAGTTTAGACCAAACATCTCCATATTTAGCATTCAATTCGGGTTTAGATTTGACTTTACTTTTAAATGTATTTTCAAAATCACGTTTTCTCTGCATCAGTACAGGATCTCTTAAACCTTTTAGAATGCCTTCATAAGCTTTTAATGAATTCGAATAATTAAGCATCTGAACTTCAAGCTCATCTCTCTCTTCAGGATGTTCCTCCATCATTTGCAATTGAAGATCAATTAAACCTTGCAGCAAATCGAAAACCCTCGGATAGATATTATCCCTAAAGAATTCAAGTTGTGCTACCGACTGCAAACGGTTAGTTGAGCCGGGATTCCCAACAACAAAAACAGCTTCACCAACTGCGGCACCATCAGGATTCCATTTTAGATAATTCTCTGTTCTTAACGGATTACCATCTTCATCATAAACTCTGAAAAATGAGCAATCAAGGTTGTATCTGGGATAAGTAAAATTATCAGGATCGCCCCCAAAAAATCCTAATTGAGATTCAGGAGAAAAAACTAATCTTACATCATTATATCTTTTATATCCATACAAGGAATACTTTCCACCATTATAGAGCGGAGTAATTGAGATTGTCAAACCGGTTTTCTCTGTTTCTCTCGATTCAATTTCATTAATAATCGAATCAAGTCTGTCTGCTTTTTCTTCATCAGTTCCTTCCCCTGTTGAAGATACAACTTCATCAGTAACATCCTTTATTAAAACAAGCTGATCAACGAATAGACCTGGAACTTTCCTCTCTTCATCAAGGCTTAAAGCAAAAAAACCTGTCTCATTCAAATCCTCTCCCTCATTTTGAACCTGAACTATACTTTCGCGTGCACAATGATTATTCGTCATAACCAAGCCGTCTTCCGATACAAAAGAAGCTGAGCAATAAGTTGCAAAACGAAGAGCAGACATTCTTATATGATCAAACCAATCATTTGTTGGGGTGAAATTATATTCAGAGTGGAAATAGTCAATCGGGGGATATTCGAAAGTCCACATTTTACCTGTATCAAATTTTCCTGCTTTAATAGTATCAAGGTTAATCCAGCTATAGAGATCAGAATTATTTGATGTTGTTTCAACTGATGATGAGCATCCAATTAAAAGAGATATAAATAGAAATAACAGATTCAGAAAATTATTTCTGAGGAGTTTATTTTTCATACCGAAGCCTTCAATAATTTTAATTAATAAGTAGTTAAAATTAGCACAATGTAAGGATTTATTAAAGGATTATTACATTAAAGGATTAACAGGCGGGATTTAAAAATTAAAAATCTTCCCTATCAAAAAAATCAATAAGGAAGATTAGTAATAATTATTTTGTGGTTTAAATATAAGACTCTGGTTGATACAGAGGTTCTATTTCCCACTCATCTTCAATAGTTCCAACGCAATGAGAGCATTTTGGAACATTAAAAACAACCTTCTCTTCACTAGGGGCTGCTCTTACAAAGTTCAAGATTGTTCTGCAGCTTGAACATTGAACAACGTGAGAAGTTGTTGTTTTCTTGGAACACTGGGGACATATAAAACCAAGGTCACCCGGTGATTCGCTGGGGTCTACCAAAAAAATGGCGTTACATTTTGAATTATTGCACTTTGCAAAGTGCCAGTAAATAGTATCTTTTGTTGCGATATCTCTCTCCCGCAATAATTTAAGTTGGCTAAACATAAAAACTTGTTCCTTAAAAATCTATTGAAAAATTGCTCCACTAAAAAAATATTCTAAATTGAATCATTTAATATTTTTAATAAATTTAAATGTGAATATAGTTTGCCTGATGCACAAAAATGACTCAGTTATCAATCAGTGATTTTTTAACAACCTTTTTCAAGGAGGAGCAGAATGGATAAGATAAACTGTTTTAAAGCATATGATATCAGAGGGAAAGTACCTTCCGAACTTGATGTTGAGCTGGTTTATAAAATCGGAGTTGCTTATGCTAAATACATTGATGCTGAAAAAATTGTAATAGGAAGAGATGTAAGAAGATCTTCAGATGCATTGTTTGATGCCTTGAGCAAAGGTTTAAATGATAATGGCGTGGATGTAATTGACCTTGGTCTCTGCGGAACAGAAATGGTTTATTATGCTACTCCGGCACTTGAAGCAGACGGCGGTATAATGATCACTGCAAGCCATAATCCCCCTGAATATAATGGAATGAAGTTTGTAAAAAGAAATTCTGTCCCCGTTGGGTATGATTCTGGTTTAAATGTTGTTGAAAAGATGATCCTGAATAATGACCTTTCGCCTTTAAGCCACGATCCTGGAGATACTAGACAGCATGATATTATGAACGGTTTTATTAATAATCTTAAAAAGTTTTACAATGTAGATAGAATAAATCCTCTTAAAGTGGTTGTAAATGCAGGAAATGGATGTGCCGGTTTAGCACTTGATAAACTTGAATCTAAACTCCCAATAAAGATGATAAAGATTTTTAATGAACCTGATTCGGATTTTCCTAATGGTGTTCCCAACCCGCTGCTGCCGGAAAACAGGCAGTCAACAATTGATGCGATAAATCAGAATCATTCTGATTTAGGAGTTGCCTGGGATGGTGATTACGACAGATGTTTCCTCTTTGATGAAAAAGGAAATTTTATTGAAGGATATTATATAGTTGGGTTATTAGCAAAATCAATTCTAAAGAAAAACCCTGGAGAAAAGATAGTACATGATCCCCGTTTAATCTGGAATACAATTGATGTTGTAAATAAAGCCGGAGGCAAAACAGTTGTTTCGCCAAGCGGTCATGCGTTTATAAAACAGAAGATGAGAGAAGTTAATGCAATTTACGGCGGAGAAATGTCTGCTCATCATTACTTCCGGGATAATGCTTACTCGGATAGCGGTATGATTCCTTTCCTTTTAATTATGCAGCTTATGTCTGAAGAAAACAAACCTCTTTCAAAACTTGTTGAGGAAATGATTGAATCCTATCCCTGTTCAGGAGAAATAAATTCTAAAATAGATAACCCTGCAAAAAAGATTGAAGAGCTTGCTAAAAAATATTCCGATGGTAATCAGGACAGGCTTGATGGACTTAGTGTTGAATATAATAATTGGAGGTTTAATTTAAGAATGTCTAACACTGAGCCTATTATAAGACTAAATGTTGAAAGCAAAGGAGATGTAAAATTAATGAAAGAAAAAACAGAAGAGTTGTTGAGGACTATTAGAAGTTGAAAAGTTTATCCCAGTGTAAATCTAGGTTTAAGAGCAAGATTAAGTTCAAGGTAAAATTTCTTGAACTTGCACTTGCTCTTACACTTTCTTGTTTTTATTGCACCTCTACTTTAAAAGGCACTTTCAATTTCTCCCATTCAAGATTTACAATGGCGGATTTATCACCGGTCTTAGTGAATGAATATGTCAACCACTCCTGGAAGCCATTACTCTGAGGTTTAACTGATATTCTTAGTGCATCTTCGGCTTCATTATATTCAAACGCACCCCATTGATCTGCAACTTTATTAAAGATTAAAGTCCATTCATCTTTTGTTGGGATAGCAAAGAAACTGTATTTACCGGCAGGAAGCTTTTTCCCTTCAATCAAAACATCTGAGGCAAAACTCATCGTTGTGGCTTCATTAGCACCTGTACGCCAAACTTTGTCGTAAGGAACCAACTCACCCCAGATTGTTCTTTTTTTAACGCCCGGTCGGCTGTAATCAATTTTCACCTCGGTCAATCCAACTACCTGCATTACAAAAGCTTTTGGACTTACTCTTATTTGTTCCTTCTGGGCAAATACAAATCCAACAAAGATAAAAAATAAAATAAAGAGAGAAATAAAAAATTTCCTATCCATACTACCTCCAGATTTAATTGGTTCAAATTACCTGGTTAAGATAATATACAACTTCATTAATTTCATCTAATGAGTTATAAAAATGTGGAGAAAACCTCACTATTCCTTCTCTTACAGAAAACCTGATATTTTCCTTTTGCAATTCATAATGTATCCTGGTTGGATCCTTATGTGTAAATGATACTATACCCGAATGAAACTTTCTTTTCACTTTACTTTGATAAGTATCTATTCCATTATCTTTTAGTTTGAAAATAAAGTAAGAAGTGTTATCAAGTATTTTTTTTTCGACATTATCAAAACCAAAATCAGAAAACAAACTTAGTGAGGCAGATAAAGCAAAAGCGCCAACCAAAGAAATAGTCCCGTTTTCAAAACAATCAGCGGTTTTCCTCAAATTTATTTTATAATCCAGAAGATTTTTAGAAGGAGATTTGTTAGATAACCATCCAACAAAAGCAGGTTCCATATTTTGCTGAAGTTCTTCAGAGACATAAATAAAACCAAACCCCTGTAATCCCATCAGCCATTTCTGAGAACCGCAGGAGATAAAATCAATATTGTCTTCCTTTACATCAAGTCTTACTGCACCCAAACCTTGTGCAGCATCAACACAAAAAATAATATCTCTTTCTTTACAAACCTTTCCAATCTTCCTGAGATCAATCCTGTAGCCGCTCAGAAACTGAACCTGACTGACAGATATTAATTTTGTTCTTGGTTTTATATTTTCAATAATTGATTCTGCATCAACAACTTTATCTTCAGATTTTACAAAATCAATAATAACACCTTTCTTTTTTAGATTTAAAAATGGATAAACATTCGCTGGAAATTCAATATCATTCAACAAAACTCTGTCTCCCCTCTTCCATTTTATTCCCTGGGCAAGAATATTAAGTCCGTTTGAAGTATTATCGGTATAAGCTATTCGTTCCGGTGTAGAATTTATAAGTGAAGCAAAAAGTTCTTTTGCTTTGCTGCTTTCTTTTATCATGGCAATTATATCATCTATTCTGTAAACACTTTGGTTATGGATATAATTTTTTATCTCCTCCTGAACTCTAAATGACAAAGGAGATGCAGAAGCATGATTAAAATAAATTATACCTTTTTCTATATGCGGGAAGAGTTTTCTTATTTCTAAAATGTTCATATAATTTATTTTTTAAAGTTATATTGAATTCTTGGTATAGAGGTATATGGAATAGCGAATCAGCTTTAAACCTAAAATACCTTATGCCTTTTTACCCAATTAAACAAACACCTCCTGTTAAAATAAAACATTAAAGCTTTAAGTAATTGCAGCACCGTCACAGTTTTTTGAAATTCGGGAATAATATGGTTAGATTTTGCTGCGACTTTTATTGAAGGTTATCTTATTGAAGGATAAAATTATGGCTTCTCAAAAAAAAATAATCCCGCTAAAAAGCGGGACATCCCTTGAATTAAAACCCGAAGATTTAAGATGGCGCTGCAACCCTGATTTTTTCGAGTTCGATTCAACTGAAACTGTAAAACCTATTGAGGGAATTCTCGGACAGGAACGCGCATTAAAAGCATTAAAACTCGGAGTTGATTTAAGAGCACCCGGCTATAACATCTATATTGCAGGCTTATCGGGAACGGGTAAAGCGACAACTGTAAAAAAAATTCTTGAAACAATTTCATCAGAATGTCCTCCTCTTTTAGATTATGCTTATGTTAATAACTTCAAAGATCCTGATAGACCAACACTGCTCACTTTCTCAAAAGGTAAAGCAAGATTATTTAAATCCAACTTCTCGTCCGCAATTAATATTCTTAAAGAAAAAATACCCCTAGCTCTTGAAAGTGAATTTTTTGTTGAACAAAAGAAAAGATTGCTGGCCGAATATGGTAATCAAGAACAAAAATTATTAAACTCTTTTGAAGGAGAGATTCAGAAAGATAATTTTTCTCTTGGACAAGTTAAAGTTGGTCAGACTGCCCGGCCCGATATTCTTCCGGTAATTGAGGAGAAACCTGTTCCAATTTACAAACTGGAGGATCTTGTAAATAAAGGTAAACTGACTAAAGACCAGGCACAGGAAATCTTAAAGAAGTATAATCAATATCAGGAAGAGCTGCAGCTCCTTTTCAAAAAAGGTTTAAAGATAAGTCAGGATTTTCAAAAAAATCTTTCTGAGCTGGAAAAGAAAATTGCTCATTCTGTTGTAAAAGGAGTAATTGATACGCTCAGGGAAAATTATAATTCAAAAAAAGTGGGTGAGTATCTTTCACAGGCTGAAGATCATATTCTTGAAAACCTCCAGATATTTAAAGGAGTCAAACCGGGAGAAGAAACAACTTCAGATGGGTTGATCATTGATTACTTCAAAGAATATGAGGTTAATATTATTCTTGATAACAGTGAAACAAATGAATGTCCCGTTATTATTGAAACTTCACCAACCTACGTAAATGTCTTTGGGACTATTGAAAAGGTTAATGATGGTAGAGGCGGCTGGTATAGCGATTTTACCAGGATTAAAGCCGGTTCTTTTTTAAGGGCAAATGGTGGGTATCTTGTACTAAATGTTTACCATCTTTTTGAAGAACCGGGTGTGTGGAAAACATTAAAGAGGGTTCTTACATATAACATTCTTGAGATTCAGGATACTCCAAGTTTTATTCCCTTAGCTTCTGCAACACTTAAACCAGAACCAATAAAAGTGGATACAAAAATTATTTTGGTCGGCAGCCAGTATATTTATTCTCTGTTAGCCGAACACGAATATGATTTTAAAAAGATGTTCAAAATAAAAGCTGATTTTGATTATGAGATAAAAAGATCGGATAAGGTTATTGATGAATATGCAAGAGTAATAAAAAAATTAATAAAAGAAGAAAACCTGTTTGAGTTTGACAGATCAGCGATTGCTTATATACTTGAACTAAGTGCACGTTATGCAGGACAAAAGAATAAACTCACAACACGTTTCTCATGGATTTCAGACTTAGCACGTGAAGCAAGCTTCTGGGCTGAAGATGATGGATTCAAAATTGTGTCTGCAGCTCACGTTGAAAAAGCGTTTAAGAATGCCAAGGATAGACATGGAATGCTCGAATCTAAAATTACAGATATGATTGAAGAAAATACTTTATTAATTGACACCGAAGGAGAAAGGATTGGACAAATAAATGGTTTAGCTGTTTATGGTGCAGATTACTATTCATTCGGCCGCCCAATAAGAATTACCGCTACGGTATCTTTAGGAAGCGGCAGTATAATTAATGTTGAAAGAGAAGCGGGAATGAGCGGCAAGCATTATACTAAAGGTGTATTAATTATTTCAGGATACTTCAGAGAAACATTTGGTCAGGATTTTCCACTCTCTTTTAATGCAAATCTTGTGTTTGAACAATCATACGGGACAGTTGATGGAGATAGTGCTTCCTGTACTGAAATATTTGCTCTTTTGTCAACATTAGCAGGTCTTCCAATAAAACAGTCACTGGCAGTTACTGGTTCACTAAACCAGAAAGGTGATGTTCAGCCAATAGGGGGAGTTAATGAAAAGATAGAAGGTTTTTATGATGTCTGTAAACCAAGAGGGCTTACCGGAAAACAGGGAGTTATTATACCTGAGCTTAATGTAAAAGAATTAATGCTTAGAGAAGATGTAATTCAATCGGTCCGTGATGGCAAATTTCATATCTATTCAATTAAAAGAGTTGAAGAAGGAATTGAGCTTTTAACTGGTGTTAAATCAGGTAAAAAATTAAAAAGTGGTTATGAACCGAACACAGTTTTTCAACTTGTTGAGAAGAAAATTAAGGATCTTTATTCAAAATCAAGAGCTTTAAGACAACAGCATAGAAGTTCCACATCTAAAAAGAGAAAATGAACTCAAGACTTAATGAGGTATTTGCAAAAACAAAGATCCTTGCAACACTTGGTCCTAATTCTTACACCTCTGATGATATAAGTAAATTAATTCTTGTTGGAATGGATGGAGTCAGGCTTAATTTTTCGCATGGTAATTATGAATTTTATGAAAAGGTATTTAATAATATTAATGAAGCATGTGTAGATGAAAAAACTCTTCTTGCAATTCTCATAGATCTCCAGGGCCCGAAAATAAGAATCGGCGAACTTGCAGAACCGGAGATTGAAATAACAACCGGGGAAAATATTGAAATCACCTGTGAAAATATAAAAGGAACAAAAGAAAAAATTTCAACTTCATATATGCGTCTTGGTGATGATGCTATAATAGGAGACCAGATTTTAATTGATGATGGCTTAATAAGACTAAGAGTTATTGAAAAGAAAAAAGATTCATTGTTCTGCATAATTGAAAATGGCGGGATACTTAAACCTCGCAAAGGTATGAACCTGCCGGGAATGAAAATTTCCACGCCATCAATAACAGAAAAAGATTACAGGGATCTTGAATTCGCTATCAAGCATAGGGTTGATTTTATTGCTCTCTCTTTTGTAAGAAGTGCTGCGGATATTACAACATTAAAAGAATGGCTGAAAGGGAAAGATAAATTAAGGCCGGTAATTGCCAAGATTGAAAAGAAAGAAGCAGTAGACAACTTTGATGAAATTCTTGAAGTATCTGATGGAATAATGATTGCACGGGGCGATCTTGGTGTTGAGCTTTATCCGCAGGAAGTTCCTGTAATCCAAAAAATGATAATCAGAAAATGCAATTCTATTGGTAAGCTTGTAATTACCGCAACACAAATGCTCGAATCAATGATTAACAATCCGGTACCGACTCGTGCAGAAGCCAGCGATGTTGCAAATGCTGTTTGGGATGGAACTGATGTGGTTATGTTAAGCGGTGAAACATCAATTGGAAAATTCCCTTTAGGAGCTGTCCAGGTTATGAATGATATTGTAAAAAATACAGAACTGCATTTAAAACCTCAGCAGGAAATAGATCTTAAGATTCCTGAAATGGTTGAAGAAAACCTTTTTGATTCTGTTGGAAGAGCTATCACAGGAATAAGTCGGCAGGTTAATGCAGCAGCAATTGTTGCTTTCACCTTTAAAGGAAGAACAGCAATAAACCTTTCCAAGTTCAGGCCAAAAGCAAAGATAATTGCTTTCTCGAACAGCTTTGATACGATGAATAACCTTTGTCTTCGATGGGGTGTAACTTCAATCTATATGGATGAAATTGATAAAGAAAAAATAGCTATTGACAAAGCAAAAAAATTAATTGTAGAATATGGTCACGTAAAGCAAGGTGATATTGTTATCTTCACAGCGGGTGCGCCTTACTCGGAAAAGAGCAGGGCTAACTGGTTAAGATTTGAAGTGATATGAAAGTCAGTGGCAGTCTACAGTTTGGCAATGCAAAAAATGTAAAGAATAATTAAATACTAATAAATCTTACTTGCATTATGATATTATATAAAGTTTCCTTCTTTCGAAAGATGGCAACAATTCATTAAAATGGGGAATAAATTTTTGTAGGGTTTTTATGCTGCTTGAAGGTGAATTAAGTACAGCAACTATTATATTATATTCTTCAACTTTCTGCTGATACAAAATATTCTTATCAATTGTTAACAATAAATCGAAATTTTCGACTACAGCTTTTTCAAGAAGTTTTCCGTTCTTAAGACCATTCCATCCCTTTTGTGTAACAGTTAAAATCTCATGCCCAGCAAGATAAGGTTTCAGCTTTTTAGTAACACACTCATCGAGTAATATTTTCATCTAAAATTTCGGGAGAAGAAGTTATGAGTTTTTCTGTACGCTCAAGAAGCTGCTTAACCTGTTCTTTTGATACACTTTCGAAATCATCAAGAAAGTCTTCAATTGTTTCACCGGACTCCAGGTAATCAAAAAGATTTTTAATTGGAACCCTTGTTCCATAAAAAACTGGCGTACCACCTAAAATTTCAGTATCTATATTAATTATTTTAATGCGCATAAATTTTTCCTCAACTAAACCAATATTTATAATATAATAAAAAGCCTTATCTAAGTCTTACCAAAAGAGAGAAATAAAATCAAATATAGCTAAGCAAATAATTCCCCCTGTCCGTGAGTCTTTAATCTCCATCTATCCTCACCTGTATGTTCAGCTATATCCTCAAGGACACCAAGTATTGTTTGATTTTCAGGTGTCATTCCGTTTTTTAGCAATGGTAAAATATCTAATACTATATCATCAAAATGAGGATACCTTCCTTCCCTTTCCATCCTTCGTAAATAGCTTATTAAATAATAACGGATTCTTAATCTCTCATCTAAATGTGTTTTGAATTTAGTATCTGCTTTGAGCGTAAATATTTCAGTTTCGTCATCATAGTCAAAATGTTGCAACAATAAAGGAGTGATGTCTGAATATTCTTTTTTTAGTAAGTCCAGGAAGCCAAGTTCCAGACCTTTTATTATTAACTCATCATTTATTTGCTCAAGAGTTGCACCTTCATTTTTAGCAACTATACCTTCAATAGTTTGTAAAATAATTTCGGAAATATCAATTCCCAGATGAGCTTTAAGTATTGATCTTGGGTTTTTAACTTTTTTAAAATTGATTATTAGTTGTCCGGATAAAACTGTGAAAGGATGCTGGCGTTTTTTAAAGCTTGTTTGTCCGTTTTTTTGAGGCACTGCACCGATATATTCAAAGCCGCACCTTTCTGCTGTGTCTATAATAAGATGCCAGAACTCAGGATCTTTATGAGCAAATACGAAAGACATCCAGCGATCATACTTTAATACTCTGTACATTTCTTTAATGCTTTGGGCAATAAGCTTATTATAATCATCTTTATTTTTGTAATGTTCTCCGCCCTCGATAGCTTCAAGTTCATAATCTTCCTTTGTTACCTCAAGGTCTAACCATGCATTCCACATTATTGAAAGATCGAGGTATGGTATCTTTTTACCATAAGGAGGATCAGTATAGATATAATCAACACTTTCACTTTCTATCCAGCTTAAGTCTGTTGCAGTACCTTTAACATTTTTAATATTCTCGATAGTATTGTCATTTATATAATATGATATTTCTTTCTTTGCTTCTATAACCTTATTGAATCGAATCTGAAAATATTTACTTATATCAAGTTCAAAGGGTCTCGGAGCGATTCGATAACGATAATATCGAAACGCAGCAGAATCACCTCCACCTTCGGCTCTGACAGATGAAGAATGATAAGTAAGATTAGTTTTTGTAAGAAGACCTGAAAACATTAAAAGCAGAGATTCTTTAATGTTCTTATTCTTTTCTTTCTTAATTATAGATTTTAATAATGAAAGCTTTGCAAGCTGCTCTTTGCTGAAAAGTTTCTCAACTGTTCCAACATCAGAACCTTTTGGCAAAATATTTCCTTTAGGATA
>MHAF01000164.1 GCA_001802865.1 Ignavibacteria bacterium RBG_16_34_14
CCTGGTTGTAGTGCAATGATATCATCAACACTTCTAACAGGCAAAGTGGTAATATCTTCCCCACTTACTATTCTGATTGCATTAGTCGAACTCTTCTCGATAAGTGGTCTTTCTGAAACTATAACTACCTCACCCGTTTGTATATTAGAAGAAGACATTTCAAAATCCAGATCAGTAGTTAAGCCAGCAACTACCCTTACATTCTGAATCGTAACATCCTGGTAGCCAACATATGAGGCTTTAACAGAATAATTCCCCGGGGAAATCTGACGAATAAGATATTCGCCACTAACATCTGTCGCCGCTCCAAAACTTGTTCCTTCAATAACAATATTTGCACCAATAAGTATTTCGCCGGTTGTTTTGTCCGTAATCCTTCCGGCAATTCTACCGGTTTGCGAAAACATAAAGGAGCTGGCAAACAGTATGAAAAACAAAATTGTATAAAATTTTCGAAACATGTTTTTTCCTCCGTTAATTTTAACTTTTTTTCTAATCATCAATGAAAACTGCATTTTTCAAACTACTGGTTGAATCATACATAACTGCAGTATATCTGCTCCTGGCTGTAACATCGTAATTAAAGGTAGAATGAAGAGAATCATTATATGTTATGTCAAATGCATAGGATCCGGCTTTAATCATCACATAAGGAATACCGTCACCTATAGCAAGAGGCGTATCAAATGTTATTGTTGTATCCAGTGAGCCGCCTGTTATTTGGAGACTACTTGTTACAGCATCGGGAGAACCATTAAAGAAAGCAACCTGTCCTGTATCTGGTGGGAATAAAGGAGCTCCATTTGGTGAATCTTTGGTTTGCCATATATACCTTTGAGTACTTTTAAGTAATTCATTTGAAGCAGCAGTACCAATTAAGAAAACTCTGATTTTATAATCAGTATCTGCCGAAAATTTATAGCCTTCGCTTGGAGCCCCGGTAAAACTCGCATTAAGTGTTTTACTGCCTGACTGAACCTGGATAAAAGACCCGGCTGGAGCTTCACTTCCAAAATCTACTGTACCGATTGATTGACCGTTTAGTGTAAGCGTATAAGAGCCAGCACCAACAACCAAGTTAGTAAATTTTAATTGGCTATAATAAACAATACTATCCGGAATTGATTGAACACCAGTATCAACACAGCCCGACCAAATGAGTATTAAACTGATACTGATTGAAAAAAGAAGTTTATTCTTATCAAATTTGTACATAATACCTCCTTCACATTTTAATTGAAAATGTTAAACAGCTTGAAACAAGAATTTGTGAATAAATTAATAATGCTTCTTTCATTTCTCTCTATTTTTATATTTTTAAATTATTATTCTAACGGTAACAAGTTCATCAAAAGAAAAATTTTTTTCCTTAAACAGACTAAAGCATAGCTACGTTTTTATATTAAAACAGAATAAATATTGTTGTGAATAACTAATGCAGAGTAAAATTTTTTCTATAAAATATCCTCTTAAATTTGTTTTTAGCTTAAAATCTAAAATATCTCAGAGCGAAACTTCAAAAAAACTTTGATAAAGTCAATGGTGTTTATAAAAAATATATTTGTGCATTTTTTTTTGCATTGTGAAGATTATACCCTGCTTTTTAAAATAACTTTTTTTAAGTAATTAAAATTATAAATTTGCAAAAGCGGTATTTTAATAATTATTGACTACTTAAAAATGACAACTGCAACTAAGTATTTTTCACCCGCCGAAGCAAGAAGTACACTTCCTCTTGTTAGAAGGATAGTTAAAGATATTCTCGATACTTCAAGGGAAATGAGATTAACTGCCGAAGAAATTGATGATGAATACATTAAGTATAATCCACAGATTAAAAAAATGGCAGAGGATATTAATGGCTTTATAGCTGAACTTGAAGAAATCGGATGTTTTTATAAGGACTGGAATTTCAATATCGGTCTTGTTGATTTCCCTGCAGTTATAGATAATAAAGAAGTAATGCTGTGCTGGAAAAGCGATGAAGACGATATAAAATTTTTTCATGATATTGATGCGGGTTATTCAGGCAGAAAACCAATCCCTGAAGATTATCTTAATTTCTGAATCAGATGCCTTCCGAAAATAAAAAAAGATGCGGCTGGTCCTCTAAAGAACCTCTTCTTATCAAGTATCATGATAAAGAGTGGGGTGTACCCGTTCATAATGACAGAAAACTTTTTGAATTTCTCCTGCTTGAAGGATTCCAGGCGGGCTTAAGCTGGTTAACTATTATACGAAAAAGAAAAAATTTCAGAAAGGCTTTTGACAATTTTGATTTTAACAAAATTGCCGGGTATGATAAAAGAAAAATTAATTCTTTACTTAAAGATGAGGGTATTATTCGCAATAAATTAAAAATTGAATCTGCTGTAGCTAATGCAAAAGCTTTTTTACAAGTAAGGAAAGAATTTGGAACATTCGATAAATACATCTGGAGTTTTACAAACGGGAAACCAATAAATAATAAATTTAAATCTCTAAGGGACATTCCTGCAAGAACAGAATTATCTGACGCAATAAGTAAAGATTTAAAGACACGCGGCTTCAGGTTTGTTGGTTCTACAATTATTTATGCACATATGCAGGCTACAGGAATGGTAAACGACCACACATTGGAATGCTACCGTTATAAAGAACTCACGAAATAATTTTCAACAAATTCCCCTCCAAAAAATTTTATTGACTTGGCAAGAAAATTTTATTACTATTTTAATGTGATTTACTTCAGTTATGGCTTCCGGTCATAATTTACCCAAATCATTTATTAGTTCTTTCTAAACTTAACCAGAGGAGGAAAACATGAAAAAAATGTTTCGGTTGTACTTTCTTTTTACATCTTTCTTTTTAATAACAATAACATATTCACAGGAAAATTCTTTCAAAAACTTGTTAATTCAGAAAGAGTTTAATCCTTTAACTTATTTTGAAGCAAAGAAAGCAGCAATAAACCAAGACCTGCCCGTTAGTATAAAACTTCCCCGGGGAATATTAATAGATATTCTTAAAGAAGAGAAAGGGACAATTTTTTATAGCGTAATAAAAAATTTAGCTCAACCATTTTCAGATGGAGAAATATTAACTTTCAATGAAATTATAAGCAGGTATGATTTATCTAATGCCGATATTAATTGGGGATATCCATCAGGTGAAGTTCATCAGCAGGATGGTTTAGCAACAGAACTTTTACTTATTCCTGATTGGACTAATGATAACGTCTTATCATTTGATCCAGTAACAGGCGATCTGGTTAATGCAAACTATATTCCGCCAAACCCTGGAAATCTTGCATCACCAAAACATGCATTACTTAATCCGGCTGGTTTTATAAGCGTTTCAGACCAGATAACCGATCTTGTGCAAAAGTTTGATACTTCCGGAAATTACATCGGGATTTATGCTCCTGCCGGTGGTGTTAATAATACAATACTAGACAACCTGCGCGGACATTCCTACAGGCCAAACGGAAATCTGGTTGTAACAGTGGGAAGTGGTGCTAATCAGAATGGGATTCCGGAATTTGATGCTGCAGGTAATTCCCTTGGTAATTTTATTGCAAACGGAGCCGGTGGATTAAACAGTCCGTTTTGTATTCTATTCAGAGATAATGATGTGTTGGTTACAGGCTCAAGCAGCGATGCCGCGCATAGATATGATTTAAGTGGGAATTACCTGAATAATTTGATAACCGGAGTTCAGTTCCCACAGCAGATAATCAAATTATCAAATGGTAACTTAGCCCTGGCTATTTTTTCCACACCATCCGGTCTTGGTATATACGACTCCTTAGGAGTGCAATTGAACTTCTTCACACAGGTTACTGGTTTAAGAGGTGTTTTCCAGCTTCCTGGCGGGAACTATTTAGTAACCAACGCCAGCGGGCTACATGAAATTGATGGTACGAATGGAAATCTTGTACGCACAATCTATTCATCAAGCAATATGCAGTACATTTCATATGTTGATTACTCCATTATCCCTGTTGAATTAATATTTTTCTCTGCAAATGTTATTGGAAATAATGTGGTTCTTAATTGGAGAACCGCAACTGAATTGAACAATTCCGGTTTTCAGGTTGAAAGAAGTGCCGATAATTTGAGTTTTGCAAGTATTGGTTTCGTTCCTGGATTGGGGACAACAACGGAATTAAAAAACTACAGCTTCACTGATAATTCTTTAACAGGCGGAATTTATTATTACAGGTTAAAGCAGGTTGATTTTGATGGTTCGTTCAATTATTCAAATGTTGTTCGGGCAGATGTTGAAATCCCAAAAGAATTTTCGCTTTCACAAAACTATCCAAATCCTTTCAATCCTTTAACAAAAATAAAATTTGCTCTACCGGTTGATTCAAGAATTAGCATCAAAATCTTTAATTCAATCGGAGAGGTAATTGATAAAGCTGCCGAAGATAATTTTTCGTCAGGAGTTCATGAAATTAATTACAATGGATTAAATCTAAGCAGCGGAATTTATTTTTACACGCTCGAAGCAATTGGAAATAACGGAAGTGTTTTTCTCGAAACAAAAAAGATGACTGTACTGAAATAATAATCTTAGTGATTGATTCCGTAGCACAGATTAGTAATCTGTGTTACGATTTATTTAAGTGCGTTCCTGAAATTTCACTCACATTCCAATATTAAGCGTTAAAGGAGGTTGATAAGGATTCTCCCTGTAATTTTCCCTTGCAAGATTAAATCTATTTTTTCATTCAATTCCTCAAGAGAACATTCTGTTGTAATATGTTCGAGTACATCAAGTTTCCATTCGCCTGCAAGCTTTTGCCAGATAATTTTTCTCAAATCCATAGGAGTTTCAGAAGAATTAATTCCAAGAAGATTTACTCCTCTAAGTATAAAGGGATAAAGAGTCATATTTAATTCCGGAGAAAGTACATTCCCACAAGAAGCAACAGAACATCTGAAATCCAAACTTCTTATAACTGTTGAAAGAACATTACCACCAACAGTATCAACAGATCCTTGCCATTTTCTGTTTAAAAGCGGTTTACCTGATTTATCATCAAGCTCATCGCTGTTAATAATTAATTTAGCACCCAGCAGTTTCAAATATTCTTCCTTCTCTTTTTTTCTTGTTGATGCAACAACATTATATCCAATCTTTGATAATAAAGCCAAAGCAAGTGAACCAACTCCGCCAGTTGCACCAGTTACAAGTACTTCTCCGGCCCTATCAATACCGCTTTGTTCAAGTTTATATATAGAAAGCCCGGCAGTAAAACCAGCAGTACCAAGCATCATACTCTCTTTCAACGAAAGTCCCTTGGGAAGTTTAACCACCCATTCTGCAGGAACTCTTATATATTCAGCAAATCCGCCTGAAGTGTTTTGACCAAGATCATATCCTGTAACGAGAACTTCATCTCCTTTTTTAAACAGATTGCTTGAAGATTCCTCAACAATTCCTGCTGCATCAATTCCCGGAGTATGAGGATATTTTCTTGTAACACCTTTATTACCTGTTGCAGATAAAGCATCTTTATAATTGAGCGATGAATATTTAACATTTATTAGAACATCGCCTTCGGGAAGATCACTAATAGATTTGGTAGAAATCTCTCTAATAAATTTCCCATTTGTTTCTTTTACAATTAATGCTTTGAAATTTTTATCCAATTTCGCCTCTGCAAGATTTCTTATATTTTATATCACTTACTAAAAATATCATTAATTTATTAACAACTAAATATGAATTTCTCCGAAAAAATAATTCTCGAAAATGACTCGGTTCTTCTCAGACCATTAACATCTGAAGATGAGCTTAGTTTAAGTAAAATTGCTTTTGATGCCGATATATGGAAATACACTGTTATGCGTGCATCTGATCCGATCGAACTCAAAGAATTTATCAACTCGGCTATTGAAGATAGAGAAAAGGATTTAAGATATACTTTTACCATAATAGATAAATCCTCGGATGAAATTGCCGGCAGCACAAGCTACGGCAATGTTTCCATTAAAGATAAAAGACTTGAAATCGGCTGGACATGGCTTGGAAAAAAATTTATGGGAACCGGATTGAACAAAGAGTGCAAATTTCTTCTTTTGCAATATGCATTTGAACATCTTAAGTTTGAGCGGGTAGAATTTAAAACTGATTTCCTGAATAATGCAGCAAGAAGAGCATTGGAAAAAATCGGTGCTAAAGCGGAAGGAATTTTAAGAAGCCACACATTGATGCACGATGGAAGAAGACGTGATACAATTTATTACAGCATACTTGCAGATGAATGGAAAAGTATAAAGAACTTGTCACTCTGAACTCGTTTCAGGGTCTCTAATAATCCGGAGATGCTGAAATAAATTCAGCATGACTATTCCTCAATTAAATCTTACGGAAAGAAATGATATATAAAACCAAACGCCCTTCGTGGGATGAATACTTTTTAAAGCTTGCAATGCTTGCCTCCGAAAGGGCAACTTGCCCCAGAATGCACTGCGGCTGTATTCTCGTTAAAGACAGGTTTGTTCTTGCAACGGGTTATAACGGATCAATACCCGGGCAGCCACATTGTGAAGATGCGGGTTGTCTTATTGTTGATAATCATTGTGTAAGAACAAACCATGCGGAGATAAATGCGCTTGTCCAGGCTGCAATTCATGGTGTGAATATAAGCGGCTCAACAGCTTATATAACAAATATGTCCTGCACAACCTGTGCGAAAGCATTAATTGCAGCAGGAATAAGAAGAGTTGTTGTCTTCTCTGATTTCCACGACACACTTGCTACTGATTTTTTCACAAGCTCAGGTGTTGAAATAGTAAAATGTGCTATGCCTGAACAGGAAATTAATTACAATCTTGAGAATTATACCTCAGCAAAGAAAACAGCAAACTCAAAATAGGGGAGAAAATGTCCGCTAAACTTTGTCCCTAAAATTATTCTTGAAGGGACACGTTTGACATTTAAAACAGAAATTGCTTTTGCTTTAAATGAACATCGGGAAATTGTTGATCCAAGAAAGTATAAATATCACGTGCTCAAATTAAACAATATTATTACAGGAATTTGTTGCGGGTTTGATTGAAGTGAAGTGTCATTCCGAATTTATTTCGGAATCTGGGCAGCTAAGAAGATGCTGAAATAAATTCAGCATGACAAGCGGAAAATTTTCTTATTATGAAAAATTTTTATGTTTATACAATGACAAATAATTCAAAGACTTTATACATAGGTATAACAAATGATTTGATAAGGCGAGTATATGAACATAAAAACAAACTGATAGAGGGTTTTACCAAAAAATATAACCTTACAAAACTTGTTTATTACAAATTAATAAACGATGCAGAGTCTGCAATTAAAAGAGAAAAGCGATTGAAGAATTGGCATCGTCAATGGAAAATTAATTTAATTGAATCTGTGAATAAGGATTGAAAGATTTATCCGAAGAGTTTTTAGGAGATGCTGGAATGAATTCAGCATGACAAAAGAAAAAGAATTGGTCATTCCGAACTTGTTTCGGAATCTTCTGGTTTGCACCCTAACACAAAAGATGCTGAAACGAGTTCAGCATGACGAAGCAGATGAAGACAAACATATTAAAATACTGGAAACCATTTGCCGCAGTTTCATTCTGGGGGTTTTCTTTTGTTGCAACTAAAATTGCGCTCGACGAACTCGTACCACTAACTCTTATTCTTCTAAGACTATTTCTGGGTGTAATATTTTTAACATCAATTGCAGTTTATACAAAAAGAGATTTTTCAGTTAACCTAAAAAGTCACGGTGGTATTTTAATCCTTGCTCTCATTGCTGTCTTTCATTTGTGGATTCAGGTAACAGGATTGCAATATACAACTGCTGCAAAAACAGGATGGATAATCGGAATGACTCCTGTTTTTATGGCTTTACTTGGACTTGCAGTTTTCAAAGAATCTTTAACTCTTATTAAAACCTCAGGAATTTTAGTCGCATTCTTCGGACTGATTCTTTTAATAAGCCACGGCGATCTTTCCTCAATTGATCTTATCTCTAACAAGGGAGACTTTTTAATTCTCGGTTCATCTTTTACCTGGGCTGTTTATTCAATTGTGAATAAGAAGATCTCATTAAACTATCCTCCAATGATGACAATACTTTTTCTCTTTTTAATGATGGGAATAATCATTTCTCCTTTTACAATAAATGATGCCTCAATTCAATCGGTTATTCATCTCACCTTTAAAGGATGGATTGCAATTTTATTTTTGGGAATACTATGCTCAGGGGCAGCTTATGTAATGTGGGCACAGGCATTAAAAGAAATGGAATCCACAAAGGTCGGCGCTTTCCTTTACTTTGAACCTTTTGTAACTGTAATTGCTGCCCGGATAGTTTTGAATGAGAGAATAACCCTGCTAATGATTTTAGCAGGTATAATAATTACGCTTGGAGTTGTTTTGGTGAATGTGAACTTAAAAAAGATAGTTCTCTATAAAAAAAGTAAAAAAGATATGTGATTTTTGTTCTTTCCTATTTTTCTTACCATATAGCCAAATCACAAGAACAGTTTTATTACTAACTAAGCTAAGAATAACGTTGATATAACCTTATTTTTAATGTAATTTCTGTCAGCGCTTTCCACATAAATTTTCTTTATCGCTTTCTACATATTTTTTTCAAACATAAAAAAACGGAGTGGGTTATGAAAAATTTTTCGCTTCTTTCACTTTCGCTTTTCCTTCTTGCTATTTTTTTAAATTCGTGTCAACAGCAGAAAATGACTGAAGATAATTCTGCCAGAAACAAAGCTGCCCTCATGAAAATTTACGAGGCTTTTGAAACAGGTAATACTGATTCCCTCGATAATTATATCGCAGAGGATGCAATGGATCATGCACTGGATACTATGATTACAAAAAAACAAGGTTTAGCAGGAATAAAAGATTTGTTCAGGGCACACCACACATCCTTTCCCGATACAAAAATTACTGTAAATGCAATAGGAACTTCCGGTGATACTTTGCTGGCATATTATACTTTTACCGGAACTAATTCAGGTATGATGATGGGAATGCCTGCAACAAATAAATCCGTAAAAGTTGATGGTGTAGATATAGTAGTTTTTAAGGATGGCAAGGCTGTTGAACACTGGGAAGTTACTGATCAGTTAGGAATGATGAAACAGCTTGGAATAATGCCTGAAAATGAAATGGGTATGGAATCAGATAAAATGAAAATGAAATAAGTGAAGTAAATATTTAAAGATGTTTTAACAGAGCCGTTTGGATAAAAGCGGCTCTGGTTTTTTTAAGACGAGGTTTGGAGTTCTTTTGGTAAATGTGAGTTTGAAGGAGATTTTGAAAAGGAGAAATGTTTAATAGTTTTTAAAAGTCATTGCGAGCGAAGCGAAGCAATCTCTTTAATTTTTAATCGTTCCCTTTGGGGTACAAATATTTAATTATTTATGAAGTTCCCAGAGTAATGTATTTATTCGATTTTCCTTATACTTTCCCTCTTTGTCAAATAAATTCTGTTTCAACAATCTTTTAATATTTTTCTGCTTTTCGGATTTACTTATTAACGACGAAAAGTTCTGAACTATCTCCAAATCTCTTTTCAAAAACCATTCTTGGAGAATGTTTTTATAATGCTCTGGATCAATATGAAAACTCGCGTAATTGTTAATAAAATTAAACTTTTCCATAAAATCAGGTTTAGAAATTGAATTAATTACATCAAGAATAGTTTGCATAGTATTATTTTCTTCAGAAAGAAAATCCCAAAGTTCATCAGCTAATAAAACCTCACTTGGATCAAAGAATTTCTTAAATTCAATTCCATAATTAAAAAATCTATTTTTATCAAACCCGCATTCTTCTTCATTCAGCGGATCAAAAGGAAAACCTAAGTAAAAAAATATTTCCTTTTCAGGATATTTGTTTTTTAAACCTGCTTTTGCATTTAGGATTTTTTCTTTTTCCTTGTTGAATATTCCGCTATTAGGTTTTACTGTTTTTAGTTCAATTGCAACTATTTTTTCATCGTCTTCAAAATAAACATCCGCGGAAAAATCTTGGATGCTTAGAGAGTTTTGCCCCATGTTATTAAACAAAAGTTCGTTTTCTTTGATCAAGGATGGTTTCAGTTTTTTGTTTTTTAGTGAAATCATGATTTCACTAATTGCTGATTGCTGGAAAGGATTGATTAATAAATCTTTAAATACCCTTTTTTCTCCATCGCAAAGAATATGAGCAACACTCTCGAAAAATGATTGACCTACTGAAGTATTTAAGCCATGCATCCAACTTGCCAAGCTAACAAATATTGGAACATCAGTAACATGCTCTTCTATTCTTATTTTAAATGCTTTTAAGAATGCTTCGTGAAATGGTGCGTTACGATTGTCTGAGGCGTCTTCAGGGAAATTATCAAATCGTGATTTAAGCGTTTTAATAACTTCTAAAGCAATTTTCTCTTTTTTTAATTCATCCATTATTTTCTGGTGATAGGGAATTATTTCTAAATTCAAATTCTTAAGTCTTTAGTCATCACTACAACCCCTTGTGGAGTGTCCCACGCTGTTTCCTTCTTGCTGCGAGTTATTTTATCTGCCCAATAGTTGTCTTCGGGTATATAACCTAAACTTTTCCAAAATAAAATTGCCTCTTTAGTTGGTGATGCTGGGACTTCAATAATTTTTAAACCTTCTTGTTTAGCTAGGCTTTCAAACTTATCAACTAACTTTGTTCCGATTCCCATTCTTTTCAAATAGACACTAATTGAATTTACTATTGCTTCATCTCCATCAAAATAATATTCCAACTTTCCATGAGCACAAGAAATTCTGTCATCTGTAATCGTGAAGTCTATTTCGGGTTCTTCAATATCAAAAATAGTTTCCATTTTTCACCTCTCTTTTAAATGAAAAATTATTTCCGAATAAGCCCCTTTATCCTTTTCAGTTCTGTTGAGAACCGGACGTTTGAACTGTTGAACTATTTTCATTCCTGCTTTTTCAGCAATTGCAGGATATAAATTAGATTTATCGTTAGCAACAAGAAAAACATTGTAATCTTCAACTAAATATTTTTTAGCATTCTGTAAAACCTGAGCAACTCCTTCAACATAAGAGTTTTGTGCTTCTCTTCCTTTTCCTTTAAATAAAGGTCCGATTTCAAGTTCATCTTTTCTCTTAAAACCAAACAGATCATAAGCATAAGCGTGCTGTTCGTGATAATCAATCATGCCAACATAAGGAGGGCTTGAGAAAATTCCGTTTATTTTTTTTTTCTTAACCAAAGCAGCAAATTTCTTATCAACTGTTTTCAACTCTCTGATCAAATCAATTTTTCTGCTATCGCCTGTTAAACAAATTTGTTTAGTATCTGTTCTTAGATCATTAAATTCCGAAATTCTTTCTATAGTATCTTTGGTATAAGTTTCCCACCATTTAAGAATTGAAAATAACGGCTTACAGATTTTCCCATGTTTGGAACAATAATAAGTTGTCGAGATCGGTTCAACTAATGTAGCTAAATCTGCGTGAGTCGTTGCTCTACAAGAGCGGATTGTTCTGCTTAAAATGAGTTTTAAAATATCTTTTGTGTTTGAGTTCTTTAGTCTTTTTAATCTATAATAGACAAATTCGATTTCTTCTCTTACATGTTGAAAAAACCATTTATCTAAAAAGGTATCTAGTTTTTCCCGTGTTAAAATTATTTCATACTTATTAACAAGTTCTTTATAAATAGGAAGAAACAATTTTTCTTTTTCTCTTCCATATTTGTCCTCATCTATCTGTCTTCTGTTAACTTTATACTTGTATTCCGGACTTGGAAAATATTTGTTATTAAAAACATTAAGTGCTCTCAGTAATTCTTCTTCAAACTCTAAAGTACAACGCTGTTGCAAAAACCTCTTTAGTTTTAATGTGATCAAATTAGACTGTTGAACAACTTCTTGAATATTATAATTATCTACTTTACAATTTGAAATGAATGAATTGAAATATGAAACATCAATACCTATTGCATGCATTCCCAACTCATTTGCTTGAACTAATATCGTTCCGCTTCCACAAAATGGATCGAGAATAATATCTTCTTCTTGGAAATAAACTTCTTTCTTAAAATCATCCGTATGATCGTCCAAAAAATATTCAACTAGTTGTGGAATAAATTTTCCCTTATACGGATGGAGACGATGAACATGTTTTGTGGTTTCTGCTTCTTTGTATTGATCAAAAGATAAAGCCCAGTTTAGATCATCACCCAATTTATTTTTATAATGGATTTCTCTCGAACCATTGAAGGATTTATAATATTCTGTTAGCTCATTTTTTGAAACAAATGTATTCCCATTTTCTCCGTATTTATGAATTCTTGCATAATTAACAAGATATGCAATGTTTGAAGCTGTTACTTTCTTTTTTAAATGCTCTGAGGCCCATTCACTTGCTTCTTTAAAAGTTAAAAAATCTCCAGGCTCAAATAATTTTAATTGCATTCTCTATGAAGTTAATTTAGAACAGTAAATTTTCCATACCTTAATTTAAAATAAATTTTATCTATAAGTAACAGGTTTTTAAATCTTGTCCCATTTTCATAATAGATTGCTTCACCCGACTAAAGTCGGGATCGCAATGACCTTTTTCTCCTTTGCCAATTGCATACTGTCAACTGCCAACTTCTCACTCCTCTTATCTTTAAAAACTTAAAATAGAGTTTGAAAGCATCTTTCCCTGTGGTTAAGATGCTCATTTATACCCATTCAGGATTGATTCTAAACTAACTATTGCTTTTATACCCGTAAAGGTATAGTTT
>MHAF01000165.1 GCA_001802865.1 Ignavibacteria bacterium RBG_16_34_14
GAAGACGAAACTGTTATGGAGAATTACTCAAATAATCTATTAAAGAAATTTCCTGAAATAACTACCATTGTGAATAATATTAATGGAAAGAAAGCATCGGTTGCGATTGGAGATTATGAAAAGATCTTCTTTGGTGAAGGATTTATTACAGATATGATTGGTGAATATACATTCCGGATAAGTGCAAATTCATTCTTTCAGACAAACACTCTGCAGGCAGAAAAACTTTATCAAACAACTTTGGATTTTGCAGAACTGAAAGGTGAAGAAATAGTTTATGATCTATATTCAGGCGCAGGAACAATTGCAATTTATATTTCCAAAAATGTAAAAGAAGTTTATGCTTTTGAATCAGTTGAATCAGCAATTGAAGATGCAAAAGTTAATGCCGAATTAAATGAGATAAAAAATGTCCGGTTTTTTAATGCAGATCTTTACAAATCTTTTATTCCGGTAATTGAAGAGAATAAAATTCCCAAACCTACTTTAGTAATTCTTGATCCTCCAAGAAGCGGGCTACACAAAAATACGGTTGAAGATGTAATTAAAATAAATCCGGAAAGAATTGTTTATGTAAGCTGCAATCCTGCAACACAAACGAGAGATGTTAAATTATTTTCCGAAGCAGGTTATAAGTTAATTAAGATGAGACCGGTTGATATGTTTCCACATAGTTTTCATATAGAGAACGTAGTTTTATTGAAAAATGATTAACAGCAGAATTACTTATCTAAATATTTCTTAAACTCTGAACAAAATTTTTTCCGCTTAATAATAATTCTTCAGCTTCTTTTCTATCAATAATAAAATTGTGGGAATAATCGCTTATCTGTCTCTTGTCAAAAGCTCTATTAAATTCTCTTCCCATCTCTTTAGGAAAAAATTCCGGTTTTTATATAGTTCTCTCCAAAAGCAGAAATTGTCATTTTATGAGATGAATAAGTTAAATTATTTTTAAGTAACAAAGCCTGAGTTGAAAAATACATAGCATAATAAATTCTTGATACACAAGATTCATAATCTTCTTCATTCAACAAAAACTCTGAAGTAAGAAGGTATCTGTCTACACGTTTTAATAATGATTCTACTTCTTTCAAGTGGTAATACCTTCTTTTCTAACATTGATAAGTAGAGGACTATTCAGATTTTTATAATCATTTATTGAAACGGGAACTACTGAAAGTAGAACATTATATTTCAGATTAATTTCAGTTATAATATCAATCATCCTATCTATTTCTCTACCTGGTGATTCAATATTTTCGAGAACAATAACAAGGTCAATATCTGAATTCTCATTAAACTGTCTTTTTGCAAAAGAACCAAAAAGAATGATTTCTTTAAATCTTTCTCCGTACAGATTTTTAAGTCCCAGTTTGAATTCTTTTATTATTTTCTGAATTTCATCCATACTATTTTTACTTAAGTTCACTATCAATCTAATAATTTTTTTTATTATCCAAAATCAGCACAAACTCACCTTTCAGATTTTTCTGTTCAGCAATCTTAAGAATCTCTCTAGCAGTTCCCCTGTAAAAGTTTTCAGATTTCATTGTTAATTCAAAAGCTAAAACTGTTCTAATATTTTTTCCTAAAATTTTTACAACATCTGCCAGTAGGCTTTTTAACCTGTAAGGTGTATCAAGAAGAACAATAATTTCTCTTATCCCTTTTAATTTAAAAAGTTCATTTTTTCTTTCATCTTTTTTGGGAGAAAGCCAGCCATAGTAATAGAACTTTTCAAAATCCAAACCTGAACCTATTAAAGCAGGAAGTAAAGAATTTGCCCCTGGAACAGGAACAACATCTATCCTTTGTGAAATACAAAGCTCAACCAACAAATGTCCCGGATCAGAAAAAAGTGGTGTTCCTGCATCTGAAATTAAAGCAGCGGATTTACCATCTATAATTTTAAGAAGAAGATCATCTGCCGCTTCATTTTCATTATGTTCATTAAGTTCAAAAAGTTCTTTTTCTATCTGGTAATGTGAAAGGAGCCTTCGTCCTTCTTTAAACTCTTCACAAATAATAAAATCAACTTCTTTTAAAATTCTAAGTGCACGTATAGTTATATCTTCATAGTTACCGATTGGAGTTGAGACTAAGTATAATTTTGTTTGCATGTTTATTGTCATTCCCACGAAAGTGGGAATCTATTTTCTTCATTAGTTATGGATTCCCGTTTTCACGGGAATGACACTTGAACCAAGGATTACTTCAAAACCGTATCTCTCCAAATCTCCTTCAGTTTAGGCATAAGCTTATCAAGCTCAACATCAAACCTTTCGCCCGTTTTCCTAATCTTAACTTCTACCTGATTCGTTTTAAGTTTCCTGTCGCCAACTATAATCTGCAGAGGCATACCAAGAAGATCAGCATCGTTAAACTTCACTCCGGCTTGGGCATCATTCCTGTCATCAAATAAAACATCAAAACTATTGTCAGTCAAACTCTTATAAATCTCTTCACAGGCTTTTGCGACTTCTTCATTCTTCAGATTTAGTCCCATTAAATGAACATGAAAAGGAGCCAGTGCTGTATCCCAGATAATTCCTTTTTCATCATGATGCTGTTCTATAAAGCAAGCCATAACTCTATCAGCACCAATGCCGTAGCTTCCCATAATTATCGGATGCTCTTCTCCTTTTTCATCAAGGAACATTGCACCCATTGCTTCCGAATATTTTGTGCCGAGCTTAAAAATATGTCCAAGCTCGATAGCTGTAAAGACCTGGAGAGGTGAGTTGCATTTAATACATCCTTCTTCTGATACAACTCTCCTCAGATCAGCATATTCAATATTCTTTGCGTCTCTCGTAAAATCAATTCCGCCGTAGTGATAATCTGTTTTGTTGGCTCCGCCGTAAAGATTGTTTGCATCTTTCAGTCTTAAGTCGGCAATAATTCTTCCATTAAAACCAACAGGACCAATTGAACCTGCTTCAGCACCTGTTAACTCAACAAGCTCTTCAGGATGTGCAGGTCTTACAGCCCCGCCAAGATATTTTACAAGCTTAGATTCATTCACTTCTTCATTGCCAAGCATAAAAATCAGAACAGGCTTTCCAAGATGGACATAAATTCTCGACTTTGCACATTGAGTTTCTTTTATCTTCAGAAATTCACAAAGCTCATTAATTGATCTGATGTTGGGTGTGTGAATTTCTTTCAACTCTTCGTTTTTCTCTTCTCTTCCTCTTGACGGAACTTTTGATTCGGCTACTTCAACATTTGCAGCGTAACCGCAGTTATCGCAGTGTGCAACTGTATCTTCACCGGCATCAGATTTAACCATAAACTCCTCAGAGCCGCTGCCACCCATTGCACCGCTTGAAGCACCGACAACAAAATATTTTAATCCGCACCTGTCGAAAATTTTCCTGTATGCCTGGTCGTGGAGTTCATAAGATTTATCAAGCCCTTCCGGGGAAATATCAAATGAGTAAGCATCCTTCATAAGGAACTGCCTTCCTCTTATAACACCGCTTCTCGGTCTCGGCTCATTCCTGAACTTGGTTTGTATCTGATACCAGATCTGCGGAAAGTCTTTATAAGATTTTAAAACATTCCTTGCGTGGAAAGTCATTATCTCTTCGTGAGTGGGTGCAAGAACATACTCCCTGTTTTTAACATGAAAAAGAATATCGCCGAATGCCTCGACACGCCCGGTTTCCTCCCAGATCTCTTTTGGATTAAGAGCAGGCAGATGAAATTCCTGTCCGCCGATTGCATTCATCTCTTCTCTTATTATCTCGCTTATTTTTCTTATTACACGATAACCGGTTGGAAGAAAAGAATAAATCCCAGCTGCGACCATACGGATCATTCCAGAACGCAGCATAAGAATGTGGCTCGTAACTACTGCTTCACTTGGAGTTTCTCTGAGAGTTGGGATAAAAGATTTACTGAATCGCATAGCTTTCTGAATAAATTAAAGTCCGCCTATGGCGGAAAAAATGTAAAATGATTGGTTAAAATAAAGATTTGAGGAGGGTTATCAAAGCTTCAATGTTTATGAAAACACCAAAGAAAATTTTTTAAGATGGCATGAAATACCGGAAATATTTTGCTAACTTATTATTAAATGGAAAGGCTGTATTTAGATACTTCTGTCTTTGGCGGATATTTTGAACCGGAATTTGAATTCTGGACAAAGTTGCTTTTTGATAAAATAATCAAAGGGAAAATGAAAATGCTTTACTCGCAAATGACAGAAATTGAACTGTCTTCTGCTCCACAACATATCGGGAATTTGATAAAAGAAATTCCAAATGAGTATATTGAATTTGTTCCAATAACAAATGAGGCAAATGAACTTGCCGAACATTATATTCAAGAAAATGTTGTAGGTAAAACTAATCGTCCTGACTGCTTACATATTGCAATTGCAACAATCAATAACGCTGATATATTAGTAAGTTGGAATTTCAAACATATTGTCAACGTTAGTCGTATCAGAGGTTACAACAGAGTTAATTATAAATTAGGTTATAAAGTATTAGAAATAAGAACACCAAGGGAAATTTCGGAATTATGAAAACAACACAAAAGAAAAAAGCCGGACCAGTTCATAAAAAGGAAAAATCTCCAAATCAACAATTGCGGAATATCCGTGATAAAATTGGAATGGAGATCAAGGACATGTCATTTGAGGAATTGAAGAAGTACATTGAAGAAAAATCAAAACTTTTCCCCAAAAAGGTTTGGCAAAAATCAACGAACCAATCAAAATAGTTTAACACCGATTTCATTCATCTCTTCTATATCATTTCTTCGCGAAGCATAAGAATGTGGCTTGTTATCCCGCCTTTGACGGGACATCGCTTGTTATTTCTTTAAGTATAGGAATCCCGCCTTTGGCGGGACTGAATCGCATAGCTTTCTGAATAAATTAATGTGTAAAATGAGTTGTTAAAATAAAGATTTGGGCAGGGTTATCAAAGTTTTTTAGGAGTGAATGAAGGACTGCTAATATTCCAAATATTGTGTAAATTCATTTTGAATTTTCTTAGGTTAAATGAAAACACATCATAAAATAATAAACGGCGACAGCAGACAAATGGCTGAACTTTCAGACAAATCAGTGCATTTGGTTATTACTTCTCCTCCCTATTGGCAATTGAAAGACTATGGTTCAAAAGATCAAATTGGCTTTCATGATAGTTATGAAAATTATATCAACAATCTCAGTCTTATCTGGAAAGAATGTTATCGGGTTTTGTTTCCAGGCTGCCGACTTTGTATAAACATTGGGGATCAGTTCGCTCGTTCTGTTTATTATGGACGTTACAAAATAATTCCAATCCGAGAAGAAATAATTAAGTTTTGTGAGAATGTCAGTTTTGACTATATGGGTGCAGTCATCTGGCAAAAGGTAACAACTTCAAATACAACAGGCGGCGGTATTCAAATGGGTTCATATCCTTATCCAAGGAATGGTATTCTCAAATTAGATTATGAATTTATTTTAGTCTTCAAAAAACTTGGCGATGCACCAAAACCAACAAAAGAGCAAAAAGAATTTTCAAAAATGACAGCGGAAGAATGGAATACATTTTTCGCCGGACATTGGAATTTTGCAGGTACAAGACAAGACTATCATATTGCAATGTTTCCCGAAGAACTGCCAAGACGCTTAATTAAAATGTTTTCTTTTGTTGAGGATACAGTGCTTGACCCTTTTGCTGGAAGCGGAACAACAAATCTTGCCGCAAAAAATCTTGGAAGAAATTCTATTGGCTACGAAATCAATTCGGAATTTATTCCTGTTATAAAACAAAAACTTGGATCTAATCAGAGAGATATTTACGAAACTACTTTTGAATTTATAAAACAAAAGATTACTACAGACTTTGAAAAAGAAATTGAAAAGCTCCCATATATTTTCAAAGATCCGCATAAGCTTGATAAAAAAGTTGACCCTAAAAAATTACAATTCGGTTCAAAGATTGATAAAAACGGAAGCACAAAACGGGAAGAATTATTTACAGTTAAAGAAATTATAAGCCCAGAAAAACTGCGTTTGAATAATGATCTAACTATAAAACTTATAGGTATAAAAGAAGATAAAGCCGTAAATGGTGAAGCAACAAAATTCCTTAATGAAAAAACCAAAGGGAAAAAAGTTTTCTTAAAGTTTGATAATCAGAAATATGATAATAATAATAATCTACTTTGCTACCTCTATCTAGAAAATAAAACTTTTATCAATGCTCACTTAATAAAAACTCATTTAGTTCAGGTGGATGATAATTCAGATTATAAATTCAAGGAAAAATTTATAAAATTATCAGTAAGGAATATGGAATGAACGAAGAACAGCAGTCTATTTGGGATTATCTTAATGAAAATGCAATTGGGTATGAAAATAGAAAATCATCAAGTGAAATTAGAGATAATTGTGACCTTGAAGCTGGTGATACAACAAATGTTTATGTAGGCAATTTAATTACTAGAATGATTCTTAATCATGGGTGTTGCATTGGAAGCTTGATGTGGAACAGTGGATATTGGATTATTCAAGATGAAGTAGAATTAGATCGGGTTTGTGAAAGTCTTGAGAATCGTGCTAATTCTATTGTTGAAAGATCAAATGCTTTAAGAGAAAACTGGCAACAAAACAATGGCAAAAGAATGGATCCTCAATTCTGTAATGAACCGCTTCCAACTCAATTTCAAAAGGAATGTTGGATCAACCTCCGAATCAATCAGAAAATGCTCTCCTAAAAATATCAATGAATGGGAAGTATATTATTTTGAGAATGTAAAACCAAAAGAGCACATCATTGAACTAGGCAAAAAACTTTATACCAAAATCACAGAAGTAATTCAATCTGAAGTCGCAGAAGTTACAGAACAAGACTGTATTGATTATATGATACAACTTGTAATTGACCGTACTTATGATGGCTATGTAACGGAAATACAAACTGTTTATGGACAACTTCAAGAAATTCTGGGAGTAAAAATTGAAGCGGCTCCAGATGAATGGGATAGGTTATTCAATGTAGACTTTTTTATTAAAATTGGAGAAAAATATATTGGTTTGCAGATAAAACCAATTAATAGTGGGATACAACTTCCTGAAATTTTTAAAGAATACAATTTGCAAGCAGAATCCCATAAAAAGTTTACAGAAGTATTTGGTGGAAAAGTATTTTATTTGTTTTCGGAAAAGGTTGGTGAAAAGAAAGAAATTAAAAACAAAGAAGTTATTGACGAAATAAGGGAAGAAATTAAAAGGCTTAGTGAATTAATAAAATAATTCCATCCATCTTCAGCATTTCTATTTGTCCCTCTTCATTAAAAATTAATTTCTATTAGATTTGAAGGAGCATTAACATGCTGGAAACACTATCTGCAGAAAAAATTCCTGGTCTTGCCAGTTTAGGAAACGTTGTTCCTGAAGGATTTCCAAAAGGGATTGAAAAGCGAAACTTGCATATTTAAATGATGTGTTTGAGGGAGAGGTTTAAGTTAATTCAAATGCCGGAGATATAGGAATCCATTTATGTGAAAAAAGCATCACAGGCAGAAAGCTTATGTCTTTCAATTTGGGTTATAGTTTGAAACACAAAACAATAAGGAGACATATTATGACATCACGAATAAATAATTATATACGACAACTCCAACAATTATACGAAGGGGGGAGCTGGAACGGTGAAAGTTACATGGAAAAACTTAAAAATGTTAACGAGCAAATTGCATTCACACAACCAACACCCGGCAATCATTCCATTGCCGAAATACTATGGCACTGTATTTATTGGAGGACTGTTGTCTTAAAACGTACTGTGGGGGATAATGAGTTCAGCGAAAGAACTGAAAAAGATCAAAATTTTCTTTCCTTAGAATCATTGATGGAAAAAGGATGGAGTAATTTACTAAATGAATTCGACATGATTCAAAAAGAATTGATAAACCTGCTGGAAACAAAGACGGACGATTTTCTGGAAAATGAATATCAAGCAGGTAAAAAATTTGATTATCAAATAGAAGGTATTATTCATCATGATATTTATCACTTAGGACAAATTGGACTTGTAATCTCTATACTAAAAAATAAATCGGGTAAAAACACCAAAAGCTGATCAGTAATGGAATGTTATGAGTAATATTGTGCGGAGTTTTGCCGGCAATTGCAGGGACAATAAGCAAATGATAAATAAAAAAATTGAAATTAGAAAAGAAATAGAGAGTGACTATGCAGATGTTTATGAATTAAACAAGGCTGCATTTGGGCAGGAAAGTGAATCGAAACTTGTTGAGCTTTTAAGAAAAAGTAACGCCTTTATTCCTGAGTTTTCATTAGTTGCTGTGACTAATAATAAAATTGTTGGGCACATTATATTTACTAAGATTATAATCAAAGACGACAACGGTAATGAATTTGAAAGTCTTGCGCTTGCCCCAATGGCAGTAACACCTGAATTACAAAAAAGAGGTATAGGCGGGAAATTAATTCGTTACGGATTTAATAAAGCCAGAGAACTGGGATACAAATCAGTTATTGTCCTAGGGCATGAACATTATTATCCAAAATTCGGATTCAAACCTGCAAATAAATGGAAAATAAAAGCTCCCTTTGATGTTCCGAAAAATGTTTTTATGGGAATTGAACTTGTAGAAAACGGATTAACCGGGGTAACAGGTACAGTGCATTACCCTGAAGAATTTGAAATGATATAAAATAGTTAATCAAAGAAGTGTTGGATCAAATCCTTTGAGGGTGAACAAGTGCTTATTATATTTTATTGCTTATATTTTGGCGAATCAATATTTCATCTACATTAGGAAAAGAAATGACAGAAGAACAACACAGAAAATGGGACATTATCATCAAAGCGATTGTAACGCCAATAATTGCCGTGATTACTGTCTTTGTAGGTATTTATCAGTATACTGATGGACAAAAAAAATCATTAGAGAAAGAATATGAACTCAAAAAGATAGAGAGACAGGAAAAAATTTTAGAAGAAAAAACTGCTTTGTATAAAGAAACCCGGCAAATTTTATCTTTTCTATCAACTAACGAAGATCCGGGCTCAGATCTGTATGAATCGAAGAAAAAAAGATTTTGGGAATTATATTGGGGAGATTTGGCAGCAGTTGAAAGTCCTGATATTGAATCTTTGATGGTGAGATTTGGGAACAGCTTAACCGAACTGGAAAAAGAAAAGGATGAAGAAAATAGAAGATCAATTAAAGGAATTATGAAACAGATTTCTTTATCTCTTGCTCATCAAACCAGTAAGGAATTACATGAAGAATAACTTTTCTATAAACATTAACTCTACATTACCGGTTCCCCCTCAATTATTCCAATAAGTAACAAAGGGAGCCGAAGCTCCCTTCTTGTCAAAAATCTGTATCCTAAGTTACATTCATATACGCTATATGGTTATTGAGCAGATATAGGTTAGAAAAACCAAGAAGATAAATCTTTTTTAAAAACGTGGAATGGAATTTAAGGGAGTAGTTTAATTTGTATTAAAGCGGGAGATTAAATAAACAGTATCATTATGTCTGACAAGATCTGGGCAGGGGAAGGTAATTTTATCACCTCTATCAGCTTGGTTAACATTTTCTTCTTCAATTAAAATTTTTTCTAATTGAAGATTAACAACTCCTGAAGTAGGACCAATTATCATTATATTATCATCAAGTTTAAGTTTACCTGTTTCCAGTTTTATGTAAACAATTTTAGAACGCTTATAATAATTAAGAACTTTCCCAATATATTCTTTCTTTGTGGTTGCTTTACTTCCATAAATATCTGCATAATCTTCAGATGAGGGTTTTCCGAAATAGAATCCCGATGAGAAACCACGGTTGTAGACTTCTTCCAGTTCTTTTAAGAAATTTTTCTTTGCCTCAGCTGTTAATTTCCCTTCAAAGTAAAGATCAATTGCTCTCCTGTAAACCGATGTAACTTTTGCTGCATACTCAGAGCTTCTTTTTCTTCCTTCTATCTTAAAAGAATTAATCCCTGCTGCTATAAGCTCATCAATAAATTCAATTGTGCAGAGGTCTTTTGCTGATAGAACGTAATCTTCACCAATAAGCATAGATCTTTTTATTATCGGACCTTGCCTGCCGGCAGGCAGGTCGTAAACTTCATATTCTCTTCTGCAAGGTTGAATGCAGTCTCCGCGGTTCGCACTTTTACCAAACAGATGATGGCTCATAAAGCATCTTCCGCTTACTGCGACGCACATTGCACCATGAATAAAAGCTTCCGTTTCAAGATCAGTATTCTTCCTGATTTTCTTTATCTCTTCGAGAGAACATTCACGTGCAAGAACAATTCTTGAAGCTCCGATTGATTTATAAAAATTTGCACTTAATGAATTTGAAACAGAAGCTTGAGTTGAAATGCAGAATGGAATTTTATGTTTTTTGCATTTCTCAGCAACAGCTAAATCCCAGCAAATAATTCTATCCACTCCTGATTTTTTAGCTGCAGAAATTATCTCATCAACTTTATCCAGCTCTTCTTCAAAGACTATCGTATTTAAAGTAAGATAAGTTTTTACATTATGCTTTTTACAGAAAGAAACTGCTTCATGCAGCTCATCAATTTTAAAGTTTGCTGCTTTGTTGCGCATATTTAGTTTATCAACACCAAAGTAAACTGCATTTGCACCGGCTTTAACTACTGCGGTCAGCATTGTTCGGTCTCCAGCGGGACTCATTAACTCTGGTTTGTTGTTAGTAGTTTGTTGTTTGTTGGAAACTTTAATCATAAACCCATTTAGTTTTTCTTATTTATTTTACTATCTAATCCGCCGTATTAACTAATTGAATGCCTAATGTATTCTTTGGAAAATTATTCCATTTAATAACCATTCCCAAAACTTCATCAGATAATTTTTCTGTAAGTTTAAATATCTCTAAATCTTCAAACTTTGTTTTCATCTTTCCTTATTTACAACAACTTACAAACAACAGACAACAAACAGTTTTTACGATTTTTCTTCCCAAACTTTTGCAATCTCAACAATAGCTTTAACTGCCATTTCCATATCTTGTACGGCAACCCATTCCAGCTGTGAATGAAAGCTATGTTCACCGGCAAAAATATTTGGTGTTGGTAAACCCATAAAAGATAATCGGGATCCATCAGTTCCCCCCCTGATAGGATGCATTATAGGTTTTATTCCAAGTCTGTTCATAGCTTCAGCAGCATAATCTATCACTTTAAAATGGTTAACTAGAACTTCTTTCATGTTTCTGTATTGCTCTTTCACCTCAAATTCAAGTCTTGCCCCCGGAAATTTTGCAACAGTTTTTTCTGCAAGATCTTTAAGGAAGTTTTCATACTCTTTTAATTTAGGAGTTTCAAAATCTCTGATAATAAATTTTACAAGCGTCATCTCTTCATTCCCGTTGAAAGCGAGAGGATGAACATATCCTTCCCTGTTTTCAGTTGTTTCGGGTGATAATTTATTTTTGGGCAAACTCTCAATAAAAGCTGAAGCAATTTTAATTGAGTTTATCATTTTATTTTTTGCATAGCCGGGATGAATATTTTTGCCAAAAAATTTTATAACAACGGCATCAGCACTGAATGTTTCAGATTCAATCTCTCCCCTGCTCGATCCATCAACTGTATAAGCATACTTTGCTCTAAGTTTTTTCAGATCAATCTTTTCGGTTCCTCTTCCAACTTCTTCATCAGGAGTAAAGCATACTTTTATGGTACCATGTTTTACTTCCGGGTGCGTAATTAAATAATTTATTGCATCAATAATCTCTGCAACACCGGCTTTATTATCTGCACCAAGCAAAGTATTTCCATCTGTGGTTATAATATCAAACCCTATCATATTTTTTAGATCCGGGTTTTCGCTTTCCTTAATAATCCATCCTCCGTTGGAAAGTTTTATATCTCCACCCTGATAATTTTTATTAGTAACAGGATTAACATTTTTCCCGGTAACTGAAGGGGAAGTGTCAACATGGGCAATAAATGCTATTGGCGGAACATCTTTATTTGTATTTGATGGAAGAGTTGCCATAACATAACCCCAATCATCCATTTGTGCATCTTTTAATCCGATACTTTTTAATTCTTTTGCAAGATCAGCAGATAAGATTTTTTGCTTTTCTGTGCTTGGGAATGATGTGGAATCCTCATCGGATTGAGTATCATATTTTACATACTGAAGAAATCTTTCAACACAGGAAAATTTATATTTATCGTCAAACATTTTTACCTCTCTATAGTTTTATAGAACAATTTTCAACGGGTTAAAATTAAACTTATTTAATTTTTGTAACAACAAAACAAATTTAATTTGATTGGATAACATAAAAAAACCCGCCAAAATATGACGGGTTTGGGGAAGAAGAGATGAAATGACTTCATCTATTCAATCATTTTTATTTCAACTCTCCTGATTCATTGCTCTGCCTTCCTGACATTAAATATTTTTAATTCAATACCAGAAGAAAAAGGTAATGCAAATCCAATTTTAGTTGTTGGGTTAAAAAACAAATACTGGAAAATGGAAATTAGATTTCATTTATAACATCTTCTTGTAATAAAGAAATATTGTCTTTAAGAAGATTATACCCAATATTGCGTGCAGAATTTTGTTCAAAAAATAATGAAGATTGATTTAGGATATAAAATAAATAATAAATTTGATTTGATTATATGGTGGAGCATAGTTACTCTGCTGGGTATATTGATATTTTCCACAGCTGTGGGACAAGCATTATTAATTCTTCTGATTCTGTTAGGTTTGTTTAAAATAATAAAAGAAGAAAAAGCCTTTTCTATAAAACGTCCAATTGTTTTACCTTTTGTGGTATTTATTGGAATAAGGGTTTTGTCTATAATCTTCTCAGAGTATCCTTCTTTAAGTGTTTATTCACTCAACAAAGAAATTTTTTTTTACCTTATAGTTTTTGTTTTTTTAACTGAATTATCTAAATATGATGAGGAGAAAATTCGATTCCTTATTAGGATATTAATTATTGCGGCTATAATCGCGAGCATAATTGGTACAGCTAAAGTATTATTAGGAAATGTGGAGAGGGCAACATCCACCACTTCCGGTTATAGTACCTTAGGAATGTTTTTATCCGTTATTTTTTCTATTGTTTTCACTCTAGGCAGAAATAAAGAATTCTTTCCTTCCCGAACCTGGTGGTTAGTCATTCTGTTTCTTTTATTAAGTGGAATTTTATTTACATTCAATCGTTCAAACTGGATTACAATTGTTATAATTATTTTTATCATCGGTTTATTTAAGGAAAGAATTATACTCGGTGTTTTATTAATAATTTTTGCATTGATGATATTTCTTATTCCGAATCTCTCTGAAAGGTTTAATGAGATAATACACTTCCCTCAGCATTTATCTGACCGGGATGTTATCTGGCAAGGAGCTTTAATGATATCCGATCAACATTTCATCTTAGGATTTGGTACACGAACCTTTAAGGAGATTTTTCCTTTATACCAACAGTTAGTTGATAAGGAAGTAGGGGGCTGGCATAATGAGTATTTACAAGTCTATATGGAAAGCGGAATTTTAGGTCTTCTGGCTTTTCTTTGGTTAATGTTTTCAATTTATTATTGGGGAATTAAAACATTGAAGCATTCTGCTACTGAAAAATTTAAATTCGACTTAAAGTTAGCTGTATTAGCTGGTTTATCAATATTCTACTTGAATTCACTTAGTGGTGGTTTTCTACTCGATCCAATAAGTAAAGTTCTGTTCTTCTTTTTGCTCGCAATGGCAAGTAATCTGATTGGTTCCCAAAATAAAACTACATAATGAATTATTATATCGTCAATTAATTGAGTGCCAACAGTATTCTTCAGAAAATTATCCCGCTTAATAGCCATCTTCCAAGACCCATCGAATAACTTTTCACCAGGTTTATATCTCTTCCCACCTTAATTTGAGGTATTATAGGTTTTATTCCCTAAAATTAAACCCTCATTATTTTTTTTCAATTATCAACCTATCTAAAATTGAAATTAGTAATAACTATAAAGATAAGTGGCATTACAGTTTGTCACTATTACAAAGAACTCTTCACTAAAGAACATAATCCATTAATAGATTCTGGTGTCTTAAACAAATTAAAATGATTGCAGAAAATAAAATATTCACCACCTTAAAAGATTATGAATATGCACTTGAACTTGAGCGGCGTTCATCTTTTGAAGAGGCATATAAAATTTTTCTAACTCTTTTGCATAATGATGATTATGATTACGGTGATATAGCTTTCCACTGTGGCTGGTGCCTGGAGAATTTGGTACAGGGGAACACAAATGAAATAATAAGTTATTACATAAAGGCTGGCAAGAATGCTTCTGATATTAAATGCAGGTACAATGCTTTTTTCCGAATGGGCTGGGTTTATCTTCAGCTTAAGGATTACAGGAAATCAGCGGAAGCATTTAAAAAAGTCATTGATATTTCCGATTCATTAGGAAATGATATTGTTCAGAATGCAATGTACTGGTATGCTCTAAGCCTTGAGAGTCTCGGTTACTATCTTGAAGCAATAAAATGGTACAGGATAGTGACAGATACTTGTCCTTCTCTTAACCCCGAAAGCAGACGAAGAGAAATCAGCTGCCTGATAAATGTAGGATTATACAAAGATGCTTTGAAAGTATGTTATTCTTTTCTTAATCCTCCTCCCGGTCCATTCAGTGGGGAACGTTACCTCGAGCTTAAGAAATTTGCGGAAAAAGAAATAAAAATTTTGGAACTATCTCTTTAATAATTTAACAGAACGGTGTCATTTTGCTTCAATTAAGTAAAGAAAATAATAATCACTTTCGTTATTCCTCACCCGAGGAGTTGAGTTATATGGCTTATTCCGGGCAGTATGAAAGAGTTCATACAATATTTAAAAGCATTCCTGCTGCTAAGAGATATAATTATACAGACAAAAATATTCTTAACCAGGCTATATGGGGTGGGATAGAAAAGCTTAAAGAAGTTAAGAAACTTCATTTTGAAAATTTAATTTTAAGTGAGAAAAAATTTATAAATGCAACTTTGCGGTTATTTATAAATGATTGCAGCAAGAACAACCAGTTCCCGAAAGAACTGTTTCAATCAATTATTTACTGGAGTGAAGAGCTGATTTGTTTAAACTGCCTTGATGAAGCCCTTTCCTTTCTGAACGAAGCTGACAGATTCGGTACGACAAAATTTCCTGATATCCACATAGATATAATGAATAAAAAGGCCACTATTTATATTTCAAAGGGAATGATGAATGAAGCCTACGATATTCTTGCTCATCTTGCCGGGCGTCCTTACCTGATAACAGACAGAAAAAAGATCCCCCAAATTTTATTTAATCTTAGCCAGGTAACATTAATTGCAGGGAGTATCTCTGTTTATAAAAAACTGCTTCTGCTTGGTCTGCGGTATTTCTATACAGATTTGAGTGACCGGAAAAATTTTGTTGACCAGCTGGAAAATACATACAAGCGTTCTTTCCGGCTTTTGTTGAGACCCGGAACAAATGTACCCGATAAATTCTTATATTTCGTTCACTGGCTTTATTACAAACTTCCTGACTTCAAAAAAATAAAACTGGGTTTTATTAATAGAATTTTTGCACTGATTATATTGGGTTATGTCTATGGGTTGAACTACATAAGAAGGAATGAACATGTAAATCTTAAAGAATCATTAGGGGAATTAAAATATCCCGCTTTAGTAAGAAACTATAATTCTAACGTTAAAGAAAATAACAGGAAGAAAATACTTATTACACGAGCAATGGGGGGAATCGGTGATTTTCTGATGATGACTCCCGGCTTTCATGCTTTGAAACAGAAATATCCTTCTCGTGAAATACAACTTGCAATACCAAAAAGATATTTTTCTCTCTTTGAAGGAAACAAAGATGTTATACTCAGGGATATTGAAGACCCGGATCTGAATCATCTGCAATATGGCAAGTGGTTCAACTTTTCAGACTGTCCTGCTTCACGGATAGAAAGCAAAACTGCACCCGAAGTTAAAGAGAGCCGAATTGATATTTTTGCAAAAGCTTTAGGGAACAAGAGAGTAAGGCTATGGAAATTAGACAGGAAGCCAAGATATTTTATTAATGAGGAAGAACATCATTTAAAAAATAAATTCTGGAAAGAAAATAATTTAACCGGTAAAAAAGTTATTGGTGTGCAGCTTCATTCCGATGAAACGTACAGAAATTATCCTCACATGGAGAATCTTGTAAAAGAGTTATCTAAAGAATATTCGGTCCTGGTTTTTGATGGTGAACCGATTAAAGGATGCAATTTTGAAAATGTTATAAAATTAAATAACTGTTCATTAAGAAAAGCTTTTGCTATTGCGAGCGGCTGCGATGTGATAATTGCACCTGATTCAAGCTTTGTCCATTTTGCTGCTTCACAGGATATTCCTTGTCTTGCTTTGTTCGGACCAATTGATGGGAAAGTAAGAACAAAGCATTATAAATACTGCAAGTTTCTTGATGCACGCGACCAGATTGAATGCCTGCCATGCTGGAGGAATGAAAGTATACCTTGCAAGCTTACTAACATGAGAGCCAGTGTTTGTATGAGTAAGATTAATTTAAATATAATTCTTGATGAATTAAAAATTTTAATTGCTTTAAAGGATAAAAAATGAAAAACTTAAGCAAAGTATGTGATGCTGCAGATTGGTTTGATTCTGAATTGATTGATGTTCTTCTAAATGAATTAGAAGAAATACCAAGGCTTCACAGGAAGCAGTGGGAGTTCGGGATGATCTTTTTAACATTGAAGAAGCTCGGAATGATCTCTCCTGAAAAAACGGGTCTTTCTATGGGAGGAGGTAATGAACGTGTTCTATACTCAATTGCAAGAAGAATTAAAAAACTAACTGTAACAGATTTATATGAAACGGAAACTTCCTGGGATACAGCCAGAACAAATAATGCAGATAAATTTATTCGTAGTAATAAACCTTTTGAAGTAGATGATGCGAAGCTTGATGTATTTAATATGGATATGCGGGAATTGAAATTTCCCGATAACACATTCGATTTTTGTTATTCATCATGTTCAATAGAGCATATCGGCCACTATAATGATTTTCTAAGACATTTGAATGAAGTCTTCCGGGTTCTGAAAGCTGAGGGTGTATATGTTTTTACGACCGAATTTAATTTTGGCAGTGAAACTATAAAAGATCAGAATAATTATATCTTCTCAGCCGAGTATTTAATGAAGCTTTTTGAGGAAATGGATTTTACTCTTGCAGTAAATCCCGATTTAAACATCACGAACCATGAAAGCAATTATCCTTTACCAGCTAACATTTCAAAATTATTTTATTCAGAAGATACAGCTTCAGGCAATAACATCTTCAGGATAATACAGCACATTTTACTGCTTAGAGGGAAGTATCCTTTTACATCAATACTCTTTATAATGCAGAAAAGAAGTAACAAAATAAAATTTTCTTCAAATGTCTTTAATAGAAATGAAATTGAGAAAACTAATTCTATTCTTCAAACCGGAATTGCCAAATACAGAGAGTGGATTCAAAACTCAAAATTAACTTTATCTCCTTTTGCAACTCTCCCAGAGGGAGTATCTCCTTACTTTCTTGACCATTCAGAATTTTTTGAAAAGAATAACAGAACAATGCCTGATAAGGTATTATTCCACACAGATTATTCCTGGCTAGGAAGCGGGAAACGGACTATAAAGATTGAAATGAATATAAATAATGTTGAGCCGGGTTTCCCACTAAGAATAAGTTTAAGAGTTCATAAGTATATGACTCTTAAATCAGATTTGATTACCTGCGACCAGGAATTTGTGTTAAGAATGAATGAGCCCGGACTGGTAGAAAAAAAATTTGAATTAGATGCAGATGAAAATTTCAGTTACGCCATACTCGGTAACTTAGAAGAGGGCACCTGCTCATTTGACAGAATTAATATTCAGGTAAGTCCGGTAAATAAAAATTCAATACAAGAAAAAAATAAAGAAGTTGATATAACATCTATTGAAAGGCAGTAAGATTTTATGGATTCAACATCGTGGAGATTTTCGTGGTATTTTGCAGTAAGCCAGCTAAAGACAAAATACAGGTTTACTGCACTGGGATTTCTCTGGAATTTCCTTGAACCTGCACTTTATCTGGTAATTCTTAGCCTCGTATTTTCAGTAATTAACAGGATGAACATTAATGATTATGCTGTTTTCTTATTCAGTGCTCTTGTTCCATGGAGATATTTTGAGAAAGTTGTAACAAGCTCGATGGAATCAATTGTAGGCGGAGAATGGCTTCTGAAAAAAATGTATGTCTCCCCGCTTGCTTTTCCTGCAAACAAATTTATTATATCTACTTTTGAATTTTTGTTTTCAATTACAGTTGCATTTATTCTCTTCGCATTCCTCAAAGAAAACTGGACTATTCATTTAATCATTTTACCATTATCAATTATTCCGTGGGCTTTGTTTGGAATTGGACTGGGAATGATTTCTGCGGTACTTTTCACTTTCTTTCGCGATGTCCGTCCGTTGATTCAAATGATATTGACTCTCGTCTTCTTTACTTCACCCATTCTATTTCATAAGAATATTTTCGAACCGAATTCATTACAGGCAAACCTGATGCAATATCACCCGATCACATATTTTGCAGCACTCTTCCAGAAACCTGTTTATGAAGCTGTCTGGCCTTCCGATATTGACTGGATAATATCAATAATCATCAGCCTGTTCACTTTAGTAATAGGCTATAATCTAATTCAAAAATTTAAAAACAAATTCTATTTCTACCTATAAGATGAAAACAATATTCGAATTAAAAAATGTCTCGGTTAATTTTGATAAACACTCAATAAGCCATAAAACTCTTCGCTATGCTTTAGCAGTAAAGATGAATGGTCATTCGTCGCAAAAGATAAGTGCCGTAGACAATATTAACCTTGTTATTAATGATGGAGAAAATGTCGGGCTGATAGGCAGGAATGGTGCGGGTAAATCAACGTTACTAAAAGTTCTCACGGGTGTAATCACTCCTCAATCCGGAACAGTTAACCGAAATACGGGTAAACATATCGTTCCGCTGATTGAACTTGGAATTGGATTTCAACCCGATCTTTCAGGAAGAGAAAACTGTTACCTCTCAGGTATTCTTATGGGCTACAGAAAAGATGAAATTGAAGCAAGGATGGATGATATAATTAAATTTTCGGAGCTGGAAGACTTTATAGATGAACCTGTGAAAAATTATTCTTCAGGAATGTATGCACGCCTGGCATTTGCTATTGCAACTGATGTGAAACCAGACGTTTTACTTGTAGACGAAGTGTTTGGTGTGGGAGATGAATTTTTCATGAGAAAATGCATTATAAGAATGCAAAAACTTATGAAGCAGGGCAGCACTACTATTTTCGTCTCCCACAACCTCGATTTTCTTGTAACACAATGTAACCGTATAATATGGCTCGATAAGGGTAAAATAATTATGGACGGTGACCCAGAAGAAACAGCTGGTGTTTACAGGTTATCTGAAGGAATTGCGGTTTAAAAAATGAAAAATAAAATTTTTAATAAAATAATTATTAACGCTACTAATATTGGTGAGAGATCAAGCGGAATAGGTATTTATTCGTTAAGCATTATAAAAGAACTTGTTAAAATTGAAACAGACATTTTTTTTGAAATTTATGTTAATAAAAAATGCAAACCTCAGTTAGATAAAATTTCTTTCCCGGGTAATTTTAAAATAAAGTGGGTTACTAAATATGTTTCACCGGATTATAATTTTATAGGACATCTGTTAAGACTTATCTATTCAAATCTTCTTTCAATTCTAAATAGAAAAAATATATTTTTTAATACGAGTCAGCTCGAAGTAAGTTTTTTCAACCGGAACCAGGTTGTAACAATTCATGATGTAATTCCTTTGCTTTTCCCTGAGTTTCATAAAAAGCAATATTTTTATTTTAAAAAATTATTGGGTTTTGCTTTACAAAAAGCCCGGATAATAATTACTCCTTCAACCCATACAAAAGAATTAATTACAAAACTGTATAATATCCCTTCATGGAAGATTGACATAATTCCAAATGGGATTCCTGATTACTTTTTAAAGAAGAATGAAGAGAAACAAATAAAAGAAGAATATATTCTTTATGCAGGCAGAATTTGTCCGATGAAAAACATAAAGGGAATAGTAGAAGCATTTTATTCAATAAAAGAATTGATCCCGCATAATCTTGTTTTTATAGGCGGGGGAAAAGAAGAGTTTAAAAAAGAAATTCGAGCAGGAAGGATTCCCAAAAAAATTCTAAATGACAACAGGATTATTTTAAGAGGTTATGTCGACGAAGAGGAAATGAATAATCTTATGAAAGGTGCATCTCTATTCATATTTCCTTCTTTATATGAAGGGTTCGGCTTACCACCGCTTGAAGCAATGGCGTGCGGT
>MHAF01000166.1 GCA_001802865.1 Ignavibacteria bacterium RBG_16_34_14
TAGAAAGCTGGGTTTATTTGAACTAGCAGAAAACGGAACTCTTTTTTTGGATGAAGTAGGCGATTTAAGTTTTAATCTCCAGGTTAAATTATTGCGGGTTATTGAAAAAAAAATTATCCGCCGACTTGGAAGTGTTGATGATATTCCTGTTAACACAAGAATAATCTCTGCAACAAACAGAGATTTAAATGATATGGTAGAAAAAAATCTTTTCAGAAATGATTTATATCATAGACTGAATGTTGTTTCTATTATGCTGCCTCCTTTGAGAGAAAGGGGAAATGATGTTGTTCTGCTTACAGAAAAATTTGTTGAAGAGTTTAATGCGCAATTTAATAAGTCGGTTGATACATTTGAAGATGGATTAAAAGAATTTTTATTATCCTATACGTGGCCTGGGAATGTTAGGGAATTAAGAAACGCAATTGAAAGAGCTGTTTTACTAAGCGAAGATAATTTACTAAGAGTAAATGATTTTACAATTCTCTTAAAAAATCTGCCGTTGAATATTCTGGAAAAAGAAGAACATATTACATTACACCCTAATTTGATAAGATTAGATCTGAATTATGAGACCTTTGATTTAAATAAACTCTCACGGCTTTATGCAAAAGAAGTATTAAGAAAAATGAGAGGGAATAAAACTAAATCTGCAAAAATCCTTGGCATCTCCAGACCCAAATTAGATAAGCTTTTAAATAGTTGATACCTGTAAAAATATTTTACAGATTACCCATTATTACACCTAATAGATTGTAAAATTTACTGAACCTAATAAACTTCTTATAACATCCTTATTAAACGGATAAATTTGATGGTGGTATATATATTGCCCCAGAACACACGGTTATTGTAGGGAAATGTGTCATTTTCTACGCTATGTTATATTTAAAAAGGGTGTGCTATGCTCAAAGCTCTTTTTTCCGCGATTATTCTAGTAGGAGTATATTCTTTAGGATATGCTCAAACTATGAATAACGTAGAGGAATCTGTCAGATACAGAGTTCCTCAAGATGCAGTTCAACTCCAAAATTCCGCTAACTCAAGTGAAACAGTCGATATTCGGAATATCGCGGTTCTTGAGAGCAAATCTTCAGCACAACTCCAGGAACTTGGAAGCGTATATGGTTTTTCAAGATCAGGTTCACAGCTTGATGAATTGGGAAGCGTTTACGGTTTCTCAAGATCAGGTTCACAGCTTGATGAACTTGGAAGCGTATATGGTTTCTCAAGGTCAGGTTCACAGCTTGATGAATTGGGAAGCGTTTACGGTTTCTCAAGATCAGGTTCACAGCTTGATGAATTGGGAAGCGTTTACGGTTTCTCAAGGTCAGGTTCACAGCTTGATGAACTTGGAAGCGTATATGGTTTCTCAAGATCAGGTTCACAACTTGATGAATTGGGAAGTGTATATGGTTTTTCAAGATCAAGTTCACAGCTTGACGAATTGGGAAGTGTATATGGTTTCTCAAGATCAGGTTCACAGCTTGATGAACTTGGAAGCGTATATGGTTTCTCAAGATCAGGTTCACAACTTGATGAATTGGGAAGCGTTTACGGTTTCTCAAGATAATAATGCTGAAGATAGGAAATTGACACAGTTGAACTAAATTATCTGTTTGCAAAAGGATAATTAAAGCCCGGCGGAAGTCGGGCTTTTTTATTATAGTTTTAAGATTAGTATCGAATATTTATCTTTGGGCATTTACTTATTTATTTTATGAAATAACTTTGTAATGAGACTTTTGTTTTATTTCTTTTTTCTTTTTGCTTTCCATTTTCTCATTTATCCCCAGACTCAAGAACTTGAAATCAATTATAATAATAGTCGGTTTAAAATTCATGTAAAAAAACTTCATGATAATTATTATTTCTCATTGTCTGATTTTGTTGATCTTCTTTCAATACCTCACAAGCGAGAAAACAAAGGAAACATTCTTGAAGCTGATTTTGAGAAGGTAAAATTATTAGTTACTTCGGGTCATCCATTTATAATACTGAAGAACAAAAAAGATAATTATTCCAAAACTTTTCAACTTCCTGTGTCAACCTTCACCGAAGGAAATCATCTTTATGTACCTCTTAATTATTCTTTAGAATCATTAAGCATTGCATTTGGAAAAGAAATATATCTTACGGATTCATTAAATCTGCAAATAAGCAGCAATGAAATTTTGAATAAAGATTTTTTCTTAGAAAACATGTCAGATAAAAAAGATTCAAGTGGAGTAAAGATTTTGAAAATCCTTGTTTACGAAAAAGGTGATGGTATTGTAGTAAGACTTTTTTCCGATCAAAAAATTCCTTCTTACAGAAGTTATTATAACAACGGTGAATTTAAAATCATTCTTAATAACACAAAGTTGGAATCGGATTCAGGCATTGAAATAAAGACAAATTTAGTAAATAATGTAAAAAGTGAAATTGTTAATTATAACCTTGAAATAACTTTAAGTATGAATATAGATTATAATTTCAGCGATGCCTCCGAAATTCCGGGGACAACAGATCTTGTTGTGAGAATTAATGTTGATCCCGATCCTTTAGATTGGTTTAAAACCGAAAGTGAAAACTTTATTGTTCTTTACCGTGAAAGTCATTCTTCATTAATCCCTTACATCATTCGTTCTGCAGAAAACTCTTTAAAAGTTTTAATGAATCTTTTTAATTATAAACCTTCGGAAAAAATTATTATTAACACATATGATGTAAGCGATTATGGTTTTGGTACTACTACAACAATTCCAAGGAATTTTATCCGGCTTGAAATTGAGCCTCTGGAACCGGGTTATGAAAATATTCCTTACAGTGAAAGATTGCAATGGCTGATCAGTCATGAACTCGTTCATATTGTAATAAATGACCAGGCATCGAGTATTGAAAATCTGTCAAGAAAAATTTTTCAAAAAGTTGCTCCTGAACAAGTTCAGCCAATTACAGTTTTTTACAGTATTCTAACAAATTACAGTCGTTATACTCCCAGATGGCACCAGGAAGCTATTGCTGTTTTTCTTGAAACGTGGATGAGTGGTGGTTTTGGAAGGATTCTTGGCAATTTTGATGAAATGTATTTCAGAACTATGGTGCTTGATAACAAGGAATTCCCATCAGATTTAATGCTGGATGCAAAAACAACTCACAATTCTTTTTTAGTAGAGACTTTATACTATTTATATGGAGCCCGGTTTGCTGCTTATCTTGCAATCAAATATGATTCGCAAAAACTTCTTGGATGGTTTAAGATCTCTTCCGGAGATTTTTATCATGGATTTAAGAATAAATTTAAAATGGTGTTTGATAAAGATTTTGATGAAGAATGGGGAAATTTTATTCAGTATGAAAAGGAGTTCCAGAAAAAAAATATTGAAAAGCTTAATTCATCAAAAACTTCTTATGTAAAAAGAATAAAAGATGAACCATTTGGATTTATAACCCAGCCTCATTTTGATCCCGCATCTGAAACAGTAATTTTTGGTTATCATCAGCCGCATCATTTATCTTCGATTCTAAAACTTGATCTACGCTCTCTTATATCTTATGATATAGGTACTTTGCCAACACCCAGCCAATACCAAGTTGCCTCAACAGCTTTTGATTATGAGACAGGACTATTTTTCTATACAACTAATAATAACCAGCTTTACAGAGATCTTTATGTTCTTAATGTTGAAACTGAAGAAACAAAAATTCTCTTTAGAGATTCAAGAATTGGTCATCTTACTGTTTCACCTGTAACTCATGAATTGTGGGGAGTAAAACATTCAGGTGGTAAAGCAGCTATAATTTATTCTCCATATCCATATAGTGCCCTTGAGCAAATTACCGAGTTTTCAGTCGGTGATGAGATTCAACAATTAGCTGTTAATCCTTCCGGCAAGTATCTGGCGGCAACTTTATTAAGGTCAACCGGGAAGCAGTCTATCATTCTTATTAGCACCGACAGCCTTTTAAATAGTAATACATTTAACTATGATTATATTACTTCAAATGGATCACCTGAAAATCCATCATGGAGTTTAGATGGAAAGACTTTATACTGGAATGCTTTTACAAATGGAGTCTCAAATATTTATAAAGTGGAAGTAGCGGATGAATTTACCTCAAATTATAATCCTGTAGCAATAAGTCATACCTTGCGAGGATTATTTAAACCAATTCATATTGGTACCGATCTTTTATTTGCTTTTGAATTTACTTCGGACGGACTCATTCCTGTTATTGTTCAGGATAAACCTGCTGGAGTTTTACCAGCTATTCAATATCTCGGGCAAGAAGTAATTAAAAAAAATTCAGTTGTGTATAACTGGTATGTAAATCCATCTACAGAGACAAGTTCTCTTAAAACGAAAAGTAAAGAAGAAGAATACAATGGGTTAGCAAATCTGAAAATTCAAACTTTCATTCCAGTTATAAGTGGTTTTCAAAAACAAAAGATGCTCGGAATATTCACTCATATTTCTGATCCTTTACTCAATCATGATTTAACCATTGAAATGGGATATTCGCCATTTAATGAAAATCCTTTAGGGCCCAAGTGGCACTTCAAAGGAAAGTATGAATATAAAAAGCAATATGAATTTGGTATAGATCATAACGCACCTGATTTTTATGATCTTTTTAACAAAAGAAAAAGAGGATTAATCGGGACAAAATTTCACCTTGGACATATTTACTACTGGATATATGATAATCCATTAAAAGTTAAGCAGCAATCTGAGTTTTCTTTTTATACTAACCAGATATTTATACATGATAATATCGTCAGAGTGTCCCAACCTGACTTTGCTGTTGCACAAACAAGCTTTAATTCTAAAGATCTAAGAAGAACAATTGGAAGTTCTGATTTTGAGTATGGTAATGAATTTAATGTAACCTTAATGCTCTTTGGTACAAATCCCCAAAAAAAGGTTGAATATGCCGGACAAATTTATACTGAGTGGGATCATTTCACAACTTTCTTTTTTCCGCACAATGTTTTCCACTTCAAACTTGCAGGAGGGTATCATAAAACTAATGATGAAATTTTTCAGGGAAGATTCTTCTTTGGCGGCTTCGGAAACAGAGCTTTAGAAAATGTTGAAGTAAAGCAGTTTAGAAAAGTTTTCAGGTTTCCCGGAATTCCCATCTATAGTCTTGATGCGGAAAGGTTTGTAAAAGTAACGGTTGAAAATGATTTGCCGCCGTTAAGATTTGGTAACGCAGCAATTGGAAATCATTTCTTAAACCATATTGATTTTGCAATATACTCACAGGCATTGTACACAAAATCTCCCTTGGGTGAGAAATGGATTGATATTGGTGCTCAGATGGATTTAATTTTCAAACATTGGTTCAATCTTGAATCAACTCTTTCAGCAGGCATAGCAAATGCCTGGTTTGAAGGTGGTGATTCATGGGAATGGTTTGTTTCTTTTAAACTGCTTAAGAATTAAAATCTTCCGTTTCTTTCGGGAAATTCTACATTATTTGATTTATAATTCTTCTAAAAAGAAGATTTAGAGGAATCAGATTATGGAATGTATTTTGTTAAAAATTATTAAGTTTACAGTTAAATGTCCTATAGTTGTGTCTACTTATTAAGTATTGATTGTTATGAAATTTTCCGAATTTAAAAAAAACATTGATGAAACCCTCCCTGGTACAATACATAACGGGGATGATTCTAATGAAAAAGTAAAAAATCTTGAGCTTATTCTTGATATAGTTAATAGCATAAACAGGTCCCTAATCCTCGATGATGTTTTAGAGCTTGTTTTAAAGAATGCAATAACCCTTACCAACTCTGACCGTGGTTTTATAGTATTAAAAAACCAGTCCGGAAAACTTGAATTTAAATTAGGTCTTGATGCGGCAGGAAATATTTTGCCGGAAAGTCTCTTCAATGTAAGTAATACAGTTGTGGAAAATGTTTTTGAAGAAGGTCAGTCAAGATTTATAGAAGGTGCGCAAAGCGATACAAATTATGATCCGAGTAAAAGTATTCTACGCCTTGAACTTCAGACTATTTTATGTTCTCCTCTCATAACCGATGACAAAAAAATCGGAGTAATTTATGTTGACAGCAAGCATCTTCATAAAATTAAAGTTAGAGAAACAACTGATACTTTTGAAATATTAGCCGGACAGGCTGCAACTGCAATACGTAATGCACAGCTTTATCATGGGCAGGTTAATGCTTACAATGCTTTGCAGGAAGCTAACACCCAACTTATCAGAGCTGAGCGTAAGGCATTAAAATCAAGTATTGATGCTGAGATTGGTCAATCTCTTCAGGGGCTTGTTCATATTGCTCTTCTTGAAACCGAAAGTTTGATGAGAACAATTGAAAAAGCACAAAAAGAATTGGAAACCGAATTAAAAGATCGGGATTCAATTTTATTTGACAGGTTGAAATTAAAATCAAAAGTAGCTGCAGACAGCATAAGAAGCATTCAGAAGTATGCTCAGGTTCTTATGGAAACTTCAGTAATGAACCTGAATAAAGACAGCGGTGATCTTAACAGGACAATACAATCAGTTATTAAATATATATCACCAATGAAAAAGTTTCAATTGGTTAATTTTAAAACCGATTTCAAAAAGCTGCCTTTGTGCACATATGATTCTGAACAAATACAACATCTGCTTGTTCATCTTTTTACTAATTCGGCAGAAGCAAAAAAGGATGCTGCCATTACAATCAAAACTTATTCTGAGAACCGGCAGATTTTCGTAGAGATTGCTGATAATGGTCCCGGCTTTCCTGTTGATAAAGTTAATTCATTCGCTGATCTTTTAAATCTTAAAGCCGGAAGTTATGGTTTATTCTTATGTAAAAGCATTATAGATCAGCATAATGGTGAGATAAATATAATTGAAAATCCGCAGGGCGCAGCAATCAGATTTTCATTGCCAGTAACTTCTTAGTATGCAGGATTCAATAAGTAAATATTTAAAATCCCTTTACGATTATTTACAATTTCCTACTCAGGTTGTTAATGATAGTGGGGAAATAATATATATAAATCCTGCTTTTACATCCCAGTGGGGTTATCAGTTAGATGAACTAAAGGAATATTCAGTATTTGAAGATCCTAATCTGAAAAGGAACGGGATTCTCTCTTCTATTAAAAAAGTTTTTGAGAAAAAAAATAACCTCACTATTAATAACTATTCAGATTCTCTTTTGAAGAATAAAGAAATCACTGCCCCTATTTTCAGAACTAATATTTTCTATATAGATATTAATGGAAAAGGTTATGTCGTCCTTTTTCATGTAGACCAGACAGAGATGGTTCTTGCCGAGGAGGAAATTAAAAAAGCCCGGGATGGTTATAAAGAAGCTGAAAGACTGAAGAATACATTCTTAAATGTTCTTTCTCATGAATTAAGAACACCCTTGAATATAATTCTTGGATATGCATCTATTATCAAGGATAATCTTAAAGATAAAATATCTCCCGAAGACATAGTGTATATTGATAATCTATATAGCGGCAGCGAGAGATTATTTAAAGGTATAACTCAAATGCTGGAGTTTGCCCAGCTAGATGCTGGAAAGTATAAGCTGAACGTGGAAACATATGATCTTAATTCAGTTTTGAAAAAGGCGATTAATTCATGTCAGTATCTTGTACAGGAAAAGAAACTTGAATTAAGAAACCAGCTTCAGGATAAACCCGTTTTTGTTGATGTTGATTACCAGTGTATTCAAAATGCTGTCAATAATCTCTTAAGTAATGCTATAAAATTTACACAGCAGGGATTTGTAGAAGTTGAATTGAAAGTTCTCCAGGATAAAGAGTTGGTAATCTGTAAAATTAAAGATTCCGGTGTAGGTATTTCATCTAAATATCTGGATCATCTCTTTCAGCCCTTCAGCCAGGAGGATTTAAATATAGGAAGACATTATGAAGGTAATGGGCTGGGACTTGCACTTGCTAAAAGGTATATTGAAAGAATGGGTGGTTCTTTACTTGTGGATAGCATAAAAGGTGTAGGCTCTACATTTTCATTTACACTTCCTTTATCTCAGAATAAGCGCTTAAGTAAGGTTGAAAAGAAACAGAGTAAGAATCTTAAGAGGATATTAATGCTTGATGATTCAAGTGAATCTTATGATCTTTTGAAAGCTTTCCTGAAAAATAAATATGAAATAGAAGCTCATAATTTCCGCGATTTTAAAATTGATCATATCGATCAGGAAGACCATGGTGTAATAATATTTGATGTCAACCATAATCACTGGGCACAAAGCCTGCTAATATGCAGGGATTTAAAAAAGAATGATTCACTGAAACGTCCACTCATTGTAATATCAAGTGAATTTATGGAAGAAAAGATTAATGAATTTTATGAAGCCGGTGTTGATAAGTTTATAGTTAAACCTTTCTCAAGAAATGATCTTTTTAAAACACTTGAAGAAGTAACCTCTCTAAGTTAAAATCATTGCTTCTTTTCACTCTTAAAAAATCCCGAACAAAAATTTTTAGTTGATTTAACCTTACCTCATCTTTCCAAAACTATTTGCTGATATTTTCGTAATTTTTCATTGAAAAATAAATCTATGAAAAATGACTTTTCTTAAAAAAGAGAGTACATACAATGAGTGAAACTGATGAATTAAAAAGTAAAGTTCAGCTCGCTTTCAAAAGCTGGCTGGAAAATTCTTATAAAAAATCTCTGCAAAAAAATCCGGAGAGACAAAAAGAATTCACTACTGTCTCTTTCACACCAGTTAAAGCTTTATATACTCACCTTGATACAGATGAAAAAAGATATATTGAAAAGATTGGCTTCCCTGGTGAATATCCTTACACAAGAGGAATTCAGCCGACAATGTATAGGGGAAAACTCTGGACAATGAGACAGTATGCAGGTTTTGGAACAGCAAAGGAATCTAATCAGCGATACAGGTATTTACTTTCTCAGGGTACATCGGGTCTTTCAGTTGCATTCGATCTTCCGACTCAGATTGGCTATGACAGCGATGATCCTCTTGCTTATGGAGAAGTTGGTAAGGTTGGAGTTGCTATTGATACTCTTGCAGATATGGAACTTCTTTTCGATCAGATTCCGCTTGATAAAATTTCAACTTCAATGACAATCAATGCTTCTGCTTCAGTTCTTCTTGCAATGTATATTGCAGTTGCAGAGAAGCAGGGAGTATCAAAAGATAAAATAAGCGGAACAATTCAGAATGATATTTTAAAAGAATACATTGCCCGTGGAACTTATATATATCCTCCCAAACCTTCGATGAAGCTGATAACAAATATCTTTGAGTATTGTGCAAAAGAAGTTCCTAAATGGAATACAATTTCAATTTCAGGTTATCATATCAGAGAAGCTGGTTCAACTGCCGCACAGGAAGTTGGATTTACTCTTGCTAACGGAATTGCATATGTTGAAGCTGCTATTAATGCCGGACTTAATGTTGATAATTTTGCAGGACAGATTTCTTTCTTCTTCAACTCTCATAATGATCTTCTCGAAGAGGTTGCAAAGTTCAGAGCAGCAAGAAGATTGTGGGCAAGAATAATGAAGGAACGTTTCAGAGCTAAAGATATGCGCTCAATGATGCTTCGGTTTCATTCTCAGACTGCAGGTTCAACACTAACTGCTCAGCAGGTTGATAATAATATTGCACGTGTTACAATTCAAACTTTGGCTGCAGTTCTTGGAGGGACACAAAGTCTTCACACAAATTCAAAAGATGAAGCGCTTGCCCTTCCCACCGAACAATCTGTAAGAACAGCTTTACGGACTCAGCAGATAATAGCTTATGAAAGCGGTGTTACAAGTACTGTAGATCCTCTTGCTGGCTCATATTATGTTGAAGCTATGACAGACCAGATTGAAAGGGAAGCCGAAGAGTATATCAACACTATTGATTCAATGGGCGGAATGATAACTGCAATTGAAAATGGTTTTGTTCAGGCAGAGATTCAGAAAGCTTCTTACGATTTTGAAAAAGAAGTTGAACAAGGTAAAAGAATAATTGTCGGTTTAAATAAATTTCAGTCTGCTGATGAAGATGAAGTACCTGAGCTTCTTAAGATTAATATGGAAGTCCAGGAAGAGCAAATTAAATTTCTTAATAAGATAAGAAAAGAAAGAGATCAACGGAATGTTGATAAAGCTTTGAATGATTTAAAAAAAGCAGCAAGCACCGATGAAAATCTTATCCCTTATATAATTGATGCAGTTAAATCTTATGCAAGTGTTGGTGAAATATGTAATACGATGAGAACTGTTTTTGGTGAGTATAAAGAAAAAGTGATTATTTAGTGAAAGATTCAATCTATTATTCATGAAAGTATCTTACCTTAAGTTCTCCGCAAACTATAAACAAAATATTTTGTTCCCGGATTGCCCAATTAATAAATCAAATAAAAAAGTTTGTTGTTATAAACCTAAGATTCTAATTTTACAATTTATATATTACTAATTAAGATCATAATGGAGAACCTCAATGACAGAAATTACTTTCGTCAAGAAATCAGGCGTATCATCCTTTCCTAAAAATTACTGGGTGGTAATTTTAATGGAATTCTTCGAAAGAGGTTCCTATTACGGAATGATGAGCATTCTGTCTGTTTATATGACTGACCAACTCAGCTATACAAAAGAAAGTGTAGGTGTAATTAAAAGCACTATACAGCCTTTGCTTTATATTCTTCCAATTCTTTCAGGTGCAATTGGTGAACGGTTTGGTTATAAAAAAACTCTGACATTTGCTTTTATTTTTTTAGGGGCTGGTTATTTTCTTACAAGTCAAACTACTGAATATGCTATGGTATTTGCAAGTTTGATAATAATGGCTTTTGGAGCCGGTGCATTCAAGCCAATGATATCCGGAACTATTGCAAGGGAAACAGATGAAAGCAACAGTACACTTGGTTTTGGAATTTTTTATTGGTCTATAAATCTTGGTGCTTTTTTATTTCCGCTTATCCTTGTTCCTTATATAAAAAATACTTTTGGCTGGCAGTATGTAATGATGGCATCTGCAATTGGAACGGCATCAATGTTAATTCCTACGTATCTTCTTTATAAAGAACCTAAAAAACCGGAGAACACCAAAACTATTGCGGAGGTTCTTAAAGGAGCTTTGCTGGTTTTAACAGATGTTAGATTTATAGTACTTATAGTTATTTATTCCGGTTTCTGGATTCTTTATTTCCAGATGTTTGACTCGGTACTGTGGTACGTTCAGAAATATGTTGATGCAACATCGCTTAATAATTTTGTTAACGGAGTTTTATCTACAGTTGGAATTAATATTAATTGGAAGTTTGATGTTGAACATGTTACAGTTATAAATGCAGGAACTATAATTTTACTTCAGATTATTGTTTCCAATATTGTTAAACATACAAAAGCTCTCCCTACGATGATTGCGGGCATTGCAATGGGAACAGCCGGAATGGCAATCCTGGCAATTAATACGAATATATGGATCTTTACCCTTGGCATTATAATTTTCTCAATTGGTGAAATGACTGCACATCCGAAATTTATAAGCTATGTTGGTTTGATAGCACCGGAGGATAAAAAAGCATTGTATCTTGGATATGCTTTCCTTTATGGTGTATTAGGCAGTTTTATTGGTGGAATTCTTGGTGCGAACCTTTATGTGCATTTTGTTGATAATCTTAATCAGCCAAGCATACTATGGATTATCTTTTCTATGATTGGCGTTGTAACTATTATTGGATTAATTCTATACAACAAATATCTGGCACCAAAGAAGTATTAAGCCGCACTTGCGCAAAGGGATATTTTGACATAATATTTATTTCTCTCTGTTCCGAAATTGTCATGAGCAAAAGAATCTTGAAATTCGTAATTTACAGCTACTTTTATTCAATATAAAAAATTACAGGTGTTTATGAATTCCGCTAAAATAATTCTTGATGGAAAAGAATATGAACTTCCGGTAACTGTTGGCAGTGAAGAAGAAATTGGAATTGATATTACAAAATTAAGAAGTCAGTCTGGTGCAATAACATTAGACAATGGATATGCAAACACTGGTTCCTGTATAAGTCAAATAACTTTTATTGATGGCGAAAAAGGAATTTTAAGATATAGAGGTTACCCTATTGAAGAGCTTGCTGCAAAATCAAGATTTACCGAAGTAAGCTATCTTTTAGTATTTGGTCAACTTCCTTCAAAAAAAGAACTTGAAAATTTTAAGCACGACCTTACACACCACAGTTTGATTCACGAGGATATGAAGAAATTTTTTGAAGGTTTCCCGCCTTCAGCCCATCCTATGACGGTACTTTCTTCAATGGTTAATTCTTTATCTGCTTATTACCCCGAATCTGAATATGAAAAGGATCAGTACCTGAATATTATTCGTCTCCTTGCAAAACTAAAAACAATAGCTGCTTTCTCTTATAAGAAATCAATTGGACAAGCATATGTTTATCCGCATAATGATCTTAGCTATTGTGCTGATATTCTGAATATGATGTTTTCGGTCCAGTCTGCTCTTTATGAAGTTTCCAAAGTTTTAGAAGATGCTCTTGATCTTCTATTAATTCTTCACGCTGATCATGAGCAGAATTGCAGCACATCAACTGTTAGAATGGTTGGCAGCAGTGAAGCAAATCTTTTTGCATCAATCGCTGCGGGAATTAATGCTTTATCAGGTCCATTACACGGAGGTGCAAACCAAAAAGTTATCCAAATGCTTCAGATGATTAAAAATGATGGCAGCAATTATAAAAAATATGTTGATTTGGCAAAGGATAAAGATTCTAAATTTAAACTGATGGGCTTTGGTCATCGCGTCTATAAAAATTTTGATCCGCGTGCAAAAATATTGAAAGCTTCTGCGGATAGAGTTTTAAATGAACTTGGAATAAGCCACGATCCGCTTCTGGAGATTGCTAAAAACCTTGAAGAAGTTGCACTTAAAGATGAATTCTTCATTGAAAAAAAATTATATCCCAATGTTGATTTTTACAGCGGCATCATCTACCATGCTATGGGAATTCCGACTAGTATGTTTACAGTTATGTTTGCTCTTGGTCGTTTACCAGGCTGGATTGCACAATGGGTAGAGATGAGAGAATATTCCGGAGCAAAAATTTACAGACCACGACAGATTTATGTGGGTGAAACGGAAAGGGCTTATGTTCCAATTGATAAAAGATAATCTTAAAGAAAAATTCAAATGACAAATAACAAATCACAAATAATTTCAATATTCAAATTCAAGCTTTCCTTTATCATTGAGATTTGAATAATTGGAGATTGTGATTTATTTGTTATTTGAGTTTTGGAATTTTTAAAGTAGGGTAATGAGTTAATATGATTCCAAAGTACATAGAACATATCGGCATTGCAGTAAAAAACCTTGATGATGCAATTGTATATTATGAAAAAGTTCTTGGATTAAAATGTTATGCAGTTGAGGAAGTTAAAGACCAGAAAGTAAAAACAGCATTTTTTAAAGTTGGTCAGACAAAAATAGAGCTTTTAGAATCAACAGATCCAGATGGACCTGTTGGAAAATTTATTGAGAAGAGAGGAGAGGGAGTTCATCATATAGCTTTCAGTGTTAATAACCTGCCGGAAAAGTTGAAAGAGGTCGAACAAAAAGGTGTTCAACTTCTTGATAAAGCTCCTAAAAAAGGAGCTGAAGGTTTTGATATCGCATTCCTTCATCCCAAATCCACTTTCGGTGTTTTAACAGAGTTTTGTGAGCACAAGGAGTAAAGGTATAGGGTATAGGGGGTATATGGCATTGGGGATAATATTTTTTATACTTTTATCTCTAACGATTGTAAAAATTTATTTTCCTTGATTTAAAAATGAAACTTATACCTTTATACCATATACCTTATACCGGAAAGGAGACTCAATGAGGAGAGAAATTTATAAATGGTGGAGCCCCAGTCTTCATAAAGATATGGAGATTGTTGTTTATGGTCATTATGGTTTTGCACTTCTTATGTTTCCAACTGCTGCTGCGGATTACCTTGAGTATGAAAGGTTTCAGCTAATAGACAGCATCTCACATCATATTGAAAGCGGGAAAATTAAAGCCTTTTCTATCAACAGCATTAATATGGAAAGCTGGCTTAATAGCAATATGCATTCGGCTCATAAAGCTATTCGTCATCAGCAGTATAATGATTATATCTGCAATGAAGCTGTTCCTTTTTTAAAAAATTATTCTTCCCCTGAAACTAAGATTGTTACAACCGGAGCTTCTCTTGGTGCTTTTCACGCTGCAAATACTCTTTTCCGCAGACCCGATCTTTTCCAGGGAGTTATTGCAATGAGCGGTACTTATGATTTAAAAAAATATACAAACGGCTATTATGATGATAACTGTTACTTTAATTCCCCCGATGATTATCTTCCTAATCTAACAGATGAACATGTCCTATCACAGTTAAGAACAAAGACAATAATAATTGCGAGCGGACAAGGTCCTTATGAAGATCCTGAATCTTCAAGAAGGTTGTCTGGTATTCTGCATTCAAAAGGAATTGAGCATTGGATGGATTTATGGGGTTACGATATGAGACATGACTGGCCTACCTGGCGGCAGATGCTTCCTTATTTTATAGATAAAATTAATCTATGATGAACTGGAAGGTTGCTCTCAGAAGCAGAAAATTCAAAATTGAATTTACTGTTACTCTTATTCTTCTTGTTTTAATTCTTACAGCACTTGCAAACTTTCTTAACTTTGCTGAAACACGGGACGGAGTTGTGGTTAATGACCCGCTTCTTAATTTATTTGAACCTGTTGATCTTACCTGGTTAACTTTCGGATTGATTTACATTTCACTCATAACTGCAATAATAGTTTTCCTAAAAAATCCCGAATCACTCATTACCGCATTTCAAAGTTATATTGTAATGACAGTTTTCAGAATTATTGCAATGTACCTTCTTCCTTTAAATCCTCCCGCTAAGATGATTCCTTTAGGCGATCCCTTTGTTGAATATTTTGGAACCGGGCAGCTTCTTACAAAAGATCTTTTTTTTTCTGGTCATACCGCAACTTTATTCCTTCTTTTTCTTTTAGCTGATATAAGGTCTTTAAAAATCTTCTTTCTATTTTCTACAATAATAGTTGCTGTTGCTGTATTATTACAACATGTGCATTATTCAATTGATGTATTCACGGCACCATTCTTTGCTTATTGCTCATTAATATTAATAAAAAAACTAAGGGAAGAATATAGAGATGAAACTAGAACCAGCTAAGAATAAAACCGCAAAATTGATTTATTTTTCTTTTGGGATGATCTTTTTAATTATAGGTTTAATAGGGCTTCTGCTGCCAATACTTCCAGGCTGGCTGTTTCTTCTACCATCTGTTTTTTGTTTTGCAAAGTCATCTTCAGGTCTCAATAAGTGGCTGAGAAAAAGAAAATCGCTTCAAAAATATTTTTCAAATCATATTGATTAGTGTTAAATAGATTTATATCATCAATCAATTTATCTTATTTTTGTTTAGCTGTTATTCATTAAATAGGACACGAACAATGTTTCTGAAAATTAAAACCTCATTTATCTTTCTATTAATCTTCTTTTTCATTCCTTCTGAATTAATCAGCCAGGAAATCATTTCAGTTAAACATCCTGAATGGAGCTACAACAAAGTCATTTATGAAGTAAACCTTAGACAATATACAGAAGCGGGAACCTTTAAAGCTTTTGAAGAACACTTACCGAGGTTAAAAGAAATGGGTGTTGGTATTTTATGGTTGATGCCAATTCATCCAATTGGAGAAAAAAACAAAAAAGGGTCTCTTGGAAGTTACTATTCAGTTAAAGATTATAAAGCTGTAAATCCTGAACATGGAACACTTGAAGATTTTAAATCTCTTGTAGACAAAATTCATAAAATGGGTATGTATGTTATTATTGATTGGGTAGCAAATCATTCTGGCTGGGATAATGTTTGGGTAAAGGAACATCCTGATTTTTACACAAAGGATTCTTTAGAAAATTTTGTTCCTCCTGTTGCAGATTGGACTGATGTAATTGATTTAAATTATGATAATAAAGAATTGTGGACAGCTATGATTGATGCGATGAAATTCTGGGTTGAAGAATATGATATTGATGGATTCAGATGTGATGTTGCTGCAATGATTCCACTCGAGTTCTGGCTGGAAGCAAGAAAGGAACTTGATAATTTAAAACCAGTTTTTTTGCTTGCAGAAGCATGGGAACCTGAACTCCACCGGGCTTTTGATATGACTTACTCGTGGGATGTTCATCATTTAATGAGTGATATTGCAAAAGGCAAAAAGAATGCAGGTGATTTGAAAACACAACTTGAAAAAGAAAAGGAGATGTACTCCGAAACAGCTTTCAGGATGCAGTTCACTTCAAATCATGATGAGAATACATGGAACGGAACTGTTTATGAAAAATTCGGAGATGGTGCAGAAGCTTTTGCAGCTTTAACCTTTATGACCCCTGGTATGCCTTTAATTTACAATGGGCAGGAAGCTGGATTGAATAAAAGACTCCAGTTTTTTGAGAAAGATCCTATCGAATGGAAGGAAGATAAGTTTAAACAGATTTACACAAAACTCTGTGAACTTAAAAAGGAGAATAATGCTTTGCTTTCTGGTGAAATGGGAGGTACTCTTCAGATTCTTACTTACTTAAATGATGTTGATATCTTTGCAGTTATCCGTGAAAGAAATGGAGAAAAAATATTTTCTGTTTTTAATTTATCCGGCTGTGAAAAGAATATTAAACTGGAATCACCTTTAATTAAGGGAATGTATAAGGAATTTAATTCTGATATAGAAAAAGAATTTGATTCTTCGGCTTCATTCAGACTGAAACCCTGGGGGTATAATATATTTATAAAAATTAACTAAGAAACTCTCACAGCCTTTCTTAGTTAAAAACCTTAGCTAAAAACTCTTTTATTTTATTAGTAGTTATCGGTTTGGAAATAATATCAATAGGATTTAACTCTTTAGCTTTTCGTAAGATTGTCTCATTAGTTGATGCAGTAATAAAAACAAAAGGTATCTTTTTTTCTTTACATACTTGTGCTATATCTAAACCTGTTATCTGATCTTTTAAAAAAATATCTAATAAAACCACATCGGGTTTATAACTATTAATTTTATCTATAGCAATCTTTCCCGTTAATATGTGGTTAAGAGTATCGTATCCTAAATTTTTTAGAGTTTCTTCAATATCTAAAGAAATAATAAACTCATCTTCAACAATTAATATTTTCCTTTTATTTTCCACCGTACAACCTTGTTATTATATCATTCTAAAAATCAAGATGGTAAATTTAATACTGAGTTGCAAAAATTATAGTGTTATTAAACACAGTTAACTTAGAAATTTATGTATTGATATAATTATTAAAGCTTAATTTTTTCAGTCCTTAAAATCAACCATTCATATTAATTTTTTTAGTCTAATTATAAAGGAACTATTTTGAGACAATTTAAAGAATTATTTTGGGTTATAAAAAACAGAGCAGGTTTTTTCTTTTTGCTCTTATAAAAGATTTTTTCATAAGAGAAAAAGCATTTTAAGATTTCATTGAAGGGAGGATTTCATTAATGTTTAGGAATCTAATACTATTTTTTATTCTTTTATATTTCAGTAGCTCTTTTGCTCAATCCGGCGGAATAAATTTCACACTTGCATTCCCGCAAGGTGAGTTTAAAGACAACATTGACCGCCTTGGTTTTGGAGGAAGCCTGCAGTTTCTTTTCTTTGATCCCAAACCCGGATTACCTGTTTCATTCGGAATAAATTTCGGATATTTAAATTACGGAAGTGAAACGAGAAGAGAACCTTTCAGTCCTAATATTCCAGATGTCGTTGTTGATGTTGACAGAACTAATAATCTTGTGAATTTTCATGTCTTATTCCAAATAATTCCTTATAGTGGAACATTCAGACCATATGCAGAAGGATTATTCGGCGGTTCATATATATTTACTGAAACAACAATTAAAAGCCGTGGAGTTGAGGAAGTTGCAAGTTCAACAAACTTTGATGACTTTGCGTGGAGTTATGGTGCTGGAGGAGGGTTTATAATTCTCTTGATGGAAAATATTGGTGATGATGTTGGCTCCTTATATCTTGATCTTAAAGCCAGGTATCTCTTTGGTTCCGAGGCAGAATACCTGAAAGAAGGTTCTGTTAAAGTTGAAAATGGCAGAGTAACCTATGATGTTTCAAAATCTAAAACTGATCTTCTTCAAATTCATCTTGGTGTTGTAGCATATTTTAATATAGTGTATTAAAATAGTTGAATTTCATTTTGGTATCTTAACACAGATTACGAATCTGTGTTACGGTTTTTACTTTTTGAAAAACAACCTAAAACCAAATTCTTATACTTCAATAATCAAGTTGCAATTAAATTTATTTTCTTAAGCCCTTCCCTTGTAAGGTTTGGGGAGGCTTTTTCCTTTTAATATATTTGAACCCGTAATACTTTTTCTTAATTCTGTAAGGAAGAATAAAATGCCTGTTGTTTCAAGAGAATTTGATGAGTTAGCAATAAACACAATAAGATTCTTAGCAGTTGATGGAGTTCAGAAAGCAAACTCCGGGCATCCCGGAATGCCGATGGGCTGCGCGCCAATCGGTTATACTCTTTTTGCAAAATATATGAATTACAATCCTTCAAACCCCAAATGGTATAACAGGGACAGGTTTGTTCTTTCTGCCGGGCATGGAAGTATGCTTCTCTACTCTCTTCTTCATCTTACAGGATTTGAAGTTTCATTAGATGACCTTAAAAGCTTCAGGCAATTTGGCAGTATTACACCAGGACACCCGGAATATCATCTTACTCCCGGGGTTGAAACTACAACAGGTCCGCTTGGGCAAGGTTTTGCAAATGCTGTGGGTATGGCAATTGCTCAGAAATATTTATCTGCAAAATTCAATAAAGATGATATAAAAATTATTGATCACCACATCTATGGAATATGCAGTGACGGAGACCTGATGGAAGGAGTATCTCACGAAGCAGCATCACTTGCAGGACATCTTAAGCTGGGGAATTTAATTTTCTTTTATGATGATAATGATATAAGCATTGACGGAAGCACTGATCTTTCATTTACTGAAAATGTTGGAAAAAGATTTGAAGCTTATAATTGGCATGTTCAGCATATAGAAGATGTAAATGATATTGAAGCAATTGAGAATGCAATAAAGAGTGCTCTGAAAGATAAAAGACCATCAATAATTGTAACGAGAACACATATTGGATACGGCAGTCCTAATAAACAGGATACTGCAGAAGTGCACGGTTCTCCTCTTGGGGAAGAAGAAGTTAAGCTTACAAAGAAAAATCTAGGCTGGCCAGAAGATGAAAAATTTTTAATTCCGGATAAAGTGATGAACTTTTTTGATGAAATAAAAAGGAAAGGTGAGGAGAAGGAGGAAAACTGGAATAAGCTTTTTAATAAGTATAAGGAAAAATATCCCGGTGATGCAAAACTCTTTATTGATCTGAAAAATGGGAATTATGGAGATGAATGGAAATCAAAACTCCCTGTTTTTAAAGATGAAGGGAAGAAAGTTGCAACACGTGCAGGCTCAGGTAAAGTTTTAAATGCAATTGCCTCATCACTTCCCGGTTTGATCGGTGGTTCGGCAGATCTCGCTCCTTCTAATAACACTATGCTCAAAGATTATCCGGTTTTCTCATCGGAAAATTATGGAGGAAGAAATTTTCATTTTGGTGTTAGAGAACATGGAATGGCAAGTATACTTACAGGAATGGCTTTATACGGCGGAGTGATTCCTTATGGAGGAACGTTCTTAATCTTTTCTGATTACCTTAGACCTGCAATCAGGCTCGCTTCTCTTTCAGGTGTGAGACCCATTTATGTTTTTACTCATGATAGCATTGGTTTGGGAGAAGATGGGCCGACACATCAGCCGGTTGAACATCTCTCTTCATTAAGAGCAATACCTAAAGCTATTGTAATTCGTCCGGCAGATGTTAATGAAACAGCCTATGCATGGCAATATGCAATTGAGCACAAAGGAAGCCCAGTTGCACTTATCTTAACAAGACAAGGACTCCTTGTTCTTGACCAGGAAAAATACCCTTCTGCAAATAATTTATTAAAGGGTGCTTATATTTTAAAAGATGCCGGCTCACCTGAAATAATTTTAATGGCTTCCGGTTCTGAAGTCGGTATTACCTTGAAAGCTGCTGAAAAGCTAGAAACAGCCGGGGTTAAGGTTAGAGTTGTCAGCTTCCCAAGCTGGGAATTGTTTGAACAGCAGTCATCTGAATATAAAGAAAAAGTTTTACCATCTAACATCAAAGCAAGAGTTTCTGTTGAAGCAGGAGTTAAACATGGCTGGGAAAGATATCTGGGTGATTTTGGAGAAGCAGTAAGCATAGAAAGGTTTGGAGCTTCTGCTCCAGTGGAGATTGTTATGGAGAAATATGGTTATACTCCCGACAATATTTCTGAAACTGCAAGAAGAGTTTTGGCAAAGCTGGAAAAAGTAAATTAATTTGTCATTTATAAACCACAATTGATTTAGTTTTTAAAAAGGTTGAGGATTAACTGAGTGAAAAAAATTATTGTTCTTGGTGCAGGTATGGTTGGCAATGCAATAGCAATTGACCTTGCTAAAAGCTATGACGTTACATCAGCTGATATTAACCTTCAAAACTTATCTAAACTAAAAAAGCAGAAAATTAAAACTGTTCAGAGTGATCTGTCTAATAGAAAAGAAATAATTAATATTGTAAAAGATTTTGATCTGGTTATTGGAGCCGTTCCCGGATTTATGGGATTCAAAACTTTAAAGGCAGTAATTGAGGCGGGAAAGAACATTGTTGATATTTCCTTTTTTAGTGAAGATCCTTTTAAACTCGATTCGTTTGCAAAAGAAAAAAATGTTACTGCAGTAGTTGACTGCGGAGTTGCACCGGGTTTCAGCAATATCATTCTTGGTTATTATAATAAAAGAATGAATATTGATTTCTTTAAATGTTGTGTAGGCGGGTTGCCTTTTAAAAGAAAAATGCCCTTCCAGTATAAAGCTCCCTTTTCTCCAATTGATGTAATTGAAGAATATATGAGACCGGCACGTTTAAGAGAAAATGGATTTGAAGTTATTAAAGATGCTTTGAGTGGATCTGAATTAATTGAGGTGGGAAATATAGGGACACTTGAAGCTTTTAATACGGATGGCTTGCGCACTTTGTTAAAGACAATGAAGATTCCAACAATGATTGAAAAGACCCTTCGTTATCCCGGACATATTGATTTAATTAAGGCCCTGAAACAAGCGGGTTATTTTAATCATCAGCCAATTGAAGTAAATGGAGTAAAGGTTAAGCCCGTTGATCTCTCCGCTAAATTACTTTTTCCTTTATGGAAACTTGGGGAGAATGAACCTGAGTTTACTTATATGCAGCTTCATATAAAAGGAAAAGAGAAGGGTTTTAAAAAAGAATATCTTTATAAAATGTTTGACCGTTTTGATGAAATGACTAAGACAACTTCAATGGCAAGAACAACAGGATATACCTGTAATGCTGTGGCTGATTTGATTTTAAGAGGTTTATATAAAAGGAAAGGTATCTCACCGCCGGAGTTTATCGGTGAAGAAGAAAATTGTTTCGGGAAAATAAAATCTTACCTTAAAGCAAGGAATATTATTGCAGTTAAAGTTTAATTGCTTTTTCTTTTCCCATTCTTAATGGTATCGTAAGAAGCAATAACCAGCAAAGTAACAACTATTAGTATCTGAAATATTTCATTTGTCATAATTTCTCATCTGTTTGTTCATCGTAAGTATTTTAATGTACTTTTACTATAAGTAAAGAAATCATTAAGGAATTATTAAGAAATGAAAGAGATTGATTTTAATCTTTTAAAGGAAAAACTGCCGAAATATCCGGAACTGATTGATAAGGAGGAATATTTTAATTCTTCCGTGCTAATACCTTTTGTAAAAATTAATAATGATTACCACTTACTATTTGAAAAGAGAGCAGCAAATATAAGACAGGGAGGAGAAGTTTCTTTTCCAGGCGGAGAGTTTGATAAAGAGATTGACAAAACTCTGCTGGAGACTGCAATCCGGGAGACTATTGAAGAGCTTGGGATTGAAAAAGAAAAAATAAATATAATCGGTCAGCTTGGAATTCTGATGATTCCCGGAGTTGTTGTTAATGCTTTTATTGCAGAAGTTGAAATTGGAAATCCAGCTAAAATAAATTTTGATGAAACAGAAGTAGAAAAAATTTTTACTGTTCCTGTTTCATTCTTTAAAGAAAATCCACCACAAACTTACCATATTAATCTCGAAGCTCATCCTTTTTATATAGATGAAGAGGGAAAGAAGATTGATCTTCTTCCTGTTGAACAATTAAAACTGCCCCCGAGATATTCTAAACCTTGGGGAAGATTTAAGAGAAAAGTTTATGTTTATAATTTTAATGGAGAAGTTATTTGGGGAATTACTGCTGCGTTAGTTAAAAGAGTTGTTGAACTGATTTAATTACTCCAAATTATGTATTTATATAGTAAACCGTTAAAACGGTTATAATAATTTTTTCTTCAATAGCCCACGACTTAAGTCGTGGGTTACTAAAAAAGAATCCTGGTTTTGTAACCGTTTAAACGGTTTTTTATTTAATGATTTCATTTCTTTCTATTCGTTCTTTAAAGTTCTCTGCAATCCATTCAATAAATTATCCGCTTTCTTTCCTTCATCTTCAGGGACAAGTTCTTTATATTTAAATAATGCATTAATAGCATCTTTATATTCTTCATTCAAAGCATATACAAGAGCAAGATTGAAATAGATGTTTGGAAACTCAGGCTCAATCTCTGCAGCAATTTCATAATGAAGCTTTGCGAGCTTGTAATCATTAACCTCAAAATAAAGATTGGCAAGATTGTAATGAGCTTCAAGATGGCGAGGTTCAAGCTTTAGGCACTTTGTAAAACAATCAAATGCTCTTGATGCATTACCATTTTTAGATTCAAGTATGCCAAGATTGCAATAAGCATCTGCGACCGAATCATTTTCAAGAATTGCTTTTAAGTATGCTTCCTGTGCACCAGGGTTTCCCTGTTCATCAAGAGTTAAGGCTTCTTCAAAAGGGGTAAACCTTGAAGGAAGATGGTGAATCTGTGGTTCACTCTGTCTGAATAGATTTAGCTGCCCCTTTTTTTCAAGTTCCTTTTTTTTCCTTGCTCTCTTGTATCCTAATTTGGGCGGTGTAGGGGTAACCTCTAATTGAATTACTTTTGCCATTAATTTCAGTTCCAATCCTTTTTATGAGGGAGCATAAAAAGTACTTTGTCAGTCTGAGCGTAGTCGAAGACTGGCAATCACGACCTCACACTTCGACTTCGCTCAGTGTGACGATACCCTTACTTTTGATAAGTCCTCTAAGCACTTTTTCTCTTTTTTGTCTTTGCAGTTTTTGCCGCGACCTTTTCTTTCTTTTTCTCTCCCTTTGCTTTTTCCATCGGCTTCTTTTCTTTCTTTGCCTGTTCAATACTCTGCTTCAAAGCTTTCATCATATCAACAACAGGAGTAATTTCTTCAGTAACAGAAACAATTTCTTTCCCTTCTTTCTTTGCTTTTATCATTTCCTTAACAGCATCCTGGTATCTGTCACTTAAATCTATTTCAGAAAGTTTAGTCGTCATAGAATCAACAAGAGTTTTTGCAAGCTTTAACTGTTCCTTATTTGCTGCCACTCCATCAACCAGTGGAACT
>MHAF01000167.1 GCA_001802865.1 Ignavibacteria bacterium RBG_16_34_14
TCTCTGGTATATCTTTCTCCATTCCAAATATCCAAAAAGAAAAAATGCAAGCAGATCATTCTCGGTAGATGTCATTCTTCCCACTTACAATGAGCCAGAATGGCTTGTTGAAAAAGCTTGTAATGCAATGGTTAATATGAGTTACCCTCATAAAACTTATTTAGTAGATGATGGTAATAACCGTGCTTATCAAAAGATTGCTGATAGAAATGGAGCTATTTACTTTGCAAGAAAAGATAAGAAAGATTTTAAAGCTGGAAATATTAATAATATTCTTGAAAATTCTGAGGGAGAAATAATCGCTATTTTTGATGTTGACCATATCCCACAAAAAAATTTCCTTGATGAAGTTGTTGGTCATTTTGAAGATCCAAAAATAGGAGTCGTGCAGGTAGCACTTGATCATTATAATCAAAATGAAAGTTTTATTGCTGATGCATGCTGTAAGATGAACGATGATTTTTTTGGAGCTACTATGCTTGGGATGAGCGGATGCGGCAGTACGGTTGTATTTGGCAGTAACTCTATTTTCAGACGGGTAGCTTTAATTAATATTGGTGGTTATAAACCGGGACTGGCCGAGGATTTGAATACTTCTATTCACCTTCACGCTGATGGATGGGATTCAGTTTATGTACCTCAGATTTTGGCTCAAGGTTTGGTTCCATCGGATCTTGGTGCATTTTTTAAACAGCAGATAAAATGGGCAAGAGGAGTATTTGAATCTTTATTAACAATCTATCCAAGGTTATTTCGCTCTTTAGATTTAAGAAAAAGAATTTGTTATTTGACAAGAATGACATATTATTTAGCAGGACCGGTTATTACTTTTCATCTTATATTTTGTATCCTGGCTCTTTTTTCTGTAAATATTAATTATCTGTTTAGAGATTATATAATACACTCACTTCCATTTTTGTCTATATTCTTTGTTATCCAGGTTTTTACTAAAAATTTCTATTTCATTAAAAAACAGAAAAAAGGTTTTAATGCAGAAGGATACATTTTGGTTCTAGGTTCGTGGCCGGTTTATACCGTGGCATTTTTAGCGGCACTTTTAAGAATAAAGATCCCATTCATCTCGACACCTAAAGAAAAATCCCGCTTAAAAGAAAATTTAAAGTTAATTATTCCACAAATGATAACCGTAGTAGTTTTAATTGTTGGCGTTATTTATAAAATTACAATCGGTTTAGTTTCCAATCCTTCTTTAACTGTATTATTTGCTTTAGTTATGATACTTCTTCACAGCGGGGTATTTTTTGCTGTATGGGAAAGTTATGTTTTTAATAGGAAAAGAAAATTAAACCAAATAGAAAATTATTCTGAAGAACTTATTATTGATAGTGGTAATAGTGTAGATTTTAGAGAATCAAAACACATTCAACAGAAGACTGTATAAACTGTGAGACATATTCGGTTAAGGAAATTCATATTCTTCCTGGTTTTGTCCTTACTAAGCTTTTCATCTTGTTCTAATAAAGAAGAGCACAAGAAAATGCCATATGGTGATAACTCTTCTAATGGTAAATATTTAATGGTAAATGGTATAAATATGTATTATGAAACTTATGGAAGTGGCCAACCATTAATTATTATTCATGGCAATGGTGGTAGTATTTCTGAAATGTCGAACCAAATATCTTACTTTACTAATAATTATAAAATTATTGCTGCTGATAACAGAGAACATGGTAAAAGTTCAGGTAACAATGAGAGAATTACATATGAACAAATGGCTTTGGATTGGGTTATGTTATTAGATCGTTTAAATATTGATTCTGCTTATATTATTGGCTGGAGTGATGGCGGCATTTTAGGTTTGCTTTTGGCTATACATTACCCTGAGAAAGTAAAGAAGCTTGTTATATGTGGTGCTAATTTAGAACCGGATACATCAGCCGTTTATAACTGGACAATTGACTGGTTAAATGAAATGAATAAAACAATTGATGATAATATTCAGAAAAATGATACTACTGAAAATTGGCCCCTGCTTAAAAAATATTTTGATTTATTGAGTAATCAACCTCATATACCATTAGAAGATTTACACAGAATACATGCACCTACTCTTGTTATGTCCGGAGATCGGGATGTTATTCGGGAGGAACACACTGTTAAAATTTATCAGAACATACCAAATTCCAGTTTATGTATTTTCCCTTCTTCAACTCATAATGTCCCAATAGATGATCCTCATTTATTTAATTGGATTGTTGAAAGATTTTTTGATGAACCATTTATTCCTGAAGATAATGCAAAAGAGTTTTTAAACGAAGAAATTTATTTCGAAGATGAATAAAGGAACATCTTAATTTGAAAGCTGTAATTCTTGCTGGTGGAAAAGGAGTAAGATTAAAACCTTATACTACTCATTTTCCAAAACCTCTGATGCCGGTAGGTGATAAACCTATTCTTGAGATTTTAATTGAAAAATTAAAAGAAGCAGAGATATATGATATAATTATTACAACTGGACATCTATCTGAAATGATTAATGTTTTGATGGGTGATGGAAGTAAAGTTGGCGTAAAAATTAAATATTCTCTTGAAGATAAACCTCTTGGTACTGCTGGTCCTTTGGATTTACTAAGAGATGATTTAACTGAGGATTTTATTCTAATCAATGGAGATGTTCTATCCGATCTTAATTTTTCTGAAATGATAAAATTTCATAAAAAAAATAATAACGCAGCTACAATCGGTTCTATTGAAAGAACTGTCTTTGTTGATTTTGGTTTGGTTAAATTAGATAGCAAAAACATGTACCAAGGTTGGGAAGAAAAACCAACATTAAAATATCTTGTTAGTATGGGAATATATGTTTTAAGTCCTCTTGCATTAAATTGCCTGCCGAAAGGAGAATTTTTTAATATTCCCGATCTAATTCAGGCACTTCATAATAATAATGAAAAGGTAATGGGATATAAACACAAAGGATATTGGTTAGATATTGGACGCCGGGAAGATTATGAGAGTGCGTGTAAAAGTTATAATGAAAATAGCGATATTAAATAATTCAATGAAAGATAGCGCTTATAAAATTCCTCTTTTTGATCTTAACTTCGATACTGAAGAAGAGCATGAAATAATCAGAACTGTTAGATCTAAATGGATTTCTATGGGAGAAAATGTTAAAACATTTGAAAAGGAATTTGAGGAATTGTTAAATGTCAAACATTCTATTGCCATTACAAATTGTACGGCTGCTTTACATCTTGCTTTGGAAATTTTAGGCATTAAAAAAGGAGATGAAGTTATTGTCCCTTCATTAACTTTTGTTGCAACTGTTAATGTTGTAAGATATGTTGGTGCCGTACCGGTATTTGCTGATATAACTTCTTTTAATGATTTATCAGTTGATCCTGATGATATTAAAGCCAGGGTAACAAAAAAAACCAAGGCCATAATTCCAATGCACTATGGCGGTTTTTCCTGTAATATGGATGATATAAAAAAAATCGCTGAAGAAAATAATTTGTTTATTATAGAAGATGCTGCACACGCTCCTTTATCAGATTACAAAGAAAAGAAAATCGGGACATTGGGAGATATCGGCTGCTTCAGTTTTTTCTCAAATAAAAATATTACAACTGCAGAAGGCGGAATGCTCGTTACTAATAGTGATAATTTCGCAAAAAGAGCAAGACTTAAAAGATCACATGGAATGACCGCTGTTTCTTATGACAGAGCTAAGGGTTATGCGACAAAATATGATGTTCTTGAGCTTGGTTATAATTACAGGATGGATGATATTAGAGCCGCAATTGGCCTTGCTCAATTAAAAAAATTGAACAAAGATGTTAAAAAAAGAGAGGGGTTAAGAAGGGTTTATTTATCAAAACTAAATGATATTAGTAAATTAATAATCCCTTATAAAGATTTCCAACACCAATCATCTAACTATATTTTCCCTGTTATTCTTAAAGATAGTAATGCTGGTAAAAGAGATTTAATAAGGAAAAAACTAGCTGAACGAGGTATAGAAACAAGTGTTCATTACCCTGCAGTTCACAGGTTTTCAATTTATAAAGAATTTACATCAGAACTTCCCAAAACAGAATATGTTGCTGATAATGAAATTACTCTTCCTTTATATTATAATTTATCTGAAGAAAATATAGAAAAGATTTCCTGTGGTTTAAAGGATGTTCTAAAGGATTAATTAAACTAAGGTGATGCAATGGGCAGAATAGATTTATCCATAGTTATACCTGTGAAGAATGAAGAAGAAAATCTGGGAGAATTAATTTCCAGGCTCAGCACAACGGTAAACTCGATGAATCTTACTCATGAATTAATTTTTGTTACAGATATAAACAGAGACAGAACTTATGAAATTCTGAAAGAGAGTAATAAAAAAGACCCAAGGATAAAAACAGTAAAATTATCAAATGGATTTGGACAGTATACTGCTATAATGGCGGGACTAAATAATACCTTTGGCAATGCTGTTGTAATTATGGATGGGGATCTTCAGGATTACCCAGAAGATATACCAAAATTATATAACAAAATGAAAGAGGGTTTTGATGTTGTTTACGGTATTAAACAAAAAAAGAACGATACTTTTATCAGGAACTTTTTTTCAAAATCATTCTGGAAAATATTAAATAGATTTTCTGATTATGATATTGAACTCAACAGCGGAATGTTCAGGATTCTAAGCCGGCGTGTTGCTGATGAATTAAAAAAATTTAATGAAAAACAAATTCTGCTTACAGGGTTAATAAGTATTACCGGATTTCCCACAACTAAAGTGGAAGTTACTTCCGGAAGAAGAATCAGAGGAAACACTAAATACAGTTTCTTTCAGCAATTTAATATGGCAATAAATGCTTTACTTTCTTTTTCAACAAAACCATTAAGAATTATATCATTCTGCGGATTAATTGTTGCTGTATTTAGCTTCTTAATCTTATGTGTGGTTTTTATCGAAAAAATATTTTATCAGGGTGATGTTCCCGGATGGACTACTATTGTAGTTTTAATATCGCTTCTTGGCGGCGTACAGCTTTTTGCTTTGGGAATCGTGGGAGAATACATAGGCAGAATATTCATTGAAACTAAAGACCGACCACTTTATATTATCGAAGATAAAATAGGAGACTTCTCTTCTGAATTACTAATTCCTGATACTGAACTGTTTGAGAAAAAACTTCATACCTCTTAATCTTCTATGAGAATTTTTATAAAATTCCGTTCTCAATTTTTCAAAATTTTTAAAACCTAAATGAGTGAAGAAAAAAGGGAGAAAGTATATTTTCATTTTCTTAATGATGAACTTCAGGATGATTGGAATAAATATGTTATTAATTCATCCTCTGCTTCTTTTATACATCATACTGCCTGGAAAGAAATTGTTGAAAATATTTATGGACATAAACCATATTATTTAATGGCATTTGTTGATAAGAAAGTAGCTGGCGTTTTACCTCTATTTTTGATTTCAATTCCCCTTCTCGGTAAAGTACTGGCCTCCGGTGTATTTGGTTCTTATGGAGGTATTTGTGCTGATAATATTGATGTTGTACAATCCTTGATGAAAGAAGGTGAAAATTTAGCCAATTCTTTAGAAGTAAAATATATTGAGATAAAAAATTTTAATAACTTCAATTTACAAAATGAAAAATGGGGTAAGTATCTTAATTACTATACTTTGATTATAAAATTAAATAAAGACCCTGAAGTAGTCTGGAATAACATTACTAAAAAAGCCCGACAAAATATAAGGAAGGCTTTAAATTCAAATGTCACAGTCATAAGTGGGAATGAGTACATAGATGATTTTTATAATTTGATGGCATATAATATGAAGTTGCTGGGAACACCGGTTCACAGTAAAAAATTTTATGAGGCGATTCTAAAAAAATTTAAAGGAGATGCAGAACTTTTTATTGCTAAACTATCTGAAAAAACTATTAGTGTTGCATTAACAATAAAATTTGGGAATTATATTTTTGGATATGCAAATGCTGCCCATCCCGATTATTTGGTATATAAACCTAATTTTCTTATTTACTGGGAAATTATTAAATCGGTTGCCAATTCAAATATAGAATTCTTTGACCTAGGCAGATCATTACATAATTCCGGTACTTTTATCTTCAAGCAGAATTTCGGTGCCTATCCTGTTCCACTGTATTATGATTATTATCTAAACAAAATAGAGGCTATTCCAGCTATCAACCAGGAAAATAAAAAACTGAAACTCGCAACAAATATTTGGAGTCATCTTCCTTTGAGTGTTACAAAAATGGTTGGTCCTCATTTAATAAAATATATAGCTTAAGAATTAATGAAGTCTGCCAAACTAAAATTAATTGTTAACGCAGATGACTTTGGATTAGCTCCAAATATTAATGAAGGAATTTTAGCTGCTCATAAGAATGGAATAGTTACTTCAACCTCAATTGTTGCGCAAGGAGAAGCTTTTGATCAGGCTGTGGAAATATCAAAAAATTATCCCACATTAGATATGGGAATTCATTTAACCTTGGCTGAAGAACGTCCTCTTTTAAATCCTGAAAAAGTGCCTTCTCTGGTAACTTCAGAGGGAAAGTTTTTTCCTCACGCTGAACAATTTTTCAAAAGATATTTGCTTGGTAAAATTTCTAAAGATGATATTCAACTGGAAATGGAAGCACAGGTAAATAAAGTAATAAACAGTGGAATAAGAATTACTCATATTGATGGACATCAGCATTTGCATGTTTTAAAAGATGTATTTGATATAACGTTAAAGCTCGCTTTGAAATATGATATTCCTGTAATTAGAATTCCTTTTGAAAAAATAAAATCTTATATGTTCTCTCAAAAAGTTTCGTTCTCAAGGATTCTATCTTTGAAGGTTTTAAATTTTATATCTAACCGCAGAAGAAAAAATAGTTTTCTACATACTGATGCTCTGGCAGGCTTTTTATTTGGAGGAAATCTTAGCAAAGATAATTTGCTTAAACTATTACAGGTCTTACCTGAAACCGGTGTATATGAAATTATGTGTCATCCAGGTTATGAGGACGCTTCTTCAAAATACTCTCATTGGAATTATAACTGGAATACCGAATTAAATGCACTTACTGATCCTGAAATTTTAGACTTCATCGAAGAGAGAAAAATTGAGTTAATAAATTTTAGGAATCTTGCAGAGATGAAAAATAAAACGGAAATTATTCAATGACTTTTGCCGAAAAACTCTCAAATAAATTTAGAATGCTCTTACCAAATGACAGCATTAAAGATATATTTTTTCTTATCATAATAATTTCATTATCCAGAATTCTTTTTGTTTTTCAAATTGGTTTCTATAGTGATGATTGGTCTTTTCTTGAGATGCTCTATTTCGATAAGATAAATATCTGGGAAAATTATCGTCCGGGATATTTGATAAGCTGGAAATTGCTTTATTCCATTTTTGGTTTTTCACCCGAAGGATATCATTTAATAAATACTGTAATATTCTATTTAAATGCTGTACTTCTTTATCTAATTTTAAAGAAATTAAGACTTCCGCATTTATTTGTTCTTTCTATTCCGCTGGTATTTATTCTTATTCCTCATTATTCAACTTTTCATTTTTGGGCATCAGTAATTCCAAATCATTTCTGCCTTGTTATGTGCCTGGGCAGCTTACTTTTGGATTTAAAAGCTTTGGAAACACCTATCCCAAAATTCTTGTTATGGAAGCTGATAAGCGTTACAGCAATTGTCGTTAGTGTTTTAACTTATGAACTCTTTCTCCCCTTCTTTTATTTTAATCTTATTATTACTTACTATTATTTCAGGAAACTGAAAACCGATACTATTAATAAAAAAGATATCAGAACCAAAAAACTAGTCTGGCTTCTTGTAGTAAATTTTATTTTTCTAAAAATTGCGTTAATATATAAGCTGTTTTTCACTGTTACCTCTGTCAGAATGATGGGAAGTGATAATTCTTTTCTTGATCATATATGTGGTTTATTAGCGAATACTTTTAGATTTGATTACGGCGATTATGATTATGGTTTCAATATAGTTCAGGCATTTAAAATTAATTTTATAGAATATGGAATTGGGCTGCCGCAAAAGCTTTTACATATTTATAGTTATTATCCAAATATTCAGGTTTTTCTATTAAGCTTACTTTTAACTCTAATAATATTCGGATATTTATTTAAAGTAGTTAAGAGATATGATTTTACAATTTTCAAATGGAATTCTTTCATTAAAATGATTTCTGTCGGATTAATTATTTTCTTCTGGGGTTATTCCATATTTCTTACTAATTATAGTATTGCCTTTTCAACAACAGGAGTTGCTAATAGAGTTTTAATCGGAGTATCAATTGGGATTGTAATTATATTTATCGGATTATTTACAGGCATATCTGCTTTAATAAAAAATATAAAATTCAGAAATATTTTATTCAGCGCATTAGTTACATTTGTTTGTGTTTCCGGATTTATAATAAACAATACTATCGCCTCATTTTGGAAAGAAGCTTATAAAGTTGAAAATGAAACTATGGACGAAATAAAAAACAATTTTCCCTATCTTCCTGGAAAGACAAAATTTATTTTAGACGGAATATGCCCATATATTGGTCCGGCTATTGTTTTTGAGTCAAGCTGGGATATTGGTGGTGCTTTAAGGCTGGCTTACTCTGATACTACTTTACAAGCAGATGTTATTTCACCTGATCTTCAGATTACTGAAGAAGGAATTATAACTTCAATATATGAAGTAGATTATTTTTACCCTTATGAAATTTTAATTTATAATTTTAATGAAAAGAAAGTGTTTGGTATTTCTAATATGGAAGAAGCAATAAAATATTTTGAAACGGTTGATTCCAATTTTAACAATACTTGTCCTGAAGGTTACGAAACTCATGGAGTAAAAATTTTTTAACTTGAAGAAATAAAAATGAAACAAGAAGAAAGACACATCCTGGTTATTGGTGGAGCCGGATATATCGGTTCAGTACTTAGCAGAAAATTACTCCATAAAGGATATAAGGTTCGTATCCTGGATAAATTGATTTATGACAATAACTGTTCCGTTTCAGATCTTTCTGAAGAAAAAAATTTTTCCTTCATGTATGGTGATTTTGGAGATGATGTCGTCTTAAACAATTCTCTGAAGGGAACTACTGATGTTGTTCTTTTAGCTGCTTTGGTTGGAGATCCTATCTGTAAAAAATATCCTGATCTTGCCAAAAAAGTTAATCTAGAATATCCTAAAAAATTAATTCAGCATTTAACAAATAAATCTATAAAAAGATTCATTTTTACCTCCACATGCAGCAATTATGGTTTACGAAATGATGACACACCAGCAGAAGAAAATTCAGATTTAAATCCACAATCATTGTATGCTGAAACAAAAGTTGAATTTGAAAGATATATTCTCGATAACATTAAAAGTCAGGATTATTCTTCAACTATTTTGAGATTAGCAACAGCATTTGGAATTTCAAATAGAATGCGTTTTGATCTGACAATATCGGAGTTTGCCAGGGAATTGGCTCTGGGAAAAGAATTGCTTGTCTTTGATGAAAATACATGGCGGCCTTATTGTCATATTGCTGATATTTCGGAAGCTATAATTAAAGTGCTGGAATCGCCAAAAGATAAAGTGCAAGGTGAAGTTTTTAATGTGGGAAGCAATAAAGAAAATTATACAAAGAAGATGATTTTGGAGTTAATTCAAAAATATGTACACAACCCAAAAATTAATTATAAACTGGGGGGTTTTGATCCAAGAAATTACCGGGTGTCATTCAATAAAATTAAGAATGTTCTTAATTATCAAACTCGGTGCACTGCAGATGAATCAATTAAGCAAATTATAAATGCAATTAATAATCATTTATTCAGTGATGTTGAGCAAAGAAAAAATTTTTATGGGAACTATTATTTAGATATGAATTATTAATTATTGATTTGGATTAAATAGGATTTTATAAAAAGTAATAAAACTTATCTATCGAATTATTTATAATCTGCTTTTTTTTTCTTCGGTTGTTACAACAAACTCTTCCAGATCTAGAATCTTAGAAACATTCTTGATTATAAACTGATTATAGGTTACGTTTAAATAAGTATTTAATTTTGTAGGAAGATTTAATGGCTCAAAACCATTCCATGGATATTGTTTGTGAAGTTGATATGCAGGAGGCAGATAATGCTGTTAATCAGGCTATTAAAGAGATTAACCAGCGATACGATTTGAAGGATTCTAACACAACTATTGAATTAAATAAAAAAGATAAAACGATAGTTATGAATACAAAAGATGATTATTCACGTAAGGCAAGTATTGATATTTTACAATCAAAATTTATTAAGAGAGGCATATCGGTAAAAGCATTAAAGCTTAACGAACCTGAAATAGCCGCTGGCAGCAGGCTGAGACAAAAAATTAATCTTCAAAGTGGTATTTCCAAAGATAATGCTAAGATTATAACAAAGATGATTAAAGATTCAAAGGTTAAAGTAAATGCACAGATTCAGGATGAGCAGATAAGAGTTCAAGGTCCTAAGATTGACGATCTTCAGGCGGTGATTAAAATGATTAAAGATGCTGAACTTAGTTTTCCAACTCAGTTTGTAAACTTTAAATAATTCTATAAAGGATGATTAACGATGCAGACGGATGATGACCTTGTATGGAGATGCCAGTATTGCAGTGTTGAAAACACTGTTTGGGTAGATTTGACTGCCGGTGACAAGCAGGACTTTATTGAAGAATGCAGAATATGCTGCAGGCCAAATAGAATCATCATTAAAGTAGATATTAATGATGATGAAAATGTCCTTGTTGAATCCCGGATAAGTGATGAATAATCAATAATTAATGCCGGGAATAAACCTCAACATCTTCTTCACCAAAAAGAGCAGTTTTAACTGCCCAGATACCAATTAATACATTAAAAATAATAACAATAAGGAAAACAATACCGAGCAACTCAAGAATGTTCATGCACACCTCTTTTGAGTTAATGATATTTATATCATGAACCCCATTAAATCTCCTGTCATCACTATAGCTTCGCCTGTAGGAATCGTTTCAAAGTAATGGTCATTTGTTATTAGTTCATTCTTAATCTTGAACTTACACTTGAACTTATTTTTAATCCATTATCATCCTGAGAAAGGATGAACTATCTTCATCATCATCTTTATTCTGTTTTACTTTTTCCTCCTCTTCCTTTTTCTCGGATTTTTCTTTAGCCCAGTTATACCTTGATGATTCAAATGTAAAGCCTGTCTGGGGATCATCATCATCCTTTTTAGTAAAAGATGCTTTTGGTTTCTGAACTCTTAAGATTGTGGGAACCTCCAGATCTTCTTTATCTATTTCATCATTATGTAAGAAGCTGAAACCGCTTCTGAAATCACTTTCTTTTTGTGGAGTTACTTTAAAATGTTTTGAACCAAAACTTTTTTGAGAACCTTCGAACCCTGTTGCAATAACTGTATAGCAAACAGCTTCATTCATTTCTTCTCTTCTTACACAGCCAAAGATTACATTTGCTTCTTCGCCTGCAGCCTCAAAAATAACATTGTTACCTTCATTTATTTCCTGCATTGAAAGATTGCTTGAACCTGTAACATTCAGCAGAACACTCTTGGCACCTTTTATATTAATCCCTTCAAGCAGTGGACTTGATATTGCTTTCTGCGCTGCTTCAATTGCCCTGTTTGCACCACTTGCGGTACCACTGCCCATCAAAGCTTCACCACTTGAATTCATAACCGCACGAACATCTGCAAAATCAACATTTATCAATCCTTCAACTGTAATTATATCAGCAATTCCACGTGTTGCTTCATAAAGAATTTCATTTGGTTTATCAAAGGCATCAAATGCATTAATCTCTTTTTCAAGAACACTCAGAAGTCTTTCGTTAGGAATTATTATTAAACTATCTACATATTGTTTTAATTCCTGGATTCCCTGTTCAGCATTCAGCATTCTTTTTTTACCTTCCCATCTGAAAGGTTTTGTTACAATTCCAACCACCAATGCCCCTATGCTTTTTGCAATAGAAGCAATAATAGGTGCACCGCCTGTTCCAGTCCCACCGCCCATTCCTGCGGTTACAAAAACCATATCAGAGCCTGATAATACATCTGCTATCTTTTCTCTATCCTCTTCTATGGATTTCCTCCCAACATTTGGATCAGCTCCAGCACCAAGTCCTCTTGTAATATTACCTCCACATTGAATTTTATGTGAGGCACTGCTACTGTTTAGAACCTGGGCATCCGTATTAATAGCGACATATTCGACACCATTTAAACCGCGTTTTATCATGCTTTCTATTGCATTGCAACCTCCGCCGCCAACTCCAATAACTTTAAGGATGGCAGACATCGGCTGTTCCTTATCTAAAGTTGCAAATCGGGACATAGTTCCTCCTTCTTTTATTATAATTCATCAAAAAACTGCTGCACCCTTTTAACAAGCCGGGTGATTTTATTTTTGCTGTCTTTTCTTCTAATTTTAATAAGAGACTGATAATCACTTGATTTACCTCCGGGAATACCCCTTATTAAACCTGCTACAGTAGCAAATTCGGGGCTTTCTATTTCATTCGACAAACCTTCACCAGGGATCTGTGGAATTCCTATTCTCGCGGGTAAACCAAATACTTCCTCGGCAAGTTCACTGCATCCTTTGATTAAAGAGCCTCCGCCTGTAAGCACTATTCCAGCTTTAATTTTATTTTTAAAGCCGGCACTTCTTATTTCATTATCAACTAGAACAAAAAGCTCTTTCATTCTTAAACTGATTATCTGAGTTAATAGACTTATTGGAATTTTTGTATTTCCTCTTGCTCCAACACCTTTTATTAAAATATCTTCCTCCCTGATTATTGCACTTTCAATTGCATAGCCATACTCTTTTTTAAGATTTTCTGCTTCTTCCGAAACTACTCCCAGCGATTCCCTTATATCATTTGTAACCTGGTTACCAGCAACTCCAATAACCCTTGAATGTTTAATTGCTTTATGATGGAAAACAGCAATGTCTGTTGTTCCGCCGCCAATATCAATAAGTGCAACTCCAAGATCCTTTTCACTCTCTTCAAGCACAGATGAACTTGAAGCGATTGGTTGAAGAATATAATCCTTTACATTTAAACCGGCTCTCTCAACTGATTTTTTTATATTTTGAATTGCCGGAATTGAAGCAAGTACAATATGATTTGTAGCTTCAAGCCTTGAGCCTGACATGCCAATTGGATTCTCAATTCCTCCCTGGTGATCAACGGAAAACTCTTCGGGAATTATGTGAAGTATTTGACGATCTGAAGGAATTCTTATCGTTCTTACGTCAGCTTCAAGCCTGTCAAGATCACTCTTTGTAATTTCACGATCTTCACTGCTAATGGTTACATAGTTTCTATGCCTCATAGATGTAATATGTTCCCCCGCAACGCCAACATTAACAGTATTAATTTCAAACCCAGCACGGTTGGATGCAATTGAAACTGCTTCTTTAATAGCTTCAGCAGTTTTGCCAATATTCGCAACAAGCCCTTTATGCAATCCTTCTGATGGGGCAACACCAAAACCAAGAATATTAAAATGCCCATCTTCAAACTTTTCTGCGATGACAGAACATACTTTAGTCGTTCCCAGATCGAGTCCTGAAATTATATCTTTTTTCATTTACATTTCTACTCTCTGTATACTACCGATATAAATATCATTATAAAATCTAAGGTCAATGTAATCGCTTTCGGCAAGCAGATTATTGTTAATTGAATAATTATTTAATAAGGCTTCGAGAGCAACCATTTTTTCTGCCTCATAGTTTCTTCCGAAGATAACGGGGATACTTAATCCTGAAAATGTAAGCACAACATCGCCGCCATTTCTTAAATTAATCCCAGCAAGGTCTTTTAGTATTTTCGTACTTATTAATTTGGACGCATCAATTATTTTAAATGCCTGGAGAATATTTATGCTCTTAATTTTTCTAAGAGATTTAAGATCACTACCCTTATCTATATTGCTCAATACTGGAAAGTCAAACATCTTTGTGTTTTGAAAAACCGGAAGCAACTGAAAATTTTCTGCAACAAAAAATGCTTCGCTACCTTGTATAATTACTCCGTAAATCTTTTTTTCAGTAATAAAAACTTTAACCTCTTTTTCATTAATGAATTTTGCATCTGCCTTTAATACATAAGGATGTTTTTCAAACCTGCTTTTAATAACAGGTAAGGAGAATTTATTATTTGAAAGGTCAGATAATCTCGCAAAGTTTAGATAATCATTTTCACTCAAAAGTTTATTCCCGTTAATCTTAACTGATTCAATAGTTTCATTCTTTTCTATTTTATTAGAGTGATAGACTAAATAAGCAACACTTAGCAAAAGAATAATAAAAATTCCTGTGCCGATAATTTTTATTTTAGTTTCTCTTTCCATATTACTTATTCAGCATCTCCACAAATTTTTCTCCATATTTCCAGATATCACCCGCACCCATTGTAATTATAATATCTCCATTTTGTTTTAAATCGTTTAAAACTTTAGGGACTTCATTTTTATCCTTAACATAGATTACATTCTTATGACCGAAATTTTTAGCTGCGTTTGATATAAGCTCACCGCTAACGCCTTCAATGGGAATTTCTCTTGCCGGATAAACATCAGTACAAATAAAAACATCTGAGTTAAGAAAAGATCTTCCAAACTCCTGGTAAAAATCTTTAGTTCTGCTGTAAAGATGCGGTTGAAAAACCGCAATCAATCTATTATCCCATCCTGCTCGTATTCCAGCAAGTGTTGCACTTGTTTCAGTTGGATGGTGAGCATAATCATCAGCAACCATAAGTTCTTTATTATATTTAACTTCAAATCTTCTGTAAACTCCGATAAAGGATTCCAGAGCACTCTTAATTGTTTTGAAATCAATTCCCAACTCAGTTGCAATGCAAACAGCCACAAGAGAATTTTTAACATTATGAATACCGGGAATTTTCAATTCAATTTTTCCAAGCTCTTTTTCTTTATACTTAATTGTAAACCGGCTCGAAAACTTCTCATGAGATATGTCTATTGCTCTTATATCCGCCTGAGAAGTCAAACCATAAGTAAAAATTTTCTTATTTATCTTTGGAATAATATCCTGCAGAGCAGGCTCATCGAGACAAAGAACAACAAAACCATAAAATGGAACTTTGTTTGCAAATTCAATAAAAGCTGATTTTATATCGTCAAGGTCTTTGTATGTATCAAGATGTTCACTCTCCAATGTTGTAATTGCAGCAATAACAGGAGTTAATTTTAAAAATGTTCTGTCAAATTCATCTGCTTCAACAACAATGAAATCGCCATTACCCAGACGTGCATTAGTTCCACCAAGTCCGCTGAGCTTTCCGCCAACAATGATTGTCGGATCAATTTTGCCTTCTGTTAAGGTTAAACCAACCATTGATGTTGTTGTTGTTTTACCATGAGTTCCGGCAATACCTATTCCGTATTTCAACCTCATTGTTTCAGCCAGCATCTCAGAGCGTTTTATCACAGGAATCTTTTTTGCAATAGCTGTCCGAACTTCAGGATTATCGAGTGAAACTGCAGAAGAATAAACAAGAACATCAGTGTCTTTAACATTCTCTGCAGAGTGCCCCTCAAATATTTTTATTCCAAGATCGCTCAACCGATTTGTAACCTCAGATAACGATTTATCGGATCCTGTAATTTCAAATCCCTGGTTAAGTAGAATTTCTGCAATTCCGCTCATCCCGATACCGCCAATTCCAACAAAGTGAACTCTTTTAATATTCTTGAACATCTATTTTTTCTCAATACGTGCTTTCAGTTCATTAAAAAAAATTAAAAGCTCATCGGTGTTTTCATAATCCGATGGTCTTAATACAATTAGTCTTCTCCGGGTTCTAATTTTTATTCCTATTAATCTTAACGGACTTTTCTTTGAAGGTTTTCTCTTCCTTGATATTCTTATCCATTTTATGTCATTAATTCTAAAAGATTTACTTCTGAATTTGTTAACAAATGAAATTTCTTCATCTGATATTTCAAGATGTCTATTCTTGTAAATGTTATAAAGAAGACTCACAAGTGAATAAAAAACAATAACTCCAAATAAATAAATGATCGGGTCTTTTGTTATCAGTTTAAAAGAACCTTCAACAAACTTTCCTCTAATTATTACATAAAAAACAAAAACTATAAAATAGATTATCGTAGATTGATAATAAAAAGACATGTTGTATTTGAATATCTTCTTATTTTCGTTCATTATGCTTGAGCTAATTTAATTACGCTTTCAGCTATTATTTCTGCAGCGTTAGGTTTACTTATTCTTTTAGCGTTCATACGTAAATCAATTAATTTTTTCTCATCAAAAAGAATTAAAACAACTTCTTTTATTTTATCTTTCAGCAGATGATCTTCAATTAATATAGCAGCATTCTGATCTGCCAGAGATTTTGCATTATAATACTGGTGATTCGCTGCAACATTGGGAGAGGGGACCAATGCTGCAGGAATCTCCAGCGTCAGTAACTCGGCTATAGTGGTTGCACCTGCACGGGCAATGATAAGGTTGGAAGCCGAGTATGCGAAATTCATTTCTTCAATAAAATCTCTTACAATTATTTTTTCTGATGATAAGTGCCGATATTTTAAATAATAATTTTTTCCTGTCTGCCAGATAACCTGGATATCCTTCTCTTCAAAAAAACTAATTGAGTTTGCAATTGCTTCATTAATGGAAGCTGCACCTAAACTCCCTCCAAGAACAAGCAAAGTTTTCTTTGAAGCATTTAAACCAAAACTTTTAAATGCTTCTTCCCTGTTAATGTTTAATAATCCTTCTCTTACAGGAGTTCCTGTAAGTTTAAGTTTACTTTTATCTTTAAAATATTTTTTTGAATCCTCAAAGCTTATATGAATTTCTTTTGCATATTTTTCCAGCATTTTTGTAGTAACACCCGGGAAACTGTTCTGTTCAAGAAGAACAATTTTAGCACCCGTTAAATATGAACCAAATATTGCAGGACCTGCTGAATAACCACCAGAGCCAATTGCCACTTTAGGTTTAAAATTCATATTTATAAATATTGACTGCATTATAGATACAGCCAGTTTAAACGGGAATAGAAAATTTTCAAGACTAAATCTTCTGGCAAAACCTTTAATCCAGATTGACTTAAACTTAAAGCCAAGTTTTGGAATAACTCTTCCTTCAATCTTGGATTTAGAGCCGACAAAAAGAATTTCTGCCTCAGGAATTTTATTCCTGATCTTTTCAGCGACAGCAACTGCTGGAAATAAATGTCCTCCAGTACCACCACCAGCAAATAAAAACCTAAATTTCTTCTTTTTGTTTTCATTCTCTTTCATTTTGGGAATCCATCGCCACTCTATAAGATGAAGTCAAAACAACTTCATCCATTCTTTTCTCTTTCGAATTTGAAATTGCAATGTTGATTAATATTCCAATGGATATACATAAAAAGATTAATGATGTGCCTCCATAACTAATGAAAGGTAACGGTAATCCTGTTGTTGGAAATAATCCTGTGGACACTGCAGCATTTATAAAAGCATAAAGAATAATTGAAAATGAAATTCCGAAAGCGAGAAGCTGCCCAAAACGGTCTGCTGTTCGTTTTGCAATTATCACTCCTGCAATGAATAAAACTAAATAAGTTGTTATAACAAAAACAGCACCTATAAATCCAAGTTCTTCTCCCATAACTGCAAAAATAAAATCCCCATAAGCTTCGGGTAAGAAGAGATTGCTTTGCCTGCTGTGACCAATACCGACGCCAAAAATTCCACCGCTTCCCAAACCAAGCAGTGCTTGTTTAACCTGAATATTTAAATCTCCACCACTGCTTAAATTGTTTAAAAAGGAGAGAATCCTTTCCCTTGAGTGAGAAAATATCATTGCTCCGATTCCACCAGCAAAAAAACACGCGGCCGATGAAGTAACTATATGTGTGAATTTTGCACCACCGACATATAACAAAACAATAGAAATGAATGCCAGCAGAACTGCATTACTGATGTTTGGCTGAATAAGAATTAATCCGCAAATAATCATTACCCAGAAAAAGAGATAGATAAATCCATTCTTAAAATCATTAATAAGATGCCTTTTAGATTCAATTAAAGCAGCAAGATGAATTATAAGAATTAACTTTGCTGCATCTGCTGGCTGGAAAGCAATGAAACCAAGATCTATCCATCTTCCGGCGCCTTTGTATGAAGGTGCAATGATTAATGTTAGAAGCAGAATAAAAACAATAAATATTACAACCGGTTTGCTATACTCTTTATATATTTCATATGGGATTACACAGAATATTCCCATGAATACAAATCCAAGTATTACTTTGAACAAGTGTGAATTGAACAAGTGATACACACTATCAAATTTGAATTCACTGTATGTGCTGCTTGCGCTCATCACTAAAATCAACCCAAGCAACATTAAACCGACTGATTCAAAAAATATTGTTGCAGCTAATTTTTTCATTATAAATTGTTTACAGCTCCTTTAAAAACTTTTCCTCTATGTTCATAATTATCGAACATATCGAAGCTTGCGCATGCTGGTGATAATAAAACCACATCACCGCTTATCGCTTCTTTACTTACACTGTTTACTACATCTTCAAGAGATACTTTTAATTCAACTTTAACTGTTGAATGAAAGAAGTTAAAAACCTTTTCTGCCGATGAACCAATTGCAAATATCTTTTTCACTTTATCTTCAACAAGATTTTTTATTCGCTGGTAATCATTTCCTTTATCCTGTCCTCCAAGAATCAGGAATATCGGCTCATCAAAGCTTTGCAAAGCATACCAGACAGAATCAACATTGGTTGCTTTAGAATCGTTTATATATTTAACTCCGCCTATTTCCCTTACAAGTTCAAGACGATGTTCGACTCCTTTAAATGTTCTTAAACCTTCTTTTATTTTTTCATTATCAAAATCAAAAATCTTGGCTGTTATAATAACCGCCATTGCATTTGCTACATTATGATTCCCTTTTATCTGCAGTTCATTTAGGGGAAACGCAAATTCTAATTCGCTTTCGCGGTTAAATATTATCTGGTCTTCAGATTTGTAGCATCCATTATTAAGAGTTTCTTTTAATGAGAAATAAAAAATTTTACTTTTTCGTGAAGTTATATTTTCAGTAATTGTCTGATCATCTTTATTCAGAATTAAGAAATCATTCTCATCCTGATTTTTATAAATTCTGAATTTTGATACAATATAATTCTCAAACTTGTTTTCATACCTGTTCAAGTGATCGGGAGTAATATTTAATATCATTGCAGCTTTTGGTTTAAACTCATCAATTAAATCAAGCTGAAAACTTGAGACTTCAAGCGAGACAAATTCATTTTCTTTTACATCAAGAGCTATTTCGGAAAAAGCGAATCCTATGTTTCCTGCTGTATATGTTTTATGCCCGCACATATTGAATAAATGTCCACACAAAGCTGTTGTTGTTGTTTTACCGTTTGTCCCGGTAATAGCCACAACTTGTCCTTTACAAAAACTTCCAGCCAATTCAAGCTCACTAATAATTTTGATATTTCTCTTTCCAGCTTCTCTAAGGACTTCTGCATTTGAAGGAACGCCCGGGCTTGCAACCATAAGTTCACAATCATAAACTTTATCTGAATGTCCTCTGGTCTCAAAAGCAATCGCCTCTTCTTCCAATTTTGAAATAGAATCCTTTAATTTAAATTCATCAGATAAATCACTAACAAAAGGAATTCCGCCTGATTTCCTCACAAGCTTTGCTGCACCAACTCCACTGCGTACAGCACCGATTATTGAGATCTTTTTACCCTTGATTTCCATATCAACGTATCTTAAAAGATGTTAAACTCACAATTGCAAGAATGATAGCAATGATATAAAACCTTATAACAATTTTAGGTTCTGCCCATCCTTCAAGTTCAAAATGATGATGGATCGGAGCCATCTTAAACACGCGTCTGCCTTCACCATATTTTTTCTTTGTGTACTTGAAGTAAAGTCTTTGAATGATTACTGAAATTGTCTCAAGGAAAAAAACTCCCCCAAGAATAGGAATAAGCAATTCTTTTTTTATTAATACTGTGAGAATTCCAAAAGCGCCACCGAGAGCAAGCGAACCTGTATCTCCCATAAATACTTGTGCGGGATAACTGTTAAACCAGAGAAAACCGAGTGCAGCTCCAATTAATGCTGCAACATAAACAGTTAATTCACCTGAACCAGGTAAATAAATTATATTCAAATAATCTGAATAGATTGCATTACCGCTTATATAACTTATGATTGCAAGTGTGAGCATTACAATCACGATTACTCCTATTGCAAGACCATCAAGTCCATCAGTTAAATTAACTGCATTGCTTGTAGCGGTAACTATAAAAACAACAACAGGTATGTAAAGAAATGAAAAATCAAAATTTATATCTTTGAGAAAAGGAACTGTTGTAACAGTATTAATACCCTCAAACTGTGGAGAGAAATAAATAACAGAACCAACAACTAGACCAATTAATACCTGACCAAGAAGTTTATAACGAGCAATCAACCCATTGGGATATTTCTTAACTACTTTTAAATAATCATCAAGGAAACCTACTGCACCAAGCCAAAGAGTCCCGGCAACTATTAATATTATATAAATGCTTTTAACATCGGCCCAAAGAAGTACTGGAATAAAGACTGAGATAATAATAATCAGTCCTCCCATAGTTGGAGTTCCTGCTTTTGACCAATGTGTTTTGGGTGCATCAGTTTTTTTTGCTTCACCTATCTGGCTCTTCTGAAGTCTTCTTATGATCTTTGGTCCTAAATAAAGAGAAAGGAATAAGCCTGTAATTGCTGCTACTGCCGATCTGAAGGTTAAAAAGCGGAATATATCAAATCCTGGTGGATTAAAAGTTTTATTTATATAATCAAAAAGATAGTAGAGCATTTATACATTCTTCTCTTTTATTTTCTGAACAAAATCTTCCATCTTCATTCCTCGCGAACCTTTAACAAGAATTACCGAATCAGAAAAATCACTTGAAGAAATGAAGTTCGATAAAGAATCTCTGCTTGAAAAATGGCTTAACTTAATTCCTGATTTTTCTAACTCTTTATTAAGAATTTTCATTAAGTTTCCGATTGTGTAAACTTCATTTATCTTGTTTTTCTTTATTACAGAAGCAAGATTTTTATGATGCTTTTCTGCAGTATCTCCCAATTCGAACATATCACCAAGTATTGCGACTTTCTTTTTAAAAGCTTTTATCTTTGAAAGAAGTTCCAGAGATGATTTCATTGAATCGGGGTTTGCATTATATGTATCATCTATCAAAATGAAATCTGGATTTTTAGTTACATTCAATCTTTTATCTGCGGGAGTAAGTTTTTTCAATCCATTCAAAATCTGCTTTTTATTTAATCCCAGCTTAAAAGCCTCGCTTGAAGCAGCAAGCAAATTTTTAAAGCTTTGTTCTCCATAAAAATTGAACTCAGTTTTGATTTTTTTTCTTTTATATCTTAATTCGACTATTGGTTTACCATCATCAGTATATTTTAAAATCTTTCCTTTCACATCAGATTTTTTTCCAGTGCCGTAAGTAATTTTCTTTTTGTAATTCTTAAATAGATCTGAAAGAAGCTCATCATCGTTATTGATAAATAAAATTCCGTTTCTTTTTCTTGTTGTTTCAAACAAAGAAATCTTTTCTTTTAATACACCTTTTTTATCTTTTAAGAACTCCAAGTGAGAATTCCCAATATTTGTAATTAAAGCATAATCAGGTTGAGCTATATCGGCAGTGTACGCAATTTCACCAAAGTGATTTGTTCCATGCTCAAGCACCAAGACCTGGTGAGAATCGTTCGTATTAAAAATTGTTAACGGCACTCCGATATGGTTGTTATTATTTCCTAATGTTTTATTCACTTTAAATTTTTCTGAAAGTAACACTGCCATCATATCTTTTGTTGTTGTTTTGCCCACGCTTCCTGTTAGGCTTATAACTTTTGCTTTTAATTTCCTTCTCCATACTTTCGCAAGTAATCCCAACGCTTTAATTGTATTATCAACAAGAATAAGCGGAACTTCGATATCATCAAACTGAGAATATTTTTTTCTTTCAATAACAACTGCGGAAGCTCCATTTTTAATAACATCTCTTACAAAATCATGTCCGTCAAATTTTTCTCCCTTAATCGCAATAAACAAAGAACCTCGTTCAATCTTTCTCGAATCAATCGTAACTTTTGAAACGGCCTCATAACTATCGGGATTAACTATTTCAGAACCGGGCAAATCAAATAAATTTTTAAGAGTAATTTTAACTTTCATCAATCAAGGTATTTCTCAGCAACTTCTTTATCTGAGAAGTGATTTCTTACACCTTTAATTTCCTGGTAATTCTCATGACCTTTTCCTGCAATAAGAATTACAACATCTTCTTCTGAATTTTTAATAGCATAGGCAATTGCCTCTTCACGATTTTCAATAACCTTATAATTTTTCTTTTTGATCCCGGCTTCTATATCTTTTATAATAGTAAAAGGGTCTTCAAATCTTGGATTGTCTGAAGTAACAACAGCAAAATCACTTAACTCTGTAGCAATCCTTCCCATAATCGGTCGCTTGGTTTTATCTCTGTTGCCTCCACAACCAAACACTGTATAAATCTGACTCGAATCTTTTACAATATCCTTCACGGCTTCCAGAGCTTTTTCCAGGCTGTCAGCTGTATGTGAATAATCTATTATAACTTTTTTTCTTTCTTTTCCTATAACTTCAAATCTGCCTGGGACCTGTTTTGTGTCTTTAATTCCTTTTAAAATTATTTCATTCTTAAAACCATAAACAAAACCAACCGCAAAAGCTGCACAAGCATTATATGCATTAAACCTTCCTATTAAAGAAGTTGAAACAGGATAAGAATTACCTTTGTGCTCGACAATAAAAGTTGTTCCGGATAAATCGTATTTAATATCTTTTAATTTGAAATCTAAATTTGAAGAAGTACCATATGAAATAAGATTTGCCTTTGTGTCTCTGATTATTTTCCTGCCATTCTCATCATCTGAATTGTAGATTGCAAATGACGATGAGCTTAAAGAATCGAAAAGAATTTTCTTTGCGTTAAAATAATTTTCAAAAGTATTATGAAAATCGAGGTGGTCAGAAGTTATGTTTGTAAAAACTGCTGAGCTAAAGTTAAGTCCATAAACTCTT
>MHAF01000168.1 GCA_001802865.1 Ignavibacteria bacterium RBG_16_34_14
TAAGAATATGGTATTGTTACCGGAGTTAGATAAACTCAAAATAGCAGCTTAATATCTTGCCATAAAAAACAAAGATTTTAACTATAGCAAAACAGAGTACGAAGAAAAACGTAAAGAAAAATTGGGTGTCGCTGCCGATCAGCCGCATAGGATCAAATACAGGCATTTAACGAGAGGTTAAAAATAATATTTAGGTCGCTCCTAGAGAGCTTGATTATTTATTTATTCGTTAATTACAAACAGTTCGCTCCTAACGGAGCTAGAATAAAAAGTTAATGTTTAATTATGTTAATGAAATAGAGCAGATCCGATAAGGACATCAGGATTGGCTGGACAACTAAATAAATGGGATAAATCGCATCGGGACAACCAGTTTGTAGATGAATAATCAAAAATGGAACCTGAGAAGAATTAAAAAGGGAATTCGAGTTCCGAAGGAACGACCTGTTTGTAGAATAAAATTTTATAGACCAAATTAAGCTCCATCGGAGCGACCTGTTAAAAAATATTCAACACAGAATTATAATGGCTAACACATATACCCAAATTTATATTCATATTGTTTTTGCAGTTCAAGGAAGAAATAATCTAATCCCAAAATCAATACGTGAGGAACTACACAAATACATAACCGGTATCGTGCAAAATCGAAATCAAAAAATGTTAGCAATTTTCTGTATGCCTGATCATACACACGTGTTAGTTGGAATGAAACCGGATATTAGCATTTCAGATCTGACCCGAGACGTAAAAGCTATCTCTTCCAAATTCATAAACGATAATCGTTTATTAAAAGGCAAATTCAATTGGCAGATTGGTTTCGGAGCATTTTCTTACTCTAAAAGCCAAATAGATTCAGTTATTAAATACATTTTGAATCAAGAGCAACATCACAAAAAGAAATCATTCAAAGAAGAATATTTAGGGTTATTAGAGAAATTCGGGATTGAATATGATGAAAAATATTTGTTTGAATGGATTGAATAATTATAGGTCGCTCCGATGGAGCTTAATTCTATCCTTACATTAATTCTACAAACAGGTTGCATCTCCGATGCTAAATTAGATGAATCTGCTTCTAATTATTTAAAGCGACCTTGAAGGTTTTGATTACTTCCTAAACTTGCTTATAAACTCCTCAACTTCCGGTAAGCCGCCTTGATAAATTAAATAACCATTGCTTGGTTCGCGTTCCGTTATTTCTCCTGCAATTGGAGTTAGCATAATCTCCTTCACTTTTTGAAGATCATCTGTTTGTCCCAAAGCCCAGCCGAGTTTTACATATGCAACTTCTGGAAGCATGTTCGCGGCAGGAATTACACCAAGTTCCATCATATCTCTGCCGGTATCGTAAACATACATCTGCACATATCCCCACAGAGTTTGAACAGTCATATAAACCGCAACACCGTTCTCTTGTGCTCGTTTTAATGCCGGATACAATGGTTTGTTTACATGCCCTAGACCAGTTCCAGCAATAATAATTCCCTTATAACTATTATCAATTAACGAATCAATCATATCAGGTTTCATATTTGGGTAATAGTAAACAATAGCAACTCTATCATCAAAAACTGCATTCACTTTTACTTCATTATCACTTCTTCTTCGTTTATAATCATTTCTGATAGGAGTCACTTTTTCTCGGCTAACAGTTGCAATTGGAATATCACCAATAGTTCTGAAAGTTGAACGGTAACTTGAATGCATTTTTCTTACGCGAGTTCCACGATGAAGAAGTCCATACAAATCGGAAGTTGGACCAAACATACAAACCATCACCTCGGCTATATCACTTATTGCCGCTGTTGTAACTGAGTGAATAAGATTCAGTGCCGCATCAGAAGAAGGACGATCGCTTGAACGCTGTGAACCAACCATTACAATTGGAATTGGAGAATCTTGAACCATGAAAGATAGTATTGCCGCAGTGTGATGCATCGTATCGGTTCCATGTCCTATTACAATTCCCTTTACACCTTTTTGAATTTCTCTTCCAACTGCTTCGGCTAATCCTTTCCATTGATCTGGTCCCATATTCTCGCTGAAGACACCGTAAAGTTTTTCAGTTTCAAGATTACAAATGTCAGCAAGTTCAGGAACTGAACCGTAAAGTTCACCAGGAGAAAATGCAGGAATAACAGCGCCGGTTCGATAGTCAAGTCGAGATGCAATTGTGCCACCCGTTCCGAGTAATTTTACTTTAGGTTTTTTAGGATCAAAAGGAAATTCTTTTTCCGGAATTTTATACTTCGCTTCCCTTCTCCCAAAAATTTTTACATCCTTAATTTTCTCAGCAGCTATGCCGATGTTGTACCCAATCGGAAGTTTAAGAACAATATGAAATTCATCTGCTGTTTCGGAACGTGGAAGAATTAATCCCTTAAAGCTTCCATCACCGGTGAGGATTTCAACATCACTCCAAATTGGTGAACTAAATTTTTGTAAAGTATTTAGCGCGATACCGCGATATCCTTTGAAGTCTTCATTATTAGCCATTGAATTTCACCTTCCCTAAAAATCCAACTTTCTTTGCAACAATCTTTGCATCAATCCTTCCTCGAACTTTTTCCATCAGCTTGCCCATCAGAATTTCAGGATAATTTTCCTTTCGTTTTATCTTTAGTGTGCTCACCTTATCCTTTACTCTGGCAATTTCTTTCTCAAGTTCTTGTTCGCTTAATTGGGATTGAATGACTTCTTTAGTAAAGACACCAAGTTCGGCAACGGTTCTTAGAACTTTTAACAAAGCATCTTGTGGGATCCTTCCGTCAGCATAAGATTTCAAAACTTTCTCAAACATTTCTTCATTCATCAATTCAATCATACAACCATTCTTCTTCAACCGCTTTGGATATTGAATCAAAACTACGGCAGCAGTTGTGGGATTTATCTTCCATTCAATCACAGCTTTCTTAAAGAGTTCTGCATATTTTGAAATTGACAACTCTTCAACTGTATCCGGCGGAATACCAAGTTCGTGATACCATTTCTGCCTCTTCCAGAATTGTTCAGGAATCCATAGCTTAATCTTATCTAATCTTTCTTTATCAACTTTTTTAGGCGGAAGATCTGTGTCGGGATACATCCTATCTGCCCCGGGAAGAATCCTCTCAAAACCATTTGTACCATCACTTAATGCTTGTCTTGTCTCTGAAGGAATTCCGATTGTTGCTTCGTGCACGCGAATAATTATTTCCTTCACAGCAGTTGTTGTATCTTCTTCACTTCCCCAAACTATTACCATTGTATCATCATTTGAAGCATTTACTGCCTTGCTAACTTTTTGCCACTCTGAAGAAGTTATTGTATCGCTTTTACTATCCGAGTGTATGATATTTGGAATGGTTGTCAAGCATGCAATCACCCGAACTCTGTCGGATATCTCTTTAGAAAAGAAAGTATTGGTCTGCGTTTGCCAATGAAGTAATCCGTTAAATCCTTTCAGTATCACACATTTTATTTTGAAGTTACTGATGATTGCATTTATCAAAGGAGCATAAGATATTTTCTTCAGCAAGTTTGTTATGTCGGATGATTCAGCTTTGAAAGATTCTTGCGTGATTCCTCTTCTTTTTAATTCTTCTCGGAGCCGTAACAAACTCCATTGCCTCATCGCTTCAGTGTACGTAAGTAATGGAATCATAGGTATTCGAGGAACACCCTTTATTTCAACCCTTGTTCCACCTGTGACACTGACATTCACATCTTGTCGAGCAACGCCGATTCCCCTTCTCACTTTATGTGTGCTTCTCACTAAGCTGCTGCAAAGATGACCAACCTCAGCCACCTCGAATGGTGTTCGCATTGCTGGTTCAGTTACTGTTTCAATCAATGGCATTCCAAGACGATCAGTATTATAATATCTATCATGACCAACATCCAAAACTTCGCGGCAGGAATCTTCCTCAATCGACATCTGAACTATTTTTACTTTTCTATCCTTGTAAGGAATCCAGCCATCCACACCGTAAATTGCTGTGCGCTGAAATCCAGTGGGAATGCTTCCATCCAGATATTGTTTACGAGCAATGTGAAGCTCATCCACAATATTGCAGTTGTAAAGCATACCGATACCAAGCGCGATATCTAATGCATCTTCATTTATTAAGAACGGCGGAGTATCATCCATTTCATAAGTACAAACTGTATTCCTGTTGATGCGGTAAATAATTTCCTTCTTCGTTTTGAATTCCATCAGTGCGGTTCCGTCATAAACTCCCATTTCGGAAAGTGTTGGACGCATGTGACGAAGTATTTCAGCATCGTACTGCTTACTGTAAATTCCAGCAGGACAATGACAAAAAAGTTTTTTCTCTGTGTAAAGCTGCTGATGAATTTCTAAACCTGATTTGAAACCGACCGTTCGATAATCTTCCTCGGTCATTTCTGTGAAGGGCTTGAAGATGAAGTCGTACATTTATGCAGAATTAATTTTATTAAATGGATGGATCAAATATAGCGATTAGGTTGAGTATCAGAAAGAATTTTTATGGTTTTGAGATTTGAATTGACTCCGCAAACTGGACTCAATCCGAACCTATTTTTTGAACGATGAATGCACTTATAGCTATCAATGCTGTGTTAAAATGATGGCTGGGAAGTAAATCCCAGCCAGAAAATATAATTGTAACTTCAACAAAACCTGTCCGCCGATCCGTCGTGGCGGATTAGCGAAGGAGAATCATCTTCTTCGTATCAATAAAAGTTCCAGTTTGAATTTTGTAGAAATAAACTCCGCTTGGAAGATTTGCTACGCGCCAATTTAATTTATAAGTGCCTGCAGGTTTTTCTTCGTTGATTAATGTTTCTATTTCGTTGCCAACTATATCATATAGTTTAATTAGTACATTGGAAGATAGTGGAACTGAGTATTTTATTGTTGTAGTTGAGTTAAATGGGTTGGGGTAATTTTGATATAATAAAAAAACGGATGGGTTTTCAACCTCATCACTTCCAATAGAGGTTGTAGATTGCGGATGATATGCTTCCACTTTATCTGAAACCTGCCCTTGATTACCCCATCCGCCGGTTATTCCACCTAAAGCATAAATCGTATCATCAACTACAGTGGTGGAGTGTGTCCGTCTTGGTGTTAGCATTGAGTCAATTACTGTCCATGTATCAGTCTGCGGATCATAGACCTCCACACTCTCGATGTTCGGGTTTGTATTTGTATCTGAAGCACCTCCAATGACATAAATCTTCCCGTCCAGCACACTAGCTGCAAGCCAGCCTCGTAAAGTATTCATACCGGTTTTTGTAGTCCAGATATTTGTAAAAGGATCGTACTCTTCTACCTTATTAAGAACGGGTCCATACTTGGTCTCCGCTCCTCCTATGGCATAAATTTTATCGTTTACTACTGCGGTAGTGAATAAACTTCTAGCTGTAGGCATAGACGCCTTCCTGGTATAGAAACCAGTCGTGGGATCATATTCTTCCACGATATTTAAACCATTAGCATTAGGAATATTTGTGCCTCCGATCAAATATATCTTTCCATTTACAACACTGGCGGAAAAATATCCCCTTGCTGAATCCATATGAGCTTCGATATTCCAACAGGTATCTATCGATGGATCATAACTATATACATCGGAACAAATTGCTCCAAGTACAGATATTGCACCACCGAAGATATAAATTTTTCCATTAACAATGCCTGCTGCTTGTCCCATCCTCGGCTCCGGTAGGCTGGGTTTTGTCGTCCAAATGTTAGTTGCAGGATCATACTCTTCAACGTCTGAGGAAGTATTCGTAACGTCAATTGCACCGCCTATAGCATAAATCTTCCCATTAACTTCACAAGTGGATAAATAACCTCTTGCCGTTGGCATTGGGGATTTAGTTTCCCACCACCCTTGTGCAAGACTGATTGAAGTGAAACACTGTGCACAAAGTATTATTAACATACCCTTAAGGGAAGTCTGCAAAAAGTTCTTTTTTTGTAACATAATTCTTACTCCTTGTATTTAATTATTTTTGGTTCCTCCTGACGCATTGCGTATCAAAGGATATTAAAACAATACGTTAGGAATTGAATTAAAGCTGGAAGAAAAAGTATGAAATAGAGGACGCCAAGTCTAACAGATATCACGCAGATAATAACTTAAATCTTGCATAGGCAGGAAAAATGAATTTTTGCAGCAAAATATTAGTGATGAAAGATAAATTATTAAGATTGGCAAAAATGTAAAGTAAAATTGCTTTTAGGAATCCGGTTTGGAGTATTCAGAGGGAGACTTGCCAAATAGTTCACGAAAACATTTGGCAAAATAGGATAGATTATTGAAACCGACTTCAAAGGCAATTTCTGCCACATTACCAAATTTTTGATTTAAAAGACTTGCAGCACGTTTCAACCGAAATGTACGAATAAATTCCACTGGAGTTTGGTTTGTAAGTGCATGAATCTTACGGTAAAGCTGCGAAGTGCTCATGCCCACTTCTTTGCTGAATTGTTCAACACTAAAATCGGGCTCTTTCATTTCCTTCTCAACAATTTCTATTGCTTTCTCTAAAAATCGTTGGTCTGCGGAAGTTACGGCAATATCTTTTGGAGATAATGTTACATCCTTGCTGAAACGTTCACGGAGTCTGCGACGTTGTTCAATCAAATTTATTATACGAATCAATAATTCTTTTGCATTAACAGGTTTTATAAGGTAATCATCTGCCCCTGTTTCCAGCCCTTCCAGTTTACTCATATCAGAAGATCTGGCTGTAAGAAGAATAACCGGGATATGACTTGTACGTTCGTCTGTTTTTAATTTTTCGCACAGTTTAAATCCATCCATCTCCGGCATCATTACATCGCTGATAACAATATCCGGTATTAACTCCAGTGCCTTATCCAATCCTTCCCGTCCGTTCATTGCGGTATAAACATTATAACTTGTGACTAAAAGCGATTTAAGATACCGGATAACATCAAGATTATCCTCAACTATTAAAAGTATTGGTAAATCTTTTATGATCTCAGTATCCTCCTCTTGTTTAATAGATTCTCTGTTAGTTTCGGGGATGAAAGTTGAAATATCTGGTAGAAGATGGGTCAGATCAGTATCATGTTTTAATTTGGATTTATTTGTAATAGGTAAAGTAATTGTTATCTCAGTTCCTTTTGACAGTTCACTTTCTACATTTATTTTTCCATTTAATAGTGTTACAAGTTCTTTTGTTAATGCTAATCCAATACCTGTTCCCCCAGCTTTAATTGTTGAATCAATATCCACTTTATAAAACCGGTCGAATATATTTGGTAATTTATCTGCTGGAATGCCTATGCCAGTATCCCTCACCTTAATATTCAGTTGATCCGTTTTGTTGCTGATTTCTTTACTTATTAGCAAATAGATATCACCACCCTCAGGTGTAAATTTTATACTATTTGATAATAGGTTCGATACAATCTGCATCATCTTCTCAGTATCGAAGTCCATAATTAACTGATCAATTTCCGTTGTAAAATTTAAATTGATTTTTTTACTCTGAGCTAACGATTCAAATGATTCTATAATATATTTTAGATAGCCTATTATATCACCCTGAAATAAATTGGCAGGCATTGCCTTTGCTTCGAGCTTAGATAAATCTAGCATCTGGCTGATAAGACGCAATAAACTTTTTCCATTACGCTTTATGATTTGCAGTCCTTCATCTAATTTTATTTTAGGATTGTCTGTTAATTGTTCTGCCAGACCGATAATGATTGATAAAGGGGTTCTGAATTCATGCGTAATATTGGTGTAAATATTTGTCTTCACCGCATCAAGTTCCCGTAACCGCGTAGCTTCAGCCTGTTTCAGTATAATGCTTTGATTTGCATAATAGCTCAGCATAAAGAAGAACACCATTATAACTACAGAGAATTGTGCAACAAAAAAGACAATATTGATTAGAGGTGTAATTGGAGGATAAGGAGTAAGATATGGTTGAAGTAAAGCTTCTATAATCACGGTAATCAAATATAGAACTAAAATAACAATGGCTCTTTTTCTATTTGGAAATATTAAAGCATAAAAAGGCCCAACTATTCCGATAAAAACCGCTCCGCCGGAATATAATATCCCTCCACAAAGAAGTACACTTACAAAAGAAAAGAACACATGAAATAATTGAGTACTGAGGGCAAACCATTCTACTCCTCTGCGCACAAGATAAAAAATTATTAGATTTATTAAATTAAAAACTACATATACAATAGCCAGTATTGTCCAATAATTAACACCTAGAAAATAATAAATAGGAATAAAGAGCGTAAGGAAAGAGAAGTTACCAACACACATTCTCCAATGAATTCTTTTTAACAGTAGTGTGTCTTCATTGTCTCCCT
>MHAF01000169.1 GCA_001802865.1 Ignavibacteria bacterium RBG_16_34_14
GGGAAGGATTGCTTGCACTATTCACTGCTTCCGGGTGGACAATAATTTCATACATTTTTTATCTCCTTTTAATTCTTTCTATCGCTTTTTATTTTTATGTAAGAAATACTTTCCAGCAGAAGGTTGTTTTAATATCTGGGTTCGCAGGTTTTATCTTATTAATTTTAAGCAGCACTCTTTTAGTAATTAAGCTTAATAAGGAACTAAATATTAAAAATGGTGTTGTTGTAGAAAATACAGTTAATGTTAAACTTTCTCCTGATTCAGGAAGCAATGATGCATTTATAATTCATGAAGGACTGAAGGTTAAATTGGAGGATAAAGTTGATAAATGGATAAAAATCAGATTGGAAGATGGTAAAGTTGGCTGGATACAAGAAAGTAATACAAAAGTTATTTAATATTTTATAGTAAATGAAATTTTTAGTTATATAATAACCAAATAACAAATGATAATTAACAAATAATTTCCAAAATACAATAATCAAAGAGACCAGTTTGGAATTTAGAAATTGTTATTTATTTGGGATTTTGTTTGGTGTTTGGAATTTGAGTTTTATATCAATCATATAACAGAAAGGTAATGCGATGAAGAATCTTCTTTTTTTAATAATAATACTATTTTTAGGTGCGAGCTTTTCATTTAGTTCTCTTGCACAGGAAGAATCAAAGGATGAGAAAAAAGAAACTCAGACTGTTGAACAAAAGAGTAATGATGAGACAACAATAGACAGCACTAAAGCATTTAATACTGTATGTCCTGTTTCAACAGAAGATGTGGATCCTGAAATTACTTATACTTATAAGGATAAAACTTATGCATTCTGCTGCAACAACTGTCTTAAAAAATTCAAGAAAGATCCTGAAAAATATATATCGAAACTGAGTGAAGATGGCAAATCCATTGTTAAGAAAAAATCTGAATAAAAAGCGTATTGCCTGAAAAAATTACTCCCGGTTTTGCCGGGAGTTTTTTATTTTAAAGTATTCATCTTTTAATTTACTTATATGGAAAACAGAGATTATAAAAAATATAACAACATTAAGCTTGCGATAGGAATTAGTAAAGGAATTATTTCCTTTATACTGATTTTTCTTTTTGTTGCTTTAGGATATAGTTCATTTCTGGTAAATTATTTATCAGAGTACTTCTCAAACTCTTATCTTCTGTTCTTAACTTTTGTGTTTGTAATTGGAATCGCAACCTCGATATTTTTCGCTCCTGTAAATTATTATACTGAGTTTTATCTTGAGCACAAGTATAATCTCTCCAACCAAACTTTTCTTAAATATATAATTGAACACTTAAAAGGATTAGCTGTTTCTGTTGTAATTGGTGTACCTATTTTGATTTTTTTCTTTTATTTGCTGAATGAATTCGGTTCCCTTTGGTGGCTGCCGCTCGCAATTGGTTTGTTTGTTATTTCTGTTGTACTTGGAAGAATAGCTCCGATTCTTATCTTTCCTATCTTCTATAAAATTACTCCGATTGATAACGAAGAATTAAAATCACGAATAGAAAGACTTGCCAAAGATGCGGGCATTAAAGTTCAGAATGTTTATAAATTCAATATGAGCAAGAATACTAAAAAAGCAAATGCAGCTTTTACAGGGCTTGGCAAATCAAAAAGAATTCTTCTTGGAGACACCTTGCTTGAAAATTATACTGAGGATGAAATTGAAACTGTAATTGCCCATGAGATGGGGCATTACAGAAAGAAACACATTATTAAAAATATTATTATTGGAACAGTAACAAGTTTTCTAACTTTATTCTTAATTGCTTTTCTGTATGAGAATACAATAGGAGTTTTTGGATTTAAATCAATTAAAGAAATAGCTGCGTTACCAATTTTATCTTTGTGGGGTGCAGTAATAGGTTTAGTACAAAGTCCTTTCGGCAATATTCTTTCCAGAAAATTTGAATATGAAGCAGATGAATATGCAGTAACTGCAACAAGTAAACCGGGTCCTTATATTTCAACTCTTAAAAAACTAACTGAGCAGAATCTTGCAGATAAAGATCCTCATCCTTTTATTGAGTGGTTTTTCTACAGTCATCCATCAATAAAAAATAGAATAAATGCTTTAAAGAATTTTATCCTTAAATTGGATTTATCACTTCCTGATGAACATAATTTTGAGGGAAATAATTGACTTACCTTAAGCTATTATTGCTCTTAATCCATACCACAATATCATCAACATTAGCATTGCTTTGCGGACTATTAGATAGAAGTCATAAAGCATATTTTATTCTTACAAAAATTTTTTCCGCACCTGTTCTTGCAATATCCGGAATAAAAGTGAAAATAACAGGAAAGGAAAACGTAATCCCTAAAACTCCTTATGTATTTGTCTCAAACCATCTTAGTCTTTTTGATATTCCAGTGCTGCAACGATATGTACCAAACGATTTCAGCTTTGTGTTTAAAAAAGAAATTGCAAGAGTTCCAATATTTGGCTGGCAGATGGTGCTTGGACCTCATATAATAATTGATCGGCAAAATCCTGAAAAGGCAATGAAGAGCATTGAAAATGCAAAGAAGATGCTTGTTAATAAAAAAATATCAGTACTGCTTTTCCCGGAGGGGACCAGAAGCAAAACAATAGAGATGCTTCCTTTTAAAAGAGGTGCATTTCACCTTGCTGCAAAAGTTGGCTTTCCGATTATTCCTGTTACAATTTCCGGAACAAAAAATCTTTTTCAAAAAAAGCCTCTCAGAATAAATCCAGGAATTGTTAAGCTTAATTTTGGCAAGCCAATTATAACAGATAAAATCAGCAGCAGGAAAGAAGAACTTGAACTTATGGAGAAAGTAAGGGATATTATAGAAGGAAATTATAAGAAGGAATTAGCTATTGGTAACTCTTAAAGAAGTTGAACATATTGCTGAACTTGCAAGACTTAAATTCTCTAATGAAGAATTGGAAAGTTTTACTCATCAGCTTAACCAGATACTTGCGTATGTTGAGAAGTTGAATGAACTTGATACAGAAAATGTTGAACCTTTATCTCACCCGATTGAAGGTAATAATATTTTCAGGGAAGATAAATTAAAACCTTCTATCAGCAGGGAAGAAGCACTCAAGAATGCACCTGATAGTGAAAATGAATTTTTCAAAGTACCCAAAGTAATAGAATCCACTTCCGTCTCCTCCAAAGGATTTCACTCGTGAAATTCCAAATGACAAAAAACTTGTTTCCCCTTATACCTTTATACCATTATACCCTATACCCTATAAGAAGGAGTTCTTCGTGGTTGTGGGTATAATTCCTGCTCGTTTTGCATCTTCCCGATTATTTGGTAAAGTACTTGCCGATATTGGTGGAAAACCGATGATTCAGCATACTTATGAGAGCGCAAAAAAATCTAATCTTCTTAATGAAGTAATTATTGCTGTTGATGATAGTAAAGTTGCAAAGGTAGCTGAGGATTTTGGTGCTAAAATTATGATGACACCCAAAAATCTTCAATCCGGTTCTGACAGAGTAGCTTATGTAACAAATAATCTTCCTGAGGCGGAAATTATTGTAAACATCCAGGGAGATGAACCTTTTATTAAAAGTACAATGATTGACCAGGCAATTGAACCTTTATTGTTTGATAAAAGCGTGAATGTTTCTACTCTTGCTAAAAGAATTGAAGCAATTGAAGAGTTGAGATCTCCTTCAGTGGTTAAGGTTGTTTTTGATTACAATAATTTTGCAATGTATTTCTCACGGTCGCCGATTCCTTTTGTAAGAGATGCAAAAACAAACAGCGAGAAAATTCAGCTTTCAGAAATCTATAAACATATTGGTCTTTATGTTTTCAGAAGAGATTATTTGTTAAAATTTACAAAACTGCAGCCGACTGACTTAGAAAAAACTGAAAAACTTGAGCAGCTAAGAATGCTTGAGAATGGTTTTAAGATAAAAATTGTAACAACTGAATTTGATACTTTATCTGTTGATTCACCGGATGATCTTGAAAAAGCAAGGAAATTTTATCAGAAATATATTTTAGCTAAAGAGAAACGCTAACTTTTGCGATTAGCAGACGTTAAAGCGTCGAGAACTTCTAAACTTTCTACTTTTGCTAAAAAAGATTTTTAACCTTATTTTGCGGTATGGATTGCATCTTTTGTGATATTATTGAGGGGAGATCTGAAGCCGAGATCCTCTACCAAGATGAAAATATAATTTCCTTTCTGGATATAAGGCCTGTAAACTATGGTCATACTCTTGTTATAACAAAAAAACATTTTGATAATTTTCTTTCTATTCCTCCCAATGAGTTAAACTACCTTATGAAAGGAATGCAGTTTGTTGCTTCAGCAGTTATAAAAAGCGTTAACGCAGATGGTTTTAATCTTATTTTGAATAGCGGCAAGGCAGCAGGTCAGACAATCTTCCATTTCCATTTTCATATTATCCCACGCTATTTAAATGACTTCAGATTTAAACCTGATTTTAAAAGATATTCAGATGGGGCAATAAAAGAATTTGCAGACAAAATCAGAAGTGAATTAAATAAGCAAAAGGATTCCTTTTATGGATAAAAAAATAAGAGTACTTGTTGCAAAAGCTGGCCTTGATGGACATGACAGAGGTGCAAAAGTTATTGCAGCTGCATTACGTGATTCAGGTATGGAGATTATTTATACTGGTCTCCGCCAGACACCTGAGATGATAGTTGAAGCCGCACTTCAGGAGGATGTTGATGTTATAGGGATAAGCGTATTATCCGGAGCTCATATGACTATCTTTCCAAAGATTTTAAATCTAATGAAAGAAAAAGGTTTAAATAATGTTCTTTTAACAGGAGGAGGGATAATCCCCGATGAAGATATAAAAGAACTTAAAAAAATAGGAGTAGGGGAATTATTTACCCCAGGTGCTGCAACAACAAAGATTGCAGATTATATAAAATCCTGGTGTAAAACCCATCCTAAAAATTAAATTATAATTATTTAAAAAAACTACGGTGACAAACTGTGAAAAAGCTATATGTTTTATTTCCTCTTTTATTTAGTTGTTATACTTATTCGCAAACATTAGTTGATATCGTTGATCTTCCAACTGGTACATATTGGAATTCAGCATATGGCTTGGTATATGAAAATTCTAAATATTGGATTTCATCATCTTCCAGTTCTACAGGGCAAGGTATTTTTTATGCTGTAGATGATAATGGAAACCTGGTTGACACTGTAACAGAGTCCAATTATCCAACATTACGTGAATCACAGGGTCTTGCATTTGATGGTTTAGAATTCTGGTATGTCGAAAGAAAAACAGCCAGATGCGATCTATTTAGAATTTCT
>MHAF01000170.1:0-228 GCA_001802865.1 Ignavibacteria bacterium RBG_16_34_14
GTAAATGAAGGAGCAACTGTTCTTCCGCCTCTTTTAATTGATTCTCTTTTTTCCCAGATTGTTGATCACGCGGTAAGAGAAGGTAAATCCGAACTGAAGAAAGCAGTCCAGATGACAAAGCGGGAACGGGAGGTTATCGAACTACTGAGTGATGGTATGAGTAACAAAGAGATCGGTCAGAAAATTCGCATATCAACTTATACCGTTAAGAGTCATATTCATAACATT
>MHAF01000170.1:332-2974 GCA_001802865.1 Ignavibacteria bacterium RBG_16_34_14
TGAACCTGATTATTTACACTCTCACAAGATGTAGTTCCTTTTTCATCCTTTTGGACTATATTTTTATTTTATAGATTTTTTTATAATTCATTAAAGTATAGAGACAAACACAAAAATCTTTTCTGCGAGGTTTTACTACTTTGTTGCGGATAGATATTTATGGTAAACGAAATTAGTTACGGCAGATTTTAATCATTATAGAAAAATTAATTGAAAGAATAGTAATAACATTTCTAGAGATAAATCTTATGAAAAAAAATATATTAAAATTTCAGCGAAAGACCCTTCCCAAATCCCCCACAAGTATTCAAGGGTTGGACGAAATCACAGGCGGAGGATTGCCGAAAGGGAGACCGACGCTTATATGCGGAGGTGCGGGTTGTGGAAAGACCCTATTTACGATGGAGTTTCTCGTTCGCGGTGCAACGCTTTACAATGAACCTGGAGTATTTATTTCGTTCGAGGAAACAGAGAAAGAACTCGTAGCAAATGTTGCTTCATTGGGATTCGATTTGAACAGTCTTGTAGAGCGCAAAAAGATTTGGCTTGAGCACATTCACATTGAACGGGGTGAAATCGAACAAAGCGGTGAATACGATTTGGAAGGTTTGTTTATCAGGATCCATCACGCAATTGAGAGCATCGGTGCTAAGCGTGTTGTGCTGGATACCATAGAATCACTCTTTTCAGGGTTGCCAAATCCTCTTATACTGCGTGTTGAACTGCGCCGGTTATTGCGCTGGCTGAAAAGGAAAGGCATAACAACAATAATTACTGCAGAGCGAGGCGAAGGTACCTTAACGCGTCAAGGTTTAGAAGAGTACGTTTCCGATTGTGTCATTCTGCTCGATCATCGCGTGAACGATCAATCATCCATACGACGGCTGCGTATTGTCAAATATCGCGGTTCAACGCACGGTACGAACGAGTATCCTTTCCTTATTGATGAAGATGGCTTTTCTTTTCTGCCTGTCACTTCCCTGGGACTGAATTACTCTTCATCCCACGAGAGAATTTCCACCGGTATTCCGCGTCTTGACACAATGCTCTCCGGTAAAGGTTACTTTCGCGGCAGTACAGTGCTTGTTTCAGGTACCGCCGGTACCGGCAAGACGAGCATTGCCGCGCAATTTGTTGAAGCGGTATGCAAGAGGAAAGAACGCGTTCTCTTTTTTACTTTCGAAGAATCTCCTAGTCAGCTTGTGCGCAATATGTGTTCAATTGGAATAAATTTAGAGCCGTGGGTAAAAAAAGGGTTGCTTCAGTTTCAGGCAACACGTCCGACACACTATGGCTTGGAAACTCACCTGACGACGAGTATCAAATTGATTAATAAATTTGAACCTAACGTTGTTATTCTCGACCCTATTAATGCATTCGTGATAGGACAGAACCATACTGAAGTCAAAACAATGTTACTGCGCCTTGTAGATTTTTTGAAGATGAAGCGGATCACTGCATTCTTCACAAGTCTTACTTCCGCCGGTGATAATATGGAAATTACCGATGTTTACATCTCATCCTTGATGGATACATGGTTGCTTCTACGTAATATTGAAATGGGAGGTGAACGTAACAGAGGATTGTATGTGCTTAAATCGCGCGGTATGGCGCACTCCAATCAGATCCGTGAGTTCATACTGACCGACCACGGAATTGAACTGCTTGATGTATATGTTGGTCCGGAAGGCGTATTGACGGGCTCGGCTCGATTATCACAAGAAGCGAAAAACGATGCAGAACAATTATTGCGTCAACAAGAAATTGAACGCAAGCAATTTGGGCTAGAACTTAAACGTGCGGCAACAGAAGCTCAGATAGTAGTTTTGAAATCCGAATTTAAGGCAGATGAATCAGAAACGCGTAAGCTTATCGAAATGGAAAAAGCAAAAACCGAAAGGTTCGGACAAGATCAGAAAAAAATGGCAAAGAGCCGAAAGGCAGATACATTCATAAAAAAACCAGTATAAATAGAAGTGATTGACATTTTGAAGAATCCATAGTTCGCTCGTAATACTCAAATTCTTGCCCTCCCGACATTAGTACTTAAATTATCTCAGCTGGTGAGGAACATCATTGGCGATCTATTTAATACAGAGCGTCTGTTGTTGGGTTAGGTTTTATAGAACATAGTGCGCTAAAGCGCAACTAAAAATCCGCCACCGCGGATAATCCGTCGGAGGCGGGCAAAGTCCCCCAGGATGGATGGCTATGCCCAAAGGAAAAACAATAAAGGAAAAAAAACATGAGCAAAGGTCAAGACAGTAAAAAGAGTTCGAAGAAAAAACCAACAAAAACTATGAAAGAAAAAAAGGCGGCTAAAAGAGAGAAGAAAAATGAAAAGTCGAATCAAGGGTTCTTCAATCAACAAATGAGTTGAGGAACGGAATAAAAACGGTTTATTAGAAAACAAGAACCGACAAGATGGATAATTTTAGTTATTTAAAGACATCACTAAAATGGAAAAATAAATTTGCAGCAGTCACAAGATCAACACTACGAAGTAGAAATCATCCCGGAAACATTTTCAGGAACTATTTCTGATTCTGTATTTAAAAAATTCTTTTTAGAAGTATCCTCAGTTACAATTTTTACTTTACGCTTCTTTAAAGAAGCAATTAAACCTCCGTATGAGTTTAATG
>MHAF01000170.1:3072-7087 GCA_001802865.1 Ignavibacteria bacterium RBG_16_34_14
ATCATTGCTGCCTGCAATGGTAGCAGTTTCAATTATCCGTGAAATAGGACCTGTCATAACTGCGTTAATCTTTGCCGGAAAAGTTGGATCGGGGATTGGGGCAGAGCTGGCTTCAATGAATGTTACCGAACAAATTGATGCGATGCAGGTATCAGACACTAATCCATTTAAATATCTTGTTGTTACAAGAGTTCTCTCTGCAACATTAATGCTTCCTATATTGGTAATTTTTTCTGACGGTGTTGGTTTATTAGGATCATTAGTAGGCGTTAACATAAAAGGAAATGTAAGTTCTTACTTATTTTTTTCTCAGATATTTCAAAGTCTTGATTTCCAAGATCTGATCCCGGCTGTCATCAAAACTTTTTTCTTTGGATTTGCAATCGGGCTCATAGGAAGTTATAAAGGATATAATTCAAATAAAGGTACTGAAGGAGTCGGGAAAGCAGCAAATTCAGCCGTTGTACTAGCATCTTTAATAGTTTTTATAATAGATATGATAGCAGTGCAAATTACAAGTGTGCTTCAAAACTAAATAAAGTAGTTAGAAAAATGCCGGAGAATACAACCGATATAGCAGCAAAAACTGAAACTGATAATAAGCAGAACGATAATGTTGTGATTGAGATGGAACATCTTAAGAAATCATTCGGAAATAATCACGTGTTGCGGGATATTAATTTGGTTATTAATAAAGGAGAAAACCTTGCTGTACTCGGACAATCAGGAACAGGGAAATCAGTACTTATTAAATGTATAGTTGGATTGGTTGAAATTGATGACGGTAAACTTTTTATTCTTGGGCAAAATATTTCTGAACTAAAGGATAAGGATCTGATTGAAATACAAAAAAAAATCGGTTTTCTTTTTCAAAGCGGCGCTCTTTATGATTCAATGACAGTCAGAGAAAATCTTGAATTCCCGCTAAGAAAAAAATTACGATCACTACCAAAAGGAAAATTAGAATTGCTGGTAAAAGAAGCCTTGCACGATGTAGGACTTGATGAAGCAATTGATAAAACGCCTTCAGAACTTTCCGGGGGTATGCGTAAGCGCTTAGGTTTAGCTAGAACACTGATTTTAAAACCTGAGATAATGCTTTATGATGAACCTACAACTGGACTGGATCCAATAACATCAAAAGAAATAAGCAACCTCATTCTGGTAGTGCAAAAAAAATATGATACTACTTCCATCATTATTACACACGATATTGAATGTACAAGGATGACAGCAAATCGAATCATTGTGCTCAATGATGGCGTTTGCGCAGCAGAAGGAACATATAACGACCTTGAGAAATCCACAGACCCATGGATAAGATCTTTTTTTGAATAATGCACTTGTTATTACGTAGGAGCAAAGAAAATGAAAAAAAATGCAATTAATAAAATGAAACTTGGAATATTTATTTCACTTGGAATAACAGTATTCATCTTAGCAATATATTTTATCGGCGAGAAACAGCAATTATTCAGAAGCACTTTTCGTCTCAGCGGAGTATTCAGAGATGTTGGCGGACTTCAGGCAGGAAATAATGTAAGACTATCCGGAATAAATGTAGGAACTATAGATAACGTCAGTATAATTAGTGATACTTCAGTCAGAGTAGTTATACTTGTTGATGAAAGCACCCGTAAGTTTATAAGGAAAGACGCGGTTGCAAGTATCGGCTCGGAAGGGCTTATGGGGAATAAGGTTTTAATTATCAATCCAGGGACAGGCGGGAAAAAAATAATTGAAGAAAACGATACTATCGCTACAGCTCAACCGATTGAAATAGATGAAATTCTGAAATCATTAAAAACAACTATTGATAATACATCTGATATAACAGGTGATTTGGCTAAAATTGCAACTAATATAGAATCTGGAAAAGGAACCATTGGAAGACTGATGATGGACTCATCGTGGAGACAAAATATCCAATCTACCATTATTAATTTAAAGGAAGGTTCAGTTGGATTTAGGGCATTTATGGATAAAGCAGATGAGCTGGACGAGATTCTGACATCATTAAAAACAACCATTGATAATACATCTAACATCACAAATGATTTGGCTAAAATTTCAAGCAGTATAGAATCGGGAAGAGGAACAATTGGAAGATTGTTAATGGATCCATCGTCGGCACAAAATATTGATTCTACTTTTATGAATTTGAAACAAGGTTCAATCAAGTTAAATGAACTCATTGAAGAGGCAAAAGATAGTTGGCTGCTGTGGGGATTTTAAAATATTAATGCACTTTATACAATAGTTAAGAATACAAACCCAGTTCCTAACACCCCGGATACTAAAAATCAAAGGAACTGGGTTTGTTTGCGAATTTTCATCATTACCTTGCGTAACGTGAGTTAAAAATTAAAAACTAATAGAATTCCGGGAAACGAATATTTGAAAATCAGAAATGGAAAATTGTAATTTAAAATTTTTACTCAATATTAATTCTTTATACTAAATCTGAGAAAATTAAGAATTCACTCATCCAAAAGAAGTAGTTCCATTTTCATCCCTTTGCTCTATTTACCTGTCTTTTATTTCTTTCGATATTGTTTCGGTGCATAACAGACCAAAGCAGGTCTTACTTATTCACCACAACAAATAATAAACTATAAGAGAGGTTTTTATGAAAATCAATACAAAATATCCGATAAATATTTTAAGCAAATGGAAGTGCTTTCTCGGAGCGATGCTGACGGTTACTTTTATGCTGCCCGCCACTGCTGTATCTCAATCGTCGCCCGCACCAGTAGATCTGGGAACAGCTGGCGATTTCGTGATTCTAACAAAAGCAGGAATCACAGCGCAGGCAGGAGATTTAATTACTGGGGATATTGGAGTTAGTCCAATCGCTGCGGAAGCCATGACTGGATTTGGATTAATAATGGATCCCTCAAATACATTTTCAATATCATCATTAGTTATTGGAAAGATATATGCCTCCAACTATAGTGATCCAACTCCAGCTAAAATGACTACGGCTATAGGCGACATGAAAACTGCATACAATAACGCTGCTGGACGGACATTACCTGATTATACTGAACTGTACGCCGGAGATCTTACCGGGCAGACCCTCACTCATGGGCTCTATAAATGGGGGACTGATGTCTTAGTATCTGCTGGTGGTGTCACTATTTCGGGCGCCGCAAACGATGTTTGGATTTTCCAAATATCGGGGAAACTAATCTTAGCCAGCGGTGCTATTGTTACTCTAAGTGGTGCCGCACAGGCTTCCAACATTTTCTGGCAGGTTGCCGGTGAAGAAGTAACCCTCGGAACCGATGCTGAAATGAAGGGAATCATATTGTGTGACAAACAGATTGTGATGAATACCGGTGTAAAACTCAACGGCAGAGCGCTGGCAGAGACCATAGTTACATTAGCAGTCAATACCGCCATTACAAGCCCTTCGGGGGTAACAGACATAAAGAATGATTTAGGGCCTCAAGAATTCGAACTCTTCCAGAACTATCCTAATCCATTCAATCCTTCAACAAGGATTCAATATAGTCTTGAGAAGGCTGCTGAGGTTACCCTAAAGGTTTACAATTTACTTGGTCTTGAAGTTGCCACACTCGTTAACGGGCGCCAAGAAGCAGGCAGATACGCTGTACCGTTTAATACTAACAAGGGAACGCTTACTCTCTCTTCTGGTGTATACTTCTATCGTCTGGAAGCCGGATCTTTCGTCTCAACGAGGAAGTTGGTTCTAATTAGGTAGTTCTTATTGATGAAGCTTGTATTAGTTTCAACGCTTAAATTTTTTCATTGTTCAGGGCTTAGGTATTGTAGTCAATTAGCAGCAGATAATTTAATACTGCATTTTTTTAATAATTAATTTTAAGGAGTCGAGATGCTCGATATATTAAATAGAAAATTTAAAGAGCGAAGCAAAGTCTATTCTCTATTATTCTCATTCGCTCTCTTAGCTTTATTAGTTCTTACAAGCTGTGAGCAGAAGAAACCCGAGGAAGTATCTATTCCAAAAGATACTTTACAGGTAAAAGCA
>MHAF01000171.1 GCA_001802865.1 Ignavibacteria bacterium RBG_16_34_14
GGAAAAATCCAACTGGGCAAAAAGAGACACAGATGTTAATAGAGTTAATATTAACAACAGAAAGTGTGATAACTTGTTCATTACGAACCTCCTTTAATAATGTTTATAAATTATTTAGTGAAATGATCTAAGTTAATTCTCGTATCAAAACTCAATACACTTTAGAGGCCTCATAGAAAATGAAATGAGTTTTTCAAAAAGATTTACAAAGAAAATTTCTGTGGCTAAAGTAGAAATCAGCGGGAGGCTGCACAATCAGCAATTTGCAGTAAAGTTGAATAAAAAATTATGAATAAGGCAACTGCTCTAATCAGTTTTAGGTAACGGGAGATTTTTCCAAAATAAAATAACTCACTCTGATCTCTCTTAAAAGGAGGCAGTGTGAAAATTAGAATTAAATAGCCACGAGCTTTAGCTCGTGGATAACTAAAAAAAGAAAACATGGCTTTAGCCACAGATAATTCTTTTAATCCGGGGCTTAAGCCCCAATTATTTATGATTATATTTTAATTCCACGACTTAAAAGTCGTGGCAATTTTTATTTTCATATAGATTCTTAAACAGGGAGAGGCTTATGATTAATCCGGTCAGTAAATGAAAACTTTCTGTCAGAATAACATCAAGTTACTGCATTCATAAGGAAACAACATTTTAATTTTTCAATCTGATAAATCGGAACCATTTATAAATTAATCCAGATGGAAGTGGGAAGAGATTGAAAAGAAGTATAAATATAAAATGCGGAAAGGATTGATTAAGTGATTTTTTACTTACGCAAATATTTCAGCACAGCTTCCGTGCGGGAATGGACGTGCAGTTTCTTATAAATATTTCTAAGATGTGTTCGAATCGTTTTAACACTGAGAAAGAACTTCTCTGCGATTTCTTTATCCTGATATCCCTTCGCAAGATACGATAGGATTTCTGTTTCACGTTCCGATAGGTTTTCAGTCTCTTTAGATGATTTACCAATCTGTTGAAATGTTTGAACAACTTTTCTGGCAATCTGATCGGACATAGGAGAACCACCTTCATGCAATTCCCGGATTGCTTCCAGCAATTCCGCCGGCGGTGTTCTCTTAAGAATATACCCCGTTGCCCCTGCAGCAAGAGATTTAAACACCTGCTCATTATCTTCATAAACTGTAAGCATCATTATTTGAAGATCGGGAGATTTCTCTTTGAGGTTTTCAACACACTCGATTCCGGACATTTTGGGAAGCTGAATATCCATAAGCACAACATCAGGTTTCTTATTAGGAAGATATTTCAATGCATCTTCTGCATTTGAATATGTTGCTACGCAGTGGAATCCGTCAGAGCCATCAATCAGCAAGGATAATCCATCCCGGATTTTATCATTATCTTCAACAATTGCTACATTAATATTCATATTAACAAATTACCTTTGAGTCTTGCTTTAATCAATACTTAGAATTAAGTAAAAAATTCATCATACTTTAAAATTGACAGTAATAGTTATGCCGGTTCCCTGCCCCGGTTCTGATTCTATTTTAAATGTCCCTCCAATATTTTCAATCCGCTCCTGCATATTACTCAGACCATTTCCGCTACCAGAATTTTGATCAATCGAAAATCCTTTCCCATTATCTTTAATGGTTATCTTCATTTTGTCTTCTAAGAAATTTACATAAACTTGCACTGCACTCGCACAAGAGTGTTTGACAATATTATGCAAAGCTTCCTTCACAACAAGAAACACATTTCGTCTTACCTCTGCTGAAAGATGATAAGCAGGTATGTTATCAGGTATTTCAAAACTGTATTTGATACCCGCCTTTCGAATATAATCTGCAGCATAAAGCCGAAGGTGCGCAACAAGATTATCAAGAGGATCATTGCGGGGATTAATAGCCCAGATGATCTGCCCTATATTTTCAATTACTTCAGCAGAACGTTCGGAGATATCTTTCAGGTGTGTTTCCGCTTCTTCAGATTTACCCATATCCCTCTTTAAAAGTTCGCTAAGTATAGATATCTCTGAAAGACTCGAGCCCACTTCATCGTGCATGTCCTGTGAAATGCGTACACGTTCCTTTTCAAGAGCACGTTCCCGTTCCAGATGCTCAATTTTTTTCTGTAGTTTTCTTTTTTCTACATATCTTAATGTACCACCGACTAAGCCTGCAATTGTGACCCAGAAAAATGTTGTGAACCACCAGGTTTTCCACCATGGCGGTGTAATAATTATTGTAATTGAAGTTCCTGCTTCATTCCAAACTCCATCATTGTTTGAACCCTTTACTCTGAAAATATATTCTCCCGGTTCAAGATGAGAAAATGTTGCATATCTCCTTGTTCCGGTATACACCCAATCCTTATCCAATCCTTCCATCTTATAAGCATATTGATTTCTTTCAGGACTTATAAAACTCAAAGCGGCAAATTCAAAAGAAATGAAATTTTCTGTATAAGGTAAATTGATTTCATCACGGAACGGAAAGGGTTCATTGAATTTACTAAAGGTTGTTAGAACAACAGGTGCGATAAAAGGATTATCCTTAATATTGTCCGGATGAAATCGCGTTAACCCGCCCGGTCCACCAAAATAAATTTCGCCGTTTTTGGTTTTGCATCCCGCATCGGGGAAAAATTTGTTATCAGTAAAACCATATGACTTATTATAATTCTTGAACTGCCCTGTTTTCGGATTGAATTTTGAAATACCTTTCATTGTACTAAGCCAGAGATTGCTTTCATAATCTTCTTGAATAGAGAAAACAACGTTGCTGGATAAACCATCTCTCTCAGTATATTTAGTAAATTTTCCTGTTGAATGATCATACTTGTTCAGTCCATTTGCAGCAAACCACATATTTCCTGTCTTGTCTTCAAGCAACGTTAATGCATAATTACCACTGATGCTTCCGGAAATTTTATCATCAGCAATAAACCGAACGAGAGTATCTTTCTGCAGATTATAACACATTAGTCCACCGCTGCCTTCCCTTGTAGTAGCCCAAAGTAACCTATGAGAATCTTCGTGCACAATTAATATTGCAGTTTTTGTTTGCCTAACTTCAGTAACAGAATTTTTGGATGGATTTAAAAAGTAAATGCCGCCTTCATTAGTCCCTATCCAAAATTTATTTCCATTAGATTCAAAAATACAGTTTACATTTTGATTGAATTCTTTCCCGGATGAATCTGGTAATCCATGGCTTTGCCAAAAGAAACGGGTTATTTGTCCATGACTATCCCGCCTATAAATACCCCCCGATCCCATAGCCATCCATAAATTTCCGGAATTATCTTCCCAGATTGGAAAATCTGAACCGAATGAGTATGGAGTAAATGTTTCTATAACCGGATCAAATTTATTCCAGCCTTTTGAAGTTGAAATCCATATCTTATCAGTGTTGTTTTTAAAGACACTCCATATTTCATTACCCGCGATACTTTCAGGATTCCGTTCATCGTGCATATATTGAGTAAAAGGATACTTCGTCCGGTTTAATTTATTAACGCTTGCCGGTGTTGTTATCCAGAGTGTACCGGATTGTTCATAATATACAGCGCTAGTAACATTGTAACTCAAGCTTCCCGGATCTTTTTCATTATTAAAGTAATGAGTGAATTTTTTCGAGTTAATATCGAATGAATTAACTCCCCAATCTGTACCTATCCATAAAATACCAGATGCATCCTGACAGATTGAACTAATGTTATTACTGCTCAAAGTCCGAGAATCATTTTTGCTGTATGTATATTGAGTGAACGAGCTGTCTCTTGTATTAAACTCTATCAAACCACCGCTTGTACCTAACCAGAGTTTACCTGAGTTATCCTGAAATAAAGTATTAATCCAAAACTTTGGATCTTTATCGGCAATCCGGTTTTTATAATCAGTGTCATACCAAACATGAATAAAGTTACCCGATTCCCTATCGAATTTATCAAGTCCCCTTCCGGTACCAATCCAAAGTGTTCCAAATTTATCTTCAAGAATTGCATTGATCGAATTATGAATAATACTTTTATTATTTGTACTATCATTCCGTATACAAATAAATTTACCTGTGTTCCGATTAAATTTGTTAAGACCGTCATGAGTTCCAACCCAGAGAATATTACTTTTATCTTCCAGGACCGAAGAAATATCATTGCTCCATTCAGTGCCCGGTCCGGGAGTATGTGGGGTGAAATGGATAAATGTTTCGTTTACCCGATCAAATTTATCCAGTCCGCCTGAAGTACCAACCCAAAAATTTCCTTCTTTATCCTCATAGAGAGTGTTAACAGAAGCATTAGCAATAGTGTTGGGATTTCCTGGTTCATTTTTATATATTTTAAAATTGTAACCATCATATCTATCGAGTCCACGCAAAGTACCAAACCATAAATAGCCTGTTTTATCCTGATAGACACAAAGAGCAATATATGCAGACATACCCTGGTCAGGGGTGAAGTGTTCAAAAACTACATTTGATTTTTGAGGATAAATGTTGGACGATATCAGAAAGAAAAAACTGATACTCAAAAAAAGGAAATAAACCGGATTTGAAAGCGTTGCAATTCTATTATTAATGAATGAGTACTCTTTTCTTTTATTTCGAATAGAAAAAATCACTGATTAAAAACTCACTTCCATTCCAAATCGAATTGACATCGGCGGCTGATATCTCCAGGCTAAACCATAATTCGGGTTAAGATTAATAGGTTGACCATTTTCATCAACGCCAAAATAATGCTGTTGTACGATGTCAACAGGTTTCCGCTGGCTGGCAATATTTAAAATATCCATGATAAGACGTGCCCTCCATGTTCCAAGCTGAGTTAAATCGTACGTAAATCGGGCATTTAGGTCCCAGATTGCAGGTGTATTACCGACTGTACCTCTCTGTGTAATAAATCTTCCCCAATCGGCGAGTTCACTCAGAGGAGTTCCACTTTGCCATGTAAATGAAGTTCCTACTGTAAGTCCGAACTGAAAACTATATGAACCTGAAAACTTAAATACACGCGTTCGATCATTAGGAAGCAAGCCTGTTCCTTTTTGTAACTGTTGTACATCATCAAATGTGCTTGAATAATTTGGAAAATCACCATGAAGATAAGAATCATAAAGACCCGCGTAGTTACCATAATTCCTGGAAAGAACGTATGAGGCAAGGAAATAAAAATTATCACCCACTTGATGTTCAATTGTAATTACTAATGCAGTATAATCTCTCTGAGGCTTTGGAAAATCGGAAAGAAATCCTCTTCCGGGATTTCCGAAAGTAAAACGGTTTTCACTTTCTATCCATACATCATCAATAGCTTCCCGTAATGTTCTGTAAATACCCTGA
>MHAF01000172.1:0-147 GCA_001802865.1 Ignavibacteria bacterium RBG_16_34_14
TTCCCTATCTGAAATAACGTAAATCAGATTATTCTCATCATGAACTGCAATTCCTTCAGGCTGTTCTACATTAATTTTATATTCTGATAAAATTTCTCCACCAAGAGAATATTTAATGATTTTTCTATCTTCATCACTTAAAAGCCA
>MHAF01000172.1:234-69700 GCA_001802865.1 Ignavibacteria bacterium RBG_16_34_14
ATCTGTTTCTATTAAAAGAACAGGATCTTTTTCATTAACAAGATAAAAATGTTTGTTAGAAGGATTATAGGTTATTCCTTCGAGACCTGAATTTCTGCTGCCTTCAACTTTCAATGAAGTCCGGGAAATTTCATTTCCATCTAAATCTATTATCAAAACTTCACGTGAAATCTCTAATACCACGACTATCAATGAATCATCAATAACTGCGATTCCTTCAAGATCAGTTTCTTTGATTTTAAAGCTGAATTCTATTTCCCCTTTAAGGTCCGTTTGATAAATTGTGCTTTTCCTGTCGCTTATAATCCAAAGCTTACCGGCAGATAGTTCTAACCCTGATGGTTCTGAAATTCTGAGTGCATAAGTTTCGGCAGGTTTTAATTTTTCGGGTTGTTCAACTTTAATTTTATCACAACCGAATAGAAGTAGAAAAGAAATGATTATTATTTTTAGTAACAAATTTATCATAAAAGATTTTAATAATTTAACTGTGCTTGGAATAATGAAATTTTAGAATAATGGAGCACACCTTGAACTCGAATAATTTTTCACATTATCTTATAATCCCATTACCTCAGTTTCCCATCATTCCACTACTCCAATATTCCATCACTCCAATAACCTCTATTTAGCTACCATCTTCTTAAGCCGATTAACTTCGTCTCTCAAAGCAGCGGCTCTTTCAAACTCAAGATCTTTTGCCGCCTGGTGCATCTGTTCTGTTAGCTGTTCAATCAAATCTACTTTTTGATCTTTGCTCATGTACTTTAGAACAGGTTCAGCAACTTTGGAAAAGGAGAATGTTTCTCTTTCTTCTTTTTTTCTAACATCAGCAATTGAAGTTGAAGCAAGAATTTCTTCCATACTTTTATAAATAGTTTGGGGAGAAATGTTATTTGCAGTATTATATTCGGTTTGAAGCTTTCTCCTCCTGTTTGTTTCTTCAATAGTTTTTCTCATAGATTCCGTAATTATATCTGCATACATAATAACTTTGCCATTTACATTACGTGCTGTTCTTCCCGCCGTCTGCATAAGAGATCTTTCACTTCTGAGGAAACCTTCCTTATCCGCATCAATAATTGCAACAAGAGAAACTTCAGGAAGATCGAGACCTTCTCTTAATAAATTAACTCCCACAAGAACATCAAAATCGCCAAGCCTTAAATCTCTTAAGATTTCTACTCTCTCGAGTGCATCAATATCACTGTGAATATACCGGACTAAGATTCCGATTTTATCAAGATAATCGGAAAGATCTTCAGCCATTTTCTTTGTTAAAGTAGTAACAAGCACTCTCTCTTTTTTTAAAGCCCTTTCCCTTATCTCACCAATAAGATCATCAATTTGTCCTTTAACGGGTCTTACTTCAATTCCAGGATCAAGCAAGCCGGTCGGACGTATAATTTGTTCTACAATAACGCCGCCACTTTTTTGCAACTCAAAATCTGCGGGAGTAGCACTTATGAAGATTACCTGGTCAAGCATGCTTTCAAATTCTTCAAACTTCATTGGCCTGTTATCAAGAGCTGAAGGAAGCCGGAATCCATACTCAACCAATGTTTCTTTTCTTGAACGGTCTCCATTATACATCCCTCTTATTTGAGGGATTGTTGCATGTGATTCATCTACAACAAGCAAGAAATCTTTAGGAAAATAATCCATAAGGTTATATGGTCGAGAACCTTGAGCCCGTCCATCCATATGTCTGGAATAATTTTCAATCCCTGAACAATAGCCAAGTTCTTTCATCATTTCAATATCGAACTTTGTTCTCTGTTCAAGCCGCTGAGCTTCAAGATATTTTTCCTGCGAATAGAAATATTCTAATCTCTCTTTTAATTCCTGTTCAATATTATAGATTGCCTTTTGTACCTGCTCGCGGTTTGTAACAAAATATTTAGCCGGATAAACAGCTGCGGAATCTAATTCCTTAATTATATCACCGGTTATGGAATCAATAATTGAAAGCTTTTCAATCTCATCGTCCCAGAATTCTGCTCTTATTGCTTCTTCATACTGATAAGCAGGAATTATCTCAACAACATCACCTCTCGCTCTGAACGTTCCCCGGCTAAACTCAGAATCATTTCTTATATAATGTATTTCTATTAATTCTCTTAAAAGTTTTTTCTTTGATACCTTCTCTCCTTTCCTTAAAAAAATTATCTGCTGAGCAAATTCGGATGGAGCACCAATTCCATAAATACAGCTTACACTCGCAACTACAATAACATCCCTTCGTCCTTCGATTAAAGCTGTTGAAGCTTTTAATCTCAGCCTGTCAATCTCTTCATTAACGGAAAAATCTTTTTCGATATAAAGATCGCTCGATACAACATAAGCTTCCGGCTGATAATAATCATAATAGCTTATAAAGAACTCAACAGCATTATTAGGGAAGAAAGCCTTAAACTCAGAGTACAATTGGGCAGCAAGAGTTTTATTATGCGAGATAATAAGAGTCGGTTTATTTATCTCTTTAATTACATTTGAAATGGTAAAAGTTTTACCACTGCCTGTAACTCCAAGGAGAGTTTGATATTTATCACCGCGTTTTATTCCTTCAACAAGTTCTTTAATTGCTTTGGGTTGATCCCCTGCCGGCTTGTATGAGGAAATAAGTTCAAATTTATTCATTAGTTTAATCAAGCACTACATCGTGAGCATGAAAACCACCCTGGCTCGAATGTCCTTTAAGTGTAACAATCCCAGCTGATTCAAGTCCTGGCGAAATTTTATCTGCATTAACCTGAACAACAGTATTATTTTTATCTGCTGCAAAAAATACTGCACCTCCTTCCGGTGTTTTGGTAATTCCCTGTTCCTGTACGATTTTTACGCGAATATCTTTTACAGCATTATTATTAGGATCGAAATCACTAAATGAGCCAAGCCCTTCTTTTGGAGAGAAATAAAGAAAATAAATCAATCCGATTACAATTATAATCAGAAGCGGTAGAATTAATTTTTGAATGGTTTTCATTTTTATTCTTATAATTCCTTTAATAAATTTTTCAAATGTAGCTATTTTTCTTCTAACTATTCAACATAAATTACTATGAGTATTTCCAAAATCTTTAAGAGACTAAATTGTCAAACAATAAAAAATGGATTTTAATTGCCAGCCTCTTTGGATTTACAGGCGTGGCACTTGGTGCATTCGGTGCTCACATTATTTCCGATAAAATACCTGAAAATCTATAAGAAACTTATAAAACCGGAGTTTTATATTATATAATTCATTCTGTTGTAAAGACTTTAATATTTCAGCTCTCTTCTTTTCTATTGGAATAGTGCTTTTCTCATTTTCACTTTATGTACATGCACTAACCGGGAACTCTTTATTTGCTATGATTACCCCAATTAGAGGAATTTCTTTTCTTGCAGGTTGGGTTTTACTATTGTGGAAAACTGTTTCAAAAAAATAACCATTACTTAACAACTCTTAATTTAAAATAAACTTCTTCTGGCGAGAAAATCCCTGCAAAAAATCTTTCATAAATAACGGGTTCAATATTCACTATAAAATCCATCCACTTTAATACAGCAAAGTGAGAGGTTATAAATCTCTTTTCCAAAACCTCAAATTGAGCTTTACCTCTATAGTTTGTTCTGTGGTTAAGCTTCCATTTTTCGTAAAACTTCAGCTTGCGGTTTCCTATATATTCGTAATTATCAAAAGACCTTATTGAGAATGGAATTTTATGATCAGGTTCCCCAAAGTATTTTGTATTAAGAAAAAATGGCACATAAACCTCAATTATAGCATTGGGTTTACAAATCCTGTACAACTCTGTAACAGCCTTATGAAAACTGTCTAAATGTTCAAGAACATGAGAAGCATAGACTTCATCAAAAGTACTTTCCGCAAATGGATAGGGGAATGAATTCAGGTCGTGAACCTGGTTACCTCCATAATCCACAATATCGAGATTAATAAAACCTGGTTTAATATCATTTCCACAGCCAAGATTAAGTTTCATTGAATAATAGAGATCTTCTATAGTTTAAAATATAAGATGATATCAAATTTAGTAATTCTGAACTTACCTTTTACATTTAAAACAAAAAAGCCCCCTTAAAGGAGGCTATAAGATTTAATTATATCAATTAATTAAGAGTAACAACCGGCAGGTTTATACCTTTAATTGTAATCTCTTCTACTTTCAGCCTTGCAACACCTTTTGCTATCATTTCAAGTTCCATTGCAGCGGCTTTCGAGAGATCAAGCTGTCTGCCAAGTGTAAAAGGACCACGGTCATTTATCCTAACAATCACTGATTTATTATTCGTAGGATTTGTTATCCTCAATATTGTTCCAAATTTCAACTTTTTGTGGGCTGCTGTAAAAGCCATTTGGTCATATACTTCTCCATTAGCAGTTAACCTGCCGTGAAATCTAGGCCCATACCAGGAGGCTTTCATAGTACCTTTGTCTATAAACTCAACTAAAGATGTTTTGGTTAAAGATTCATCGTCATTAACATTTACTATTTCAGAATTATTCACTGGTTCTGTCATTACCTCTTCATTTGCTATATAAGTGAAACCTACCAGTGATATCATGACCAATATTATAAATGCTTTGGTTAATGATTTCAATATTACCTCGTTTTTTGTTATTGATGCATTACAAAGATAAAATCATTATCGGGTTGTTTCAATAAAGAATACCTGCAAAGAAGAACATCAGAAGTTTAACAAACATCCGACTTTATGAGTATTAAAGTCGGAAATTAAGTCTCTTAAATGTGCAATATTTCAGTTATTAAAAGTTCAAAGACAGAATGTAAGACACAACGAAAAATTTTTTGTCAACCCTCACACAATACGTTTGGAAAAACTTAATTAAGATTCAAAAAATCCTTCTCAAATATAAGAAGCCATTCTTCTTAATAATGATAAGCAATTCTCATGAATTATCCTTAAACCAGATAAAAACCGCAACTCTTTGATGGCATATATGTTGCCTTACTCCCAAAAGTTGAAGAAATTTTATAGATGATGAATTTCTCTACTTAAAAAAATTTTAATAAACAGGGGTCTATTATGAAAGACAAACAAGTGAATTGCCAGCATACCTGCAGGAATACTTGTGCAATGTTAAATGAAGCTCTCAGGAAAGAAACATCCCTCGTGATGTTTTATAAAAGCACACTTGAAGAATGTAATATACCTGAAGTAAAGAATTTTATTAACGATTTAGTAGAAGAAAAAAGCAAAATTATATTACAGATTATTCAGAAGCTGAATGAAATTCATCTTCGATCACAAATAATGGATGGAGTTGTATCAAGTTTTAATAATATAGACGGGTAAGAATCTATTTCATTCAAAAACTACTTTAAAACTAAAGGTATATACCAGCCTTATTGACATACCATTTTAGATTAACTATATTTGAGCCCTTAAATATCGCGGGGTGGAGCAATTGGTAGCTCGTCGGGCTCATAACCCGAAGGTTGTAGGTTCAAGTCCTGCCCCCGCTACTAAGAAAGCCTGAATATAATAAGTATTTGGGCTTTTTGCTTTTAAATTGGAACTTGAAAAACTTGATTTGATTACTGATTGATTACTTTAAATCAGAAATGAGTAATCAAAATAGTAATCAATTTTTTATCTATCCTTTTTCAGTAATTAAAAGAACTTTAAAACGAAATAGCCCGAATGGACAATTCAAGGGAGTCGATGCCCTATTAAAACCACCCAAGCTAATTTCAGTTTTAAACTTTATGTTCATTTCAACTTTCAGAATTTTATTGCAACTTAACTCATCAATCATTCAATATCAAATCGAAAGATTTTTCTTGCACTTGTAAGTAATTAATTTTAAATAGGTTACAGCGATAAAAAAATATTTTTTTTGTCTAATTGAGTATACACTTTAGTAATATTAAAAATCTAATAGGAGGGTGCAATGAATCTTAGTAAGAGAGCTCTCGGTCTTTCATTTGGGTTAGTGTGGGGTTTTACAGTTTTATTAGCAACTTGGTGGCTAATAATAATTGATGCATCTGGGACTACAATTTCTACCCTCAGTAAATTCTATTTCGGATATACGTTCAGTTGGTTAGGTGGGTTAATTGGTTTCATTTGGGGATTTGTTGATGGATTTATTGGTGGTGTTATAATAGCTTGGCTTTATAATTTATTTAATAAAGGTAAAATAGCTACTGCATAAAAATTCTATTTGATTATTGGAAAACTTGACGAAAATTTCTAACCATTTAGAGGGGTATGCACCTTAGAAAGAGAGGGTGGGGTTGTTGGTGAAAAGCTTCATACATTATTAAACAAAAATCTTAAACGAGTTTTGTTTTTATTCTATATTTCAATCAAAAAGATTATTAATACGATTTAATCGAAAGATAGAATTTTTAATTTCATATAAAGGATAGTTATTAGTAAAACAAATGTGAAAAAAATAAATATACTCCAATAAATTGCATTCACTTTCTTTTCTTCTTTTGAAGTGTCTTCAAAATATTTTCCATATCCTGAGTCTTCTTTAATAAACTCTTTTAATCTTACATAAAATATTATTGAATATACTGGAACAATTGCAACTAAGGTAGCCTAAAATGATATTGAAATGAAAACGTTCTTAAAATCTTTATCTATCTCAATTAATACTATAACCAAGAAGGGAATTATTTGTAGAAGAATAAACAGGATTTTTTTTGTAATGGACATATTAGATGTCCTATTTAGTGTAACTGAAAACAGAAGTTTATATATTCTTACTTTTCTCTAACATAACAAAATTAAATAACTTATAAAATAAATTTCCTTTTAAACTTCTAAGAGCTTTCTTTCTGATTAGATGATAATTTCTTTATATCGCTTTCTTCTTTAGCTTTCAAGAAATTTTCCTGAAGGTTACTTGTTACTTTTAATTGGAATCCAAAGGATTCATACCTTTTAACTTTTGCCGGGTCCAGAGAATGAGCTTAAAAATTTAATAGCTTCTGTTTTAAGTTTGGATTTGGTAGAGATACAAGTCCTCTTAACATTTTCCTTTTCATAGAACACATAATAAGTTCCATTAGAACGCTTAGAAAGAAACATTGAAGTTTCTCCTTTCCAAGCTCGAAAAATTGCTTTTTAGTAATCAGGATAGTAATCAAATTTCCCTAAGTCCTCATAGCAATTGGTAACTCGTCGGGCTCATAACCCGAAGGTTGCAGGTTCAATCCGCCAAGGCGGACTGCCCCTGCTACTAAGAAAAAATCCTCATTTAAATGAGGATTTTTTATTTTAAATGATATGAAATACTTATGTTTATGTCATTGAAAGTAAAGAAGGTTTAATTATGAAAAAACTATACTTCATTCCATTGTTCCTATTACAAATCTTTAATTATCTGGCATTCTCTCAAAACTCAGAATATAAAGTAAATTCTCCTGATGAATCTATAGAAGTGAATTTTCTTTTAACAAAAGGTGGACAGCCGGATTATTTAGTAAACTTTAATGGTAAAAGAATTATTGATACTTCTTCCTTTAGCTTCGATTTTAAAAATGTAAAGTCTTTTGGGAAAAATTTAATGGTTGCCAATTCATCCAATTCTTCATTTGATGAAACGTGGGAAACTGTTTGGGGAGAACAACGATTCATCCGCAATAATTATAATGAGCTGAAAGTTAATCTTGAAGAAAAAGAAGAACTTAAAAGAAAATGTTCAATTGTATTCAGAGTTTTTAATGATGGTGTTGGTTTCAGATATGAATTCCCCCAACAAGAAAATCTCAAAGACGTTATAATCATTGATGAAAACACCCAATTCAATTTAACCGGTGATCATACTTGCTGGTGGACTCCCGGAGATTGGGACATTACCGAACATCTGTATAATACAACTCGTATTTCTGAAATTGATGCTTTATCTAAACGCGGGCACCCAAATCTTATATCAACTTATATTCCTGAGAATGCAGTTAACACTCCTGTTACAATGAAAACGGACGATGGAATTTATATAAGTTTTCTTGAGGCTAATTTAACGGATTATTCCAGCATCACATTAAAAGTAGATAAAGAAAATCTTCTCTTTCAAACTGAGCTTGTTGGAAATGATGCGGAAATAAAAGTAAAAACAAAAACTCCTTTTGCTACTCCCTGGAGGTTAATTTTAATTGGTGATGAAGCAAAGGATTTAGTTGAATCGAGAACAATTTTGAATTTAAATGAACCTTATGTTCTTGATGATGTATCTTGGATAAATCCAACAAAATATATGGGCATCTGGTGGGAAATGCATATTGGTAAAAGTACGTGGGATATGGCAAGCGGAAAACATGGCGCAACAACTGAAAATGCTAAACGTTATATTGACTTTGCATCTGCAAATAGAATAAAAGGTTTATTGGTCGAAGGATGGAATACAGGCTGGGAAAGATGGATAGGTTTTGAAGACCGTGAAGGTGTTTTCGATTTCGTTACTCCTTATGCAGATTATGATATTAAAGAGGTCGTTCGCTATGCAAAAGAAAAGGGTATTAATATAATTATGCACCACGAGACATCTTCTGCGGTAAAAACTTATGAACAACAAATGGATACAGCATTTGCACTTTGTAAAAGTCTTGGAATCCATGCGATAAAAACAGGATATGTTGGTCCCATAATTCCCAAAGGTGAATACCATCAGGGGCAGTATATGGTCAATCATAACAGGAAAGTGATTGAGAAAGCTGCTCAAAATCAAATTATGGTTGATGTTCACGAACCGGTAACTCCTACAGGATTAAGAAGAACTTATCCTAATCTTATGAGTGCCGAAGGATTAAGAGGACAAGAGTTTAACGCCTGGAGTATCGATATGAATCCGCCAAAACATCTTACGATTGTTCCTTTTACAAGAATGCTTGCAGGACCAATAGATTATACTCCTGGAATTTTTGATATAAAGTTTGATAAATACAAAGATAAAAACCAAGTTAATACCACATTGGCACATCAACTTGCATTATATGTTGTTATTTATAGCCCCTTACAAATGGCTGCAGATCTCCCTGAAAATTATGAGGGGCATCCGGCGTTTCAGTTTATAAGAGATGTGGGCGTTGATTGGGATACTTCTATAGTGATTAACGGTGAGATTGAAGAATACATCACCATAACTCGTAAAGAAAGAAATACAGACAAATGGTTTTTAGGAAGTGTCACAGATGAGAATGAAAGATCATTTAATATTTCATTAGATTTTTTAGATGAAGGGAAAAAATATGTTGCTGCCATCTATTCTGATAAAGAGGATTCCCATTGGGATAAAAATCCTACGGCTTATAAAATAGAAATACTGACCGTTGATAAAACAACATATTTAAATTTACAATTAGCACCTGGTGGCGGAACTGCAATAAGCTTTATACCTGTTTCCGAATAAGATTTACTCTGGTTTATTAACTATAAAAATTTACCGGGATTATTTTTGAGAGTGGATATAAACCAAAGAAATCCAAAGCCCAGATTATAGTAACAATTCCCAGTACTGTATTGATTACTATCCTAAGAATTGTCTGAGGTTTCATCATCCAGGTAATTGCATAAAGAACTCCGATTACCGTGACCGCCAGAACTTTCTCATCTATTATGCCCACAACACCTCCGTAATTATTTTTTTTAGTGCCTGAAAACAGCAGAGAGAAAGAATAAAAGAAATAGTTTTTTTAATTAAAAAGATCTATATCATCAAAAATAAATTTAACCGGATCTTGTTTAACTCCATTATGCTCAACTTCATAGTGAAGATGGGGACCCGCTGATAATCCAGAATTACCAGTTATTGCTATCGGATTACCGCGTTCCACCACCTCTCCTATTTTAATAAGAGACTTCGAAAGGTGACCATACAAAGTTCTGTACCCAAAACCATGATCTATCTCTATTGTGATACCATAGGATCCTTTATATCCAATAAAAACAACTTTACCTTTACCCGGGGCAATAACCTTCGTTCCAACATCTGTTATGATATCAATTCCTTCATGCATTCTTATTTTATTTAATATAGGATGCATTCTCATTCCAAAGCCATGATAAGCAAGCGAACCTGGGCAAGGTTTAAGAGCCGGCATAGAAGAATAAAACTCTTTGTTTTGATTAAGTTTATTTTCAATTTCATTATAGTTCGATTTTTCGAAGTAGATTTTCCTGGTCAATTCTTCTGTAAGTTCCGTTGCCTTTTTAATTTCGATAGAGTTGGGTGAGTTTAAAAATTCAAGTGAATTATCAAAAGAGCCACCACCAAAACCGAGTAATCTTTCTTCTTCAGATATTGGAGGAAGATTCGTTGCTATTCTTAATTCTTCATTTTGAGCAATAAGACTATCCAGTTCTTCTTCCAAATTACCATAAAGTGATACAATTTCAGCAAGCTTTCCTTTAAGTATTTCGTTCTCACTTCTTAAAAGGTTAACATCACGATGAGAATTTATTAATGAAAAGAAGTATGAATAACCACCGCACAAAATAAAACTAATTATTACAATTGCTAAACTAATAGTTACAGCAAGCTTAAATTTAAAATTTCTTATTTCAACAAATTGCAGCTTTTCTTTGGAAAAGTAATATACTTTCTTCATAGTGACTCCGATTGTATCATACTAAAACTTTATTTATTGAACAGCTTGTTTTTTTCACATTCTAAAATGAAAAGAAGAAAATTGTACAGGAAAATTTTACCCATACGTTACCCTTTTTGCTATTCAATATTCTTGAGTATTTGTATCTCTGATCAGATTAAACCTAAAATTAATGCATAAGCAATATTTTGAGCAGAGAAGTACAGCGTTTATTAACATAGAAATGCAAACTTGATACCAGTAGATATTTAAGAGTGTATCAAATTTAAAAATGGAGAATTATTATGAGAGTTTGAATAAATCTGAGATTTATTTTTTATCTATACAACTCCTTTCTCACTGAAAAGGCATTCATTAAACCTAGTTTACCTGCTTTAAGAAAATCTTTTTGCCCTTCTTCAACTTTACCTTCATTCATTCTCGTAATACCCCTGTTGATTAGAGCCTCAGCAAAGTATGGTTTCAACTCAATAGCTTTATCATAATCTCTTTGAGCTCCATTAGTATCATTCAAAATTAATTTTGTATTTGCCCGTTTAAAGTAAGCTTCCGCAAACTTAGGATTATATTTTATTGCCATGGTAAAATCAGCAATTGCTCCTTTATAATTGTTAAGCAATTTTTTACAGTTGCCCTTACTGTAATATTCAAGAGCTTTCTGGTATAATTTGTTGGCTTTAGATTTTATTTTCATTCAGAGTTTCTCCTTTTAATCAGGTAAGATAATCCCCTTAGAATGTTTCGGCATTAATGAAGATGTAAGAGATTTGACAGAGTATAAAATAATCAAATTTAATCCTCAGTATTCTCATAACATCCTGAAGCTCCTTCAGGTGCAGGTATTTGCAAAGCATCTTTATCAATCAAAAGATTCCAGATTTTATTAGATATGGAACGTGAATCTAATAATCCTTTGTTAAGAGCATTTTTATATTCAAGTTCAATAACTTTTTTTATTAACTGACGAACTTCTTCCATTTTTTGTCCGACGTACATTTGAGTCTCTCTTTTGTTTAACTCTTTTAATTCTTTTTTCATTTCAAATAGTAAAACACATGAAGTATGCCAGCACTCTTATTTTCTATTTACATAAAAGCTTAGTTTTATTGCGCTCTATCTGTATCAAATTGTTATGTTTTATACATTTGGGTCAAGAGATAAGAATTTAATTGCTAATTATTTACGAAATATTTTTCTATGATGAGGCGTAAAATTTACCCCGACTATCAATTCAACTTAAACAATCTCTAATGAAAGAGAAGTATCTCAGACCAGGTTTTAATGAACAAGGTTTTTATGGAAGGCTCAGAAACTTTAAATAATTTTAAATGTACTTTCATTGAAGAGTCTTCATTTTAAAGAAGATAGTTGATATTACTTATTTATTTTCTTATTAAATTAAAAGTGTTTAATAATATTCCTTCGTATTTGAAAAAAGGTTTGGAGAAGATACTAAATGAGTAAAATTCTGCCGCCGAGCGGATATAAAAAAGAAGATACTGAAAAAAGAAAAACCTGGCTGGAAAACAAAACAGGTTTTCATCTTAATGAAGCTGGTCCCGACAGCCCGGAAGATTTTAGAGGGATAATTGAAAATCATGTTGGTTTCATGCATCTTCCTCTGGCTATTACAGGGCCATTGTTAATCAATGGTACATATGCTAAAGGAGAATTCTATATTCCTCTCTGCACTCTCGAGGGAACTTTAACAATGTCTATGACGAGAGGATTATTTCTTACACATCTTTCCGGAGGAATCAAGACAAATCATATAAAACAGGAATTGTCAAGATCACCTATATTCATCTTTAAAGACATTGATAAGAGTAAACAATTTATTTCCTGGATAAATGAGAATTTTGTTGAGATCAAAAGAGAAGCAGAATCAACAACAAATCATGGCAAGCTTTTAAGAATTGATAAATACCCTTCCCAAAATAGTGTTATTCTGGATTTTGTTTATAATACTGCCGAGGCTTCCGGGCAAAATATGGTTACAATAGCAACACACAAAGCCTGCAAATATATAAATGATAACTATAAATGCGATTCCGGCTTCAGATATTATATTGAAAGCAATTTTAACGGAGATAAAAATCCTGCTTATAAATCGTTGCTTCTTGGGCGAAGTCATTATGTTGTTGGAAGTGCACTTATTGAAGGAAGGTTTCTCAAGCGAATCCTTAGAGTTAGTTCAAAAGAATATGTTGATGGCTGGACACAGTGTACAAGGGGTTCACAGGAAGCAGGTATATTCGGAATGAATATGCATGTAGCAAATGCTCTTACCGCTATTTATTTGGCAACTGGTCAGGATGTTGCAAGTGTTGTCGAGAATACAGGCGGAATTATTTCCTATGAAGTAAGAAACTCTGACGATCTCTATGCAACTATTACAATGCCTTCAATAACAGTTGGAACAGTTGGCGGCGGGACTAGATTAAAGCAGGCAAGAAAAAATCTTGAGCTTTTAGGATGTACCGGCAAAGATTCTTCAAAGAAGCTTGCGGAAATTGTTTGTGCCTGTGCCCTTGCGCTTGAGTTATCTCTTGGCGGTGCAATTGTTTCAGATGAATTTGCTTTTTCTCATGCCAAGTATGGGAGAAAGTGAGTGATTTCAATTCGTTCCGAACTGGAGACTGCCATAGTTCCTCCTGAGTATTCTCACGTATTACAAAAGCCCGATCTTATAAGTATATCAATAAAGAAAATTTTTGAAATCTACTGTAAAATTCTTTTTACGATTTATTGTCCTTTGAAAATAATTGGGAGGGAAAATATCCCCAGGTCTTCTTCATTTATTTTTTGCAGCAATCATAACAGCCATATGGATAGTGGAATTTTGATGGTTGCATCAGGTCTCCCTTTTAAAAATTTTGCAATGATGGCAGCAAAGGATTATTTTTTTGATAATGATAAGCGGAAATATTACCTTAACCTGCTTATGAACTTAATACCTATAGATAGAGATTCCGACAGGAAATCTATGATTAATTATCTTGCGGCTTGCAGAGAATTTACAAGAGCCGGCAACCGCAACCTTATTATTTATCCTGAAGGAACCCGCTCATTAACAGGGAAGATACAACCATTCAAAAAAGGACCTGCGATGATCTCTGCAGAACTTGGTCTTCCAATTGTTCCTGCACTTATTAAAGGATCATTTAATGCCTGGCCTAAAGGAAAAATTTTTATGAGGCCTTCAAGAATAACAATAAGGATTGGTAAACCTATTTTACCAAATGACTACATTTGTAATGGTGACCGGGAAGGAAATAACTTCCAGGCTTATAAAAAAATAACAGAAGAACTAGAGAAAAGGGTTCACGAATTAAAGAATGCCGGAGCTTAGAATGCTTAATGTTGAGCAGATGAAATGGTGGGGATGGGGAGGTGAAAATATTGAATTTAATATGGATGATAAACCTGAACTTTGGCCATATATTAAAGATATCGTAGGAATTGAAGGCGAAGTTAAATTTACTCCCTCATTTAAATTTGATGATATCGAACTTACTCAGCAAACATTAAACGATAAGTTTATTAATCATGTAAAATCTTTTATTGATCCTGAACGATTTAAATTTGATAAAAAAGAAAGACTAATTCATTCTTATGGAAAAAGTTTTAGAGACCTTTGGAGAATAAGAAACGGTATTGTAAACGCTTCTCCTGATTGCGTGATTTATCCTTTATCTGAAAATGAAATATTAAACGTAATAAAAGCCGCTCTGGATTACGATGTTGTGATGATTCCTTTCGGTGCAGGTTCAAATATTGCAGGATGCCTTGAAGCCAATAATGGCAGTGGGAGAATGATTGTTTCTCTTGATATGAAGCTTATGGATAAAGTTATCAGTGTTGATAAGCAATCAAATACCGCAAGGATACAAGCCGGTGCCTTAGGTCCTATGCTGGAAAAACAGCTTAATTCTCATGGTTTTACTCTTGGTCATTTCCCGGATTCATTTGAATATTCTACCATTGGCGGATGGATTGCAACAAGGTCTGCAGGAATGCAGAGCGATAAATACGGTAAGATTGAAGATATGGTCCTCTCACTCCGAATGGTAACTCCAACAGGTACAATAGTTACACGTACTGTTCCTAAGTCTTCAAACGGAATTGATGTTAACCATATTTGTATAGGAAGCGAAGGAACTCTTGGTGTTATTACCGAAGCAGTAATGCAAGTACATAAACTTCCTAAATATAGAGTTCCCTACGGATATCTTTTCCCGGATTTTGAAAGCGGAGTTAATGCAGTCTATGAATGTGTTGAAAAATATTGTGCCCCTATAGTAACAAGACTGAATGATCCTGGTAAAACAGCTCTTTCTTTTGCATACAAATCAAAATCTTCACCTCTTAAATCTTTACTTGGTAAAGTTGTTAAATCTTATTTAAAGAATATTAATAAGTTTGATTTCGATAAAGTTTGCCTTTTGCTGACTGTATTTGAAGGTAATAAAGAAAACTTTTCTGAAATGAAAAGGAAAGTCAATAAAATTTACAAAAAGCATGGTGCCTTTAACCTTGGAACAGAACCAGGTAAAGCTTTTGAAAAAGGCAAATATGATTTCCCTTACCTGCGGGATTATGTAATGGATAGAAATGTAATGGCTGATGTGAGTGAGACTTCAACTGTATGGAGTAATCTTCTTCCTTTATACTATTCAACAATGGAATCAATTGATAAAGCAATGAAGTACCGCTTTAGCGGGATTAAAAAAGGTTTTTTGGGATGCCATATAAGTCATACTTATCATACCGGCGCAAGCTTATATTTTACTTTTGGTTGCCAACAGGTTCCAGGATATGAGCTTGAACAATATCTTCTTATAAAAAAAGCCGCCGAAGATGCTTTTATAAAGGGTGGGGCTACATTGTCTCACCATCATGCTGTTGGTTTTGAGCATATGCCCTGGATTAAAGATGATATTTCTGAAACTGGAATAAAAGCGGTGAGAGGATTAAAATATTCTCTTGATCCAAATAATATTATGAATCCTGATAAAATTATTCCTCCACTTGAGAAACCTTTTAACTGGGGTTTAGAAAAGAAGGATTTAGAGAAACTTGAAAATGGATACAATGTTCTTAAATAAGAATATTGTTATTACCGGGGCATCTTCAGGACTTGGTGCCGCACTCGCAAAAGAACTTGCTTCACATAAACCAAATCTTATTCTCTTTTCCAGGAATATTGATAAGCTTAAAGAAGCTGCAAAATTCTGTAATGAAAAGGGAGCTAATGTAATTTCCGTTCAGGGAGATGTAACTAAGCTTGAAGATTGTAAAAGATTAGTTGAAACAACAATAAATAATTTTGGCTCTGTTGATCATCTTGTTCTTAATGCTGGTATAAGCATGTGGGCTAAGTTTGATGAGGTAACCGACCTTTCTTTATTCCAAAAATTAATTGAAACAAATTACCTGAGTGCTGTTCGCTTAGTTCATCTTTTCCTTCCATATCTAAAAAAAAGTAAAGGTCTAATAACTGCTATCTCATCTATCCAGGGCGAAATTGCCGTACCTTATCATTCAGGATATGTTGCATCCAAGCATGCTTTAACCGGATTTTTAAATACGTTAAGAATGGAGCTTTCCGCCAAAGGCGGATCCGTTGGAAAAGATAAGGGTGTGGATGTTATGCTTGTTAAACCTCACTGGCTCAGAGGGACCGACCTAAGAAAAAATGCTTTTGATAAAAATGGAAATAAGATTGGTGAAACAAAGAAAGAGCACAGCAAAGAATCAATTAGTCTCCAGGAATGCAGCAGAAAAATTCTTAAAGGAATGGTAAACAGAAAAAGAGAGTTAGTAATTCCTGGAAAATTAAAATTGTTAACAATACTGAGCTTGCTGTTGCCTAATTTAGCAGAGAAGATTGTTTTAGGGAAGCTAAATGAACAAGAATGAGATTGACTCTTCAAATTAAAAACCATCCAAGGGATAATTACTATCTTGTCAAATATTGTGGTATGGTTGACTTATTTAATGTAAATTGCGTCAGTTAAATGACGGATTTTATATGAATATAGTCAGAGTAGCTCAAGATCTCATTACTAAAAAAATCAAACCCGGGAAAGTAATTGTTATTCTTGGTGCGAGAAGAGTCGGAAAAACCTTTCTCCTTAAAGAATATGTTAAAGAAATTAAAGAAAAATATATTTTCTGGAACGGAGAAGATTTCGCAGTTCAGGAATTATTGAAACGAAGGAGTGTTCAGAACTATAGAAATGTCCTTGGGAATGCTGAGTTACTCATTATTGATGAAGCTCAAAAAGTTCCAGAGATCGGGAGTATATTAAAACTTTTAGTTGATTCATTTGAGGAACTGAAAATTATTGTAACAGGCTCATCGGCATTTGATATAACAAATTTGACTGGAGAACCGCTAACAGGAAGAAAGTATGAAATTCAATTATTCCCGGTTTCTGAAAATGAGTATTCGCAATTTGAAAAACCTGAAGAAAAAAAAGATAACCTAAGACAACGACTAATTTATGGTAATATGCCCGAATTGAGTAATTATCAAGATCAAAAAGATAAAAGAGAATATCTAAGGGATTTGATCAATTCTTATTTGCTTAAGGATATACTTGTATTAGAAAATATCAGAAACTCTGCAAAGATATTCGACCTCCTTAAACTGATCGCATTTCAAACTGGGAATGAAGTTTCACTGCAGGAAATCGGAAGTCAGCTATCAATATCTAAAAATACAGTTGAAAAATACTTGGACCTTCTTACAAAAGTTTTTATAATATACAGATTGAATGGCTTTAGTAGAAATTTAAGGAAAGAAATAGTTAAAAATTCAAAATGGTATTTTTATGATAACGGAGTCAGGAATGGAATCATTGCAAACTTCAATCAGCTCGGTTTAAGAGATGATGTTGGACTGCTATGGGAAAATTATATGCTCGGTGAAAGAATTAAACACCAGCATTATTCCGGGATGACAGTTAATAATTATTTCTGGAGAACCTACGACCAGCAGGAAATTGATCTTGTTGAAGAACGGGATGGAAAATTATTTGTTTATGAGCTTAAATGGAAACAGGGTAAAACTAAAATACCAGTCGCCTGGCAAAATGCTTATCCCGATTCTCAATTCAAAGTAATTACACAAGAAAATTATTATGAATGGTTAACGGAATAATGCATAGCAAAGAATCAATTAATCTTGAAGAATGCAGCAGAAAAATTATAAAAGGAATGGTAAACCGAAAAAGAGAGCTGGTTATACCAGAAAAATTAAAACTCCTAACACTGCTGAATTTACTTTTTCCTAGTTTAGCTGAGAAGATTGTTATGGGGAAAGTTAAAGAACAGGAGTAATATTATCTTTTCAATTCCTAAATGAAAAATTAAATAAATGCCAACTAAAGGAAGGTTTGATTAAACTTGTGCTGCTATGAGAGTTGTATTCTGATAGAAGTAGGATTTTTGTTTTTCTTTAAGAGGTGATGATTTAGGTAATTGATAGAATTTCATCAATGATACTACTGACTTACTAGTAGTTCCATTGAAACTGAAAAAATCATTAGAAAGTACAATTTTTTTAGCTTCTTCAAGCTGTTGGTTTGTGAGATTTTTTAATTGGTTACGCCACTTATTAGTCAAGTTTATATTATCATAATGGTTACGCCACAAAATAAATGGCTCAGGCATCATAAGTATTTCAAAGTATTCTTCTATATTTTTTCCAAAAGCTCTCTCAAAGAAAGATGTTCCTGGCATTCCTATTCCTCTTGTAACATTTAAAACACATTGTACTGCCCTTAAATATTTTCTATTCCAATGTTTGCCAATATATTTTCGATCAAGAGATTCATATCCATATAGTGGGATAAATTTCATTGGGAAGGAAAAATTATTTGAATTTAATTCTTTATGTAAATCAACATTAATTTTTAAACGTTCCCAGAGATGTTCAGGTTTATCCACATAATTGAAGAGTATATAATTTGATAATTCCTTAACCCCCATATTTGTCTGCCAATCTGATTGCGTTTTCATACTTTTCTTTTAAAGAAATATGATCAAAAGCAATTCGCATTGGTCTTATTGGAATTTGACTTAATAATTTCATTTTCTCTTCATCAACATATCTGCAATCTATACCTTGATTGAAGTCCACATATCTATTTTTAGGTGTTTTGAGACGATATTTTTCCACATAATAATTTAATTCATCTTTGGATTCAAGAATCAATTCTTTCTTTATATTCTCTTTTTTATTAATTCCGTATAAAGTCAATAAAGATAAGTAATTTAACTTATCTTCTTTTTTAGTAATTCTGTTAAAAATATATTCGTTTAAATATTCATAAATTCTTTTCTCATATCTGCTAATATTCAATTGATCTTTTTCATTCTTTATATAATTGCAAAGAATATCAAATTTATTTGGCGGAGTAAATTTAGAGCCGACACCAAATCCCATTTCAACAATTTCTTCAATTATCTTGGGAAATAATGGTGAGCCTAAAACATTATTATCCATCAGGATTAAATCTTTTCGATCACCATGTTTTTTCTTTATTAGGTCGAGCTGCTGATTTATTGATATTTTATCTTTGTAAATCGGTTCAAGTTTAGGTACAGCGCAAAAGCTACATGTTCTTGTACAACCTCGTGTCATATATGTTAAATATCCGGTGTCGAGTGGATATTTATGATCAATGGTTTCGAGAATGCTATAATCTGGTGTTAACTCATCAATATTTATTTCATTATCATCCAGAATACCAGGTTTATCTAATAAGCCAGTGATAATATTTTTTCCTACTATTAAATCTGCCTCTTTTGCGATTATATCCGGTATAATGATGCTGCAACACCTCCGTGATATATTATAGTTGTCCAAATTATTTAGAGAATAGGCAAGTATTGAAATAAAATTTTATATGCGATAGTCTAAAGAAAGAATGATAAAAGGAATATTAAAAATATTTTTTATGTATGGAAATTCGGTTTTTGCTTTATTAAAATCCATCATTCCAGAATATTTAGATCTAATTTCCATCACAGTTTTATAAGCATTACTACTACCAAGCACACATAAATGTCTTGCAAATTTTGTTGAAGGAACAATTAGGCCACCTAGCTTAATTAAACCAGAATTATAGGACATAACAAACTTTACTATATCCTGATAATATGTTCTTGCATTGCCAAACTCAGCTTCCAATTGAAAATATTCTTTTCTATAATCGCATTTTAGTTTAATCCTATTGTCATTAACAACCTTTTGTTCGTTGAGCCATCCTGAGTTAGAGAGTTGTTCTTTTAATCTTAGATTATAATGCATCTGTCTTTTGTCTTCTTCATAAGGGATATTTCTTACGGCTTGGATAATTTCTAAAATTCTTTGATCATATGACAATATACTCTTATCGAGCTTATGAATTATTATATCAGAGAAGAACAAGTTATTATCTGATGATATTGGGAATCCTTTGATTAGAAAGTTGTCATTATTGAGTATTTGCACTTCAATAAATTCATTGAGAGCTGGTTTTTCTTTTTGGAAGGTTTCTTTAAATGTATTTTTGAGCCAGCTACTAAAAGTATTCCCAAATTTCCCATCATATCTAATCTGTAAATGTCCGGGTGAGTTATTTAAGCGACATAACCAACCAATAGAAGTTTGATTATCTCCAAAAACCAAATTGATTTTTCTTCTATTGCCCTTCTCGGGAACAGTCAAATTAGAATACATTTTTTTAGGTATCGTGAATCCATATCTAAATGTAGATTTACCTATAATATGTTTAAAAGTCACGATACTTTCCTATAATATTTTTTAAGTTTATCCCCGCTATCATCATAACAACAAGTTACATTTCGCTCTTGCAAAATTGCAGCAGATATTTCATCTATTAAATCTGTTTCAAAACCATCTTGCTTTTCTTTTTCGGTAACTGCTATTTTCTCAATTTTAATTATCCCTTCAAGTGGTCCCCGTGTATATTTTTTTTCTCTTATTCTTAAATACCATGCACCAATTACTGTTTTAAATTTCCTCCCACTTTGTGGTTCATATCTATAAACAGGTGTTCTCTCACCATATTTTAATGCAGTCAAATAACTTCCAATTTCTTTGCTCTTTGTTTTTAAAATACCTTGCAAATTTGGATTAAAAGATTTTGAAACCCCAATTACATTATGAAATATATATTCTTGCTCTAATTTAATGTTTGTGTATTGAAGTGAACCATCAATCATTAAGATTTCACCAGTATTCAATAAATTCGATGTTACCATTTTGTCAATTAAAACTATTTCTTCATCTAACATTTCTTTCTGAATTTTTGCTATAGCAAGATTTTCAGGTGGCCTTTGCATATTTGTTTGATGTTTATATTCAACAACTCTTTCAACTCTAATATTATTCTTAACAGTTTTATTTATTTCATTCCTAATATTTTCAAATTCACCACCAGTTCTATCTGGTAAAGCAATTATATTAAATTTTATTAAGTGCAGATTTTTTATTGACTTATTTTCTCGTTTACATACCGCAGTTCCAATTTGTCCTGCTACAATTGGTAAATATTTCCCATCAGTTGATGCAAAATCAACAACTTTATAAGTACGCCTTGAACCATCAAGAAAATATTTAAATAAAGATATATCCGTATAGAACTTTGTAATTTTTCTTTTCTCTGGAACTTTATTTGTTTCAAATATTTTTGAAGTGTTAAACTTTTCATCCTTATCTTGGTACTCGTCCGGGTTTATATCGTCTAAATGAAGTTTGTTGGAAGGGAAACACTTACCCCCACTAAATTTTTCAACAACTTTAAGAATCGTTCCCATAAAGATTATTTTTATTCTTGATAAATAATTTTAAATATCTCAATTTATTATTCATCAAATCATTCCCCCAGCAGCTTAGAAAAGAAAGATGGAGGAAGTAAAATTACAGTTGCGTTCTTCCTGTGCCATTATTAACGTTCAAAAAATACTAATAAGTCTTTTCAGTTAAAATAACTTTTCTAAAAAAGTAGAAATAGGCAGGAAATTTAAAGAAGCGCTTCCCCCAAAATCCACTTTACAATAATTTTATAATTCCCTCTCTTTCTTTTTCTCTTCTTGCAATACTTTAAGCAAACTGCTCTTTCCTTTCAAAAACCCTCTATTTTTATCAATTAATTGCGGTGTTATGGTAATAATCTTTATCCCATCCTCTCCTTGCGAAATATTCACACGAGTCCCTAGCTTTATTCCATATTTTTTTCTGAGCTTAACAGGAATTGTTAAACGTCCTTGAGATTTTACAAAACCAATTTCCAATCTATTTCTCCATATCTTTAAAATATTCATCCATTCTCTTCAAAATCTTTTCCTTTTCTTCATCAGAAAAATCATTTTCATAGAAGCGGAGGAACAATCTTTTTCTTATTTCATTTTCGGGAAGGTTTTCAGGGAATGATGAAAGAACAATCTTTCTGGCAGTTTCAAACATTTCAAGTCCCATTAATAATCTTTCTTCACCGGAAAGTTTAGCAAATAATTCATCCTGAATTTTTTTTGCTTCGGGGCTGGTATCATTCATCTTTTACACTCATAAGAAAATCATAAAGATCTAACTTTTTTGCCCATTCAAATAAGTATTCTTTATCGTAAGTTGAAGTTAATAAATTTTTAATATCTCTTTTCTGTAATTCTGAATCAGAATCTTTTGCCCAGCTTAACTTTGAAAGGATTAAATCTTCTTTACTAACAATAAAAAGTTCAATACCAGAAAACTTTACTTTTCTTCTTCTGTTAAACTCAACAATCCTATATTCTTCTGATTTCCGGATAACAAAATCAATTTTAATTGAGCTTCCCAAATGAATAAGATTAAACATAAAAGGATGTTCAATTGAATCTTTGATTGCTTCTGGTGAAATATAATATCCATTTTCAAAGATTCTTACAAAATTTTCTATCTGAATTTTACTTAATTCAATAACTATATCAATATCTCTCGTCATTCTCGGTTGAGAATAATACATCATTGCTAATGAACCCGTTAACATATAATGAACATTTAAAGAAGAAAGATTTTCTGTTACATCTTTAAGTATGTCAAGCTCCGTTTTCAAGATTATTATTTTATTGTAATGATAAATTTATGGAGGATTCGGCATAATCATCTGCACTTTCATAAATCCGGACAGATACTTTATTGATATTTTTTGGCAGGCTTATCTTCTTTATCTCATTAAGAAAATATTTACATATATTTTCTACTGTTGATTGAAATTCAACAATCACCATTTTTGATTTCATCTTTTCAAGGAATGAGATTATCTCTTTATCTTGGTTATATACCATAAAAGCATGATCCAGTTTTTCAATTATTGGATTAACTATTTTCTTTACATCATAATAATCCATCACCATTCCCGATTCAGCCACATCACCTTCAAGTTCAATAATCATTTTATAAGAATGTCCATGAATATTTTTGCATTTATCAAAATGTTCCGGTAAACGATGCCCCATTTCCCAATGGAATTCTTTTGCAATCTTCATCAAACACCTTTAGCAGTTGGAACCCAGATAAACTTATGCATCTGAAGTTGGAATCTTGCATTTAATTTATCCTCAAGTATCCACTCGACTAATGTTACTGGTTCAAGTTCACCAAATACAACTGAGAAAAGAATGCTGCATTTGTTTGTGAGATTATATTTTTCAATTAACTCTTTAGACCAATCATAATCTTCCCTGTTTCCAATTACAAACTTTATTTCATCGGTTGGTTTTATAAAATCAATATTGTCGTAAAGATTTTTTTTCAGCATTCCACTTGAAGGGCATTTAAGATCCATTATAATCATTACTCTCTGATCAACACTTTTTATGGAAAGACTTCCACCCGTTTCCAGCATAACTTTGTAACCTTCATCAGATAATCTTTTCAACAGGTCAATACATTCATCCTGGACAAGAGGTTCCCCCCCTGTTACTTCCACCAATTTACAATCATACTTTTTTACCTCATCAATTATTTGCTCAATTGTATAATCTTTTCCCTCATAAAAAGCATATTCGGTATCGCAATAAGTACAACGGAGATTACAGTAAGTTAATCGTACAAAAATACATGGTAATCCGGCTTTGGAACTTTCTCCCTGAATGGAGAAATATATTTCGTTTATTTTAAGCACGTTAGTTCTTCATATTAAAATGCAGAGACTGAAGTCTTTGTGCATGTTTTCATTTAACCATTAAAATTAGTATAAAATTACAAAAACATATATTTGACATCAAACGGGTGAATGGATATATTTGGGCTCAATTTTTCAATAAATTAAGGTTAGTTAATGGCATCGCATAAATCAGCAAAGAAAAGAATTCGTTCAAGTGAAAGGAAAAGTGAGGTTAATAAAAGAGTTGAATCAAGAATAAAAACTCTTTACAAAAAAACACTTAATACTACTGATGCGGCAGAAGCAGAAAAATTATACAAAGAAGCTGTTTCAATCCTGGATAGAAGTAGTGTTAAAAATAAAATTCATAGAAATAATGCTTCACGTAAAAAAGCTGCTTTAACACGCCATCTTAATAAGCTGCAAAAAGAAACCTCAAAGTAATTTGGTCATGCTGTCCGCCTAAAGCGGATTGTTTCAGCAACCCCTTATAGATCAATATTCCGATCCCGCAAATGCGGGACGGAATGACATTTCTTATAAATCTTCAATTGCATCAATACCTTCAGGCATAGGAAGATAAAATTTTATCGGTTGTACAACACCTGTTTTTTTTTCTAATCTTTCAACTTTCTTCCTGATAATTACGCTATGTTCTATATGAATTCCATCTTCAATGATAGAACCAAAAACATAGCTCGTTCCTTTAATTAAAACTCCCTGCCCTATTCGCAAAGGATATTCATCACTGCCGGTCATATTAACACTTGATTCTATCCTTGTCCCCTCTCCTATGACTATATTTCCTTTTATGATATCTCCCGAAAGTATTTGAACATTATTCCCGATTTTAAATGTTTGGTTGGAAAAGCATGAAAGATGAACGTTTCGCCCAACCTCAACATTCTGCCCGAAATGAACATTCCCACTAACATAAACATTTTTATGCAGTACAAGATTATAATTAAGCTTAACCCCTTTACCAATATGAACACCCCTTCCAATATATATATCGAGAGGAATGTTCTGATTATCCATTTTAATTATATCTTCAATAACACTTTCATGAATAAAGAAATCATCTGGGTCATTTATTTCAATTATATCCTTTAACTTTTCATAAACCTGGCTGCGGGCTAAATTTTCCATTTCTTTAAGCACGGATTTATTATTAAAACCCATTACAACATGAGGTTTGGCCGGACTAATTGCTTTTACCGAATATCCCTTCTTATTAAAGAGAGATATCATTTCAGTTATATAAATTTCATTCTGAACATTATCGCTTGAAAGTGAATTTATCAGTGATGTAAGTTTTTTGAAATCAAAAGCGTAAACACCTGAGTTGAATTCGTTATTCTCCAGCAGTTCCTTTTTTATATATGAGTATGTTTTTCCATTGAATTTAATTTTGTATGGTTTGTTATCGTCGAGGGCGAGAATGTCCTTATGTTCCATAATCTCAATAACCTTTGCTTTATCATTACCGGAAGGATTTCCTTTTTCATCAAAATCTTTAGCTCTAATTATTCTCCCATAAAAATTTTCGTGAGGGTTTCCTTCGAAGTGTCCGGTTAAAACAAGCATATCAGATTTTGTTTTTATAAATTCATCACGAAGCATTACCATAGTTTCTTTATCAATCAGTCCCATATCGCCTGGCATTACATAAACAATTCCATCTTTAAAACTATTATTTAATTTTTGTAGTGCAACCTGAACTGCGTGACCGGTTCCATTCTGGTTCTCCTGGTAAGCAAAAAGAGTTGATTCCCTTTTTCCAATAACTTGAATTACATCCTTAGCTTTTATTCCCAGAACAACAATTATATTTACTCCATCAATAGCCTGCTTACAAGCATTATACACACGTTCAACTGTTGGAACATCCCAAATTTTATGCAGCATTTTAGATTTTTGGGATTTTATCCTTTTTCCGTGACCAGCAGCAAGAATGATTACTGTTTCTTTTACATCTTTATTAACATCTGTAGAAAGCTCATTAATAAGCTGATTGATTTTTTCTTTATCATTATCCGGCATTAAATTCTCCGATTATTCTTTTGTAAAAATAACAAAATTCGTTCCTAATCTTTACGTAATAAAAGAAGTCCTGCGATTATTTTTATATATTTCAGATGTCATCAATGAACACAAAAAAGAAAACTCAATTGAAAGTATTGGTGAATCTATAAAGCCGGAGAAAAAAGCAGATAAAAAAAGCGCCGTAACTGATAATATTACACCAACCACAATAAGTTTATTTTCCTCCTCTGCTTTGCTTTTTAAGAATTTATATCCTGATTTAAAAACAACAAACAATAAAATTAAATAAGCTGCCAAACCTATAAATCCGCTTTCAAAATAAACCTGCAAAATCTGATTATGCCATCCGCCAATTCCTTTGTCAGCAAATTCTTCTTTGAAAGGGAATATTTTTTTGAAAGTTCTGGGACCATATCCAAACAAAGGATGTTCCCAAACTAATTCGATTGTTCCTTTATAAATTATATCCCGATCCGATAATTGTGCCGGAGTTTCCATTCTTTGTGTAAAACCGCTGGTATTATTAGAAAAAGATAGATATGAAACTGCCGCGGAAATTAAAGCGATAAAAACAAACTGTTTCGGATTTATCTTTTTTATTATTAAAGAAATGAGAAGGACCAAAGCTGAAATAACAATATTAGCTCTTCCGAGTGAGGTTAATATACCGGCAAGAATGATTCCTACCGCTATAATATTCAGGTAAGAATATTTTTTTCTAATTTCATTAAAACCAAAAGCAGATATAGCAATACCTAATACAGCCGCAAGATATCCCGAAAAAGCAGTGTATCCTGTTGAAAGAGATTCTGCTCTTTCAACAATACCAAAATTGAAGCGAATTAGTCCTATTAAAGAATTTAGAACAGCACCCCCAATAAAAACATAGATTATAATGCGAATTCTTTTATGATCAAATGATTTTAAATAAAACCCTATAGAAAAAACACTTAAGTAAAAGAGTGCTTCTTTATAAAGTGTATGAATACTAACCCCGGGATATTCAGAGAGAATAACTGATATTAGTCTTGCAAATCCATAAACTAATACTGCAATTATAAAACTATCAATGGCTTTTCTTTTCTCAGAATTTTTTTCTAACAACCAGAGAATTACAAGCACCCCGCAAAATAATTGCAATAAAAAAATAGAAAGCACATAGCTGACAGATAAAAAGAGCAAAATATAAAAAGGAATTCGGGGGTTTAATCTGGATGTCATTGTTAATAAATGAATTTGAATAGATAAATTAAAAAATAAAAATCTAAACCAAACAAACATATTAAATAAGAAGTAAGTATTTTTACCTGTAAAATTTATGCATGCTAATGAAATTTTTCTGGCGATTCTTTAAATATCTGAAACCTTATATAAGATCAATGCTTAGTGCAAACCTGTGCATGCTTCTTTTCGTCTTATTCAATCTCCTGTCAATTGGTCTTATAATGCCTTTTATTGATCTGCTGTTTAACCCGGCAAAACCTGACTTCAAACCAGAACAAGATATAAGTATACTAGATATTAAAGATTATCTCACTTATAAACTGAATGAATATTTAGTTCAGTATGACAAGCTTGATCTTCTTGTATATCTCTGCATATTAATTGTTTTAGTTTTCACACTAAAAAATCTTTTTCAATACCTGCAGACATATTTTATGTCACCAGTTGACCAGGGAGTAATCAGGGATATTCGTCTTGATCTTTATGCCCACTTCCACAAACTCTCACTTGGATACTTTACAGAAGAGAAAAAGGGAATTTTAATTTCCAGGATTATGAATGATGTACTTATAATACGTGATGCAATAACCGCTGTAATAAACAGTTTTTTCAGGGATCCTCCTTCAATCATCTTATTTACTATTGTGTTATTCATCTTCAATTGGAAATTAACTATTTTAATATTTGCAATGCTTCCAATTATTGCTTTTTTTCTTGCGAGAATCGGAAAATCATTAAGACGAAAAAGTACACGCTCCCAGGAAAGAATTGCAAACACAACTTCAATGCTTGACGAGACTTTTGGTGCTATGAGAATTGTTAAAGCTTTTGGCACGGAAGAATATGAGGTGAGCAGGTTTAGGGAGAGTGAAAAAAACTACTTTAATCTCATAATAAGCCTTGTTAGGAGAAGAGGTCTTGCATCTCCAATTACTGAAGTGATAGGAGTCTTTGCAGTTGCAATAATACTTTATTTTATAGGAACGCAGATTATTACTGGTCAGAGTGATATGACTCCGGGAGCTTTTTTAGTTTATCTGGGGATTTTCTTTCAATTGATGCCTACCCTAAAATTACTCGGACAGGCTTTTATCCAGGTGCAGGAAGGAAGAGCAGCTTCCGAAAGAGTATTTAATATCTTGGATACTGAACCAAAAATCTTTGATTCTCCGGATGCTGTTGAAATAAAATCCTTTAATGAAAGTATTCAATTCAAAGATGTAAATTTCAAATATGAAAAGAGTGACAGCATTCTTAAAAATACTAGTCTGGAAATCAGGAAGGGTGAAATAGTCGCTATTGTGGGCCCAAGCGGGGCTGGCAAATCGAGTCTGATAGATTTAATTCCACGTTTTTATGATGTTGAATCAGGAACAATATTAATTGATGGTGTTGATATTCGGAAAATCAGGATAAAGTCCTTAAGAGAATTAATGGGGATTGTTACACAGGAAACTATTCTTTTTAATGATACAATACGAAATAATATTGCTTATGGAATTAAAAATCCATCTATTGATAAAATAACTGGGGCTGCAAAAGCTGCCAATGCACATAACTTTATTTCCGAACTTGAAAGTGGTTATGATACTTTAATCGGTGACAGAGGTGTTAAACTTTCCGGCGGAGAAAGACAAAGATTATCTATCGCCCGTGCCTTGCTTAAAAATCCTCCTATACTTATTCTCGATGAAGCCACTTCTTCTCTCGATACCGAATCTGAAATCCTTGTGCAGCAGGCAATAGAAAGATTGATGGAGGGAAGAACTTCAATTGTAATTGCTCACAGGTTAAGCACTGTTCAGAATGCAGACAAGATTATTGTTCTGAATGAAGGAGTACTTGTTGAACAGGGTACACACATCGAACTACTGAAACTTAATGGTCTTTATTGCAAGCTTTATAACATGCAGTTTAAATTATAGATTAAAACCTCCCCTGCTTTTCCCATATCTTTACATAAGTTAGCATATTACTTACTGAATAAACAAACGAAATTATTAATCCATGCATACCATCTTTAAATCCTTTAAGCGATATATAATATCGGAGGAATGCAGAAACGGCATGAGAAATAATGGTAAAAGCTGTCACTTTATTCTTCGATTTATAAACTTCTTCGGCTCTTAGAGTTGTATATTCATTTACTTTCTTCAGATAATTATGAAATGAGGAGAATGTATTATGAACAATAACGTTTTTAAGTATTCCTATTTTTCCATTTACTTTAAATCCCTCATCAACAGATCTTTCAAGCAACTCTGTTTTTGTTCTTTTGAAAAGACGCAATTGAAAATCTTTATTCCATCCACAAGTTGTTATCTCTTTACCAAAGAAATAATTTTTTCTTCTTATAAAAAAACCATCCAGACTATCAGGTTCTTTATTAATAATTTCTTCTTTTAGTTCGGACGATATTCTTTCATCTGCATCAATATTAAAAACCCATTCATAGCTTACAAGGTTGAGGGCATATTTCTTTTGAGGAACATAGCCTTCCCACTTTTTTATAAATACTTTATCTGTAAACTTTTTTACGAGTTCAACGGTTTTATCTTCACTTTCTGAATCAACAACAATTATTTCATCAGCCCAACTGATACTTTTCAGACATTGCTCAATATTCCTTTCTTCATTTTTTGTAATAACTATTGCAGAAATATTTTTCATCAGGATTAACCTTCAAAATGAGGAATTAGGGATGTTTTTTAACCCGCATCCATGTTTAATTCTTATTTCATCATAAATCTTTTTGTACTTCAAATCATAAATGGCGATATGTGAGTCGTTACCAAAACCGTTATCAAAAATTAATAAATCACCTGCCACAAAAAAATTTTTTACACCTCCGCCGCCCCATATCTTTAAAATATCCTTCTGTTCTAAGGAGTAAATAATTAATTTTGAAATTTCCGGATCTTTAGCGTTCAGGTCTTCATTAATTGGTTTTATTTTGACTGTCGAAAGGAACAAAAATTCATTCTCCCACTCTATCTGCTTAATTTGCTGATCGCTTTTGTATATTAATTCCCCTTTTCCATCTTCTATAAGATAAACCCCGATTGAATCATCACCTCTGCTTTCAATTGAATACTTCTGTTTAGGGGAGAAATAATTTATTTTCTTTTGGGAAAGATGCGGATATCCTTGTTTTGTAATATCAAAAGTTTGAGTAATATCTTCTAACCTCTTTCCGTAAATATTATAAAGTATCTTCCTGTGGTTAACATAGTTTGCAACTGTTTTATCAAATGAGTTAATAATGATTTTGAAATCATTCTCGTCTGCCCATTGAGTAAAAACCTGCAGTCCATTTCCAATCTTTTCAATAAAGTTTACTCTTCCTGTTTTGGGATTTATTAAATACAACTTAATATTATTGATAAATGGAAATGCCCCTGCCATTCCAAAGTTTTTTGAAGTTATGAAAAAAACATTCCGGTTTTTTTCGGAATATGATAACTCAACAACCTCTTCCTTTTCATCTGACCACCAGAGCTTAAAAGATTTTTTATCAAATTCATACTTATATAAACCGGCTTTATCTTTTATCATTCCCACAAAGAGAAAATCTTTAAGTTTAGGTTCAGTTGAATTAAGATTGGTTTTTTGTTCCTCTTTTTTATTGTTACAGAACTGAAGGAAAAGAATCGAAAAGACTAAAATAGCAACACGGCAAGATATCATTCAGCCTCTTGGATGAAAATCCCTGTGAACTTGTTTAATATAATCTCTGTCTATGTGAGTATAAATCTGGGTAGTTGAAATGTCAGCGTGTCCAAGCATTTCCTGAACAGCCCTCAAATCTGCGCCACCTTCAAGGAGATGAGTAGCAAATGTATGCCTGAATGTATGTGGATGAACATCTCTTTCAATTCCAGCTTCTTTTGTATAACGATCAACGATTTTCCACACACCCATTCTTGAAAGTTTTGTTCCCCGGTTGTTAAGAAAAACTGCACCTTCACTCTTTAATTTTTTCTCAAGTAAAGGACGGCTTTTCAAAAGATACTCCTTCGTCCATTTAATTGCACTGCTTCCAATCGGCACTAATCTTTCTTTAGAACCCTTACCAAAAACTCTTATAATCTCTTCATCAAAAAAAAGATTTGAAATTTTTAGCTCAATTAACTCCGATACTCTCAGACCGCAGGCATAAAGCACTTCAAGCACACTTTTATCGCGAAGGCCAAGTTTATCATCCACAACAGGTATAGATAATATTTTATCCATCTCTTCAACAGTAAGTACAGATGGAAGGTTTTTAGACAATTTTGGAGGAGAAACTTTCTCTACAGGATTTGATTCCATATATTTATTTGAAAAAAGATAATTGAAAAATCCTTTTATAGAGGAATAATATCTTGCTGCTGACGTTCTGCTTAATCCTAATTCCTGCAATTTCTTAAAGAATGAATTAAGCAGCTTATAATTAACCTGCGAAAAATCATTTACCTTTGCCAATTCCAGATAGCCAATTAGAGAAACCAAATCATTCCGGTAAGATGAAATGGTATTTTCAGATAAATTCTTTTCTAACCTGAGAACGTTCAGGTATTCTTTAAGAAAGATGTTCATACCATTGTCACTGGTCATTGGTGGTCATTCAGTTGTTATCCATAGTTGCTGCATAATTGCTTCTTCCATTCCACATTTTCCATCTTCCATTCTCCATCTTCTATCTTCCGGACCTATTCCCCTTTCTCAATCTCTTCCTGCTTTGGATATTTAATCCTTTTATGATGCTGCCCAAGCAAAATAGTTATAAAAGCTTCTTTTATTTTATTTATATCATTAAAAGTAATAGGAGATTCATCAAGCTGGCCATCTTCAATTCTCGCTTTAAAAATATTATCAATAACATTTTCTACTTTAACTGAGTCGGGATCTTCAATAGATCTTACTGCTGATTCACAACTATCAGCAAGCATAATAATAACTGTTTCTTTTGTATTTGGTTTAGGACCAGGATATCTGTAATCAATAATATCTACCTTCTCATCCCCATAAAGTTTTTTTGCCTTTTCATAAAAGAATGACATCGTCATTGTTCCATGGTGCATCGGGATGAAATCAATAATCTCTTTGGGAATGGCATATTCTTCTGCTAATTTTTTCCCTTCAGTAACATGCTGAAGGATTAATTTAACGCTCTGTTCAGGTGAAAGATCTTCATGAATATTCCTATTGTTTAACTGGTTCTCTACAAAATTCTGCGGTATTAATGTTTTACCAATATCGTGGTAATATGCACCAACTCTTGTAAGTAAAGGATTGGCTCCGATTTTTTCAGCAGCGGCTTCACCTAATGTTCCTAATGTCATAGAATGATTAAATGTACCGGGTGCTTTCCTTGAAAGATCTTTTAATAAAGGTTTATCAAAATTAGATAGTTCCAGAAGAGTCAGATCCGTGGTTATTTTAAATAGTCTTTCAAAGAAAATAAGTAAGCCATAAGTAAGCACAGGACTTATTAAGGCGTTGCTGCCGGCAAATGCAAGTTCAACAAGGATATTATCCCATGATGCAAATCTTTCAAGACCAAATCCTATAACTGTTAAAGTATAACCACTCAGTATAAAAAGAAATGATCTGAATATTTGAGAACGGTTTTTAATATCACGCACAGTATAAACAGCAAGGGCACCGGCAAAAAGATTCATAACAACAAAAGTGTAATCATTGCCTCTTAAAGCTCCGGCAATCAAAACCATAATTACTGTAGAATAAAATCCCACACGCGAATCAAACACAATTGTAAGAAGCATTGATGCTGCAGGAACAAAAATTAAATACTGCATGGGGGCGTTTATTGTTACATTGTTGATGAGGTAAGTAATAAACGCTATAAAAAGAAAATGAACTGAGATCAGAAGTATTTTCTGGTTATCATGAAATATTCTTTTCCTGAAAAGGAAAAGATAAATTGTAAGTAGTGTAATTAACGAGGTAATGTGAAGAAAATTCCCTAAGATCTGAATTAAAAATCCTTCCTCGCCTATATTTTCTCCCTTAGCAATTTTATATGAATCAATCTTTAACTTAGCTTCTTTTGTAACGCGATCATGTTTTGCGATAATTCTTTCATTCTCATTAACTATACCTGTATATCTTGAAACATTGTTTTTTACTTGTTCAATTTCTTCGGCAGTCTGTTCCCGGCTAAAAATAAGGTTAGGAAAAACAAAATGTGTTGCATACTCAGCAAGTGCACTTTTTATTTCAGATGAATAACCGGTTTTATTTATTAACTTAATCACCTCTTGGCTTGCTTCATTGATAGAAAAAAAATCTTCTGACGTTTCTATTTTATCTACATTCCCTTCCCTAACAGCAATGTTGTCTTTTTCAGGAACTTCACTCAAGATTCCCTTATTAGTAATCTTGCTTAAAATCTCCTGAACTTTGTCGAATAAAGTTTTAAGATTGAATTCTTTCCCCTGCAAAAGATTAACCTCACGTCTCCTCAATCTTAATATTGCATTAAATGATTCTGTACTTAAAAAGGTAGGATTAATTACAGATGAAGTATCGGAATTGATTGTTTCATCAATTGTCCTTATTAGAAATACATTATATGAATTTAAAGAATCAAGAATTAATCCCGAACTTCTTCTATCATTAAGATAAACAGGATAAACACTTTGCTCAGCAGCATGGAGTTGTTCATGATAAACAACCTCATCTTTTATAACCGGGAAACTAAATGGGGCAATTAGATCATCGTGAATCCATATTGATCCTACTGCCACTTCAGATTCTATTGATTCACCTCTTGGGAACATAAAAGCAATAGCAAGAACTGTAACCAATCCAAGCAGGATCTTTATTCTGAAACTTTTTCTGTAGTTGAATTTGTCCTTCAAGTTAATTTCAATTTTTATTATTGAATATCAGTATTTCGTATAGATTATAATTACTCTTAACATAGCTTTCTTTAAAGAAAGTTTCAAATAAAAGTATAAAGGTATAGGATATAAGCATATTGATTTATTAAGATTCCAAAGGCGGCAACACCAGTAAGGTAGGAAATGATTATTATGTTATCGGCAAGATTGCCTTTCAAAAGGATTTAACCTTTTTCGTTTTTCAGTTCTTCAAATGCTTCATCAACTGTATCGCATACAGTAAGTACACGATCGAGTTGTGTAATCCTCATAAGAGAGGAAACTTTTTCACTTGGTGCGGCAATTCTCATGCTTCCACCAGTCGAGTTCAGAATTCTGTTTGCAACAAGGATAGCACTTAAACCGGATGAATCGCAGGACTCAACATCGCTCATATCAATAATAAGCTTTGTAGCACCTTCAACTTTAAGAAGCAGGGTAAATTCACCTTTAACCAACCCTGATATATTCGTATCGAGTCTTTTTTCATTCAGTTTGAAAACTGTTATATCATCTACTTTTTTTATTTCATAGTTCATTGAGTAAGTCCTGAAAACATTTTAAGGCAATTTAAGAAATTTTCATAAGAAATCTCAGGATTATCTTCCTCATTTATTATCTGGAGATTATAAAATTTATCGGCATCCGGTTTGGCAAAACCTATTTTTAACGGAGCTTGAACCAGGTTTGAAGAGTAGCTGTAGAAAAGATTTCCTTTCCTGTTCAAATCAATAGAAACGTTAAACTGCATACCACTAAGTTTATCAGCCAGCCTTTTGGAAGGAAGTTTCCATTTATTAATATCTCTATCCGAATACTCAATTGCACGCCCCTTGTACTTTTGCGGAAGCAAACTCACTTTAAAGTCTTTTGTCATAACCATTGCACTTTTTTTATAGTCTGCAAGAAAATTCAGAACAGTAAGAGAATATGTAAAGTCTCTGTCATCTTGCGGCATTGCAATAAAAAAAGTAAAGGCTTTATCGAAAAAATCAGTAAATGTATGCGGTTCAAAGTGCTGCTCCTTTAGCTGCTTATCAACTACTATTTCAGCAATTTTATTTTTAAGAAAATCAAGCATCCGGTTTTATTTTAACTTATCCAGTTCTTTAATAAAATCTTTTTCAGAGAGAGTTTTAACACCAAGACTTTTTGCTTTATTCAGTTTTGAACCTGCATTTTCACCAACAAGCAGGTAATCTGTCTTGCTGCTTACACTTGAAGTAACTTTCCCGCCATAAGCAACTATTTTATCTCCTACTTCTTCCCTCGAAAAATTTTCCAATGTACCTGTAATTACAAAAGTCTTATCAGTAAAGAAATTCCCTTTTACAACCATTCTTTCCGATTCAAATACAAGTCCCTGTTTTTTCAGTCTGTTAATTATATCAATATTATGCTTATCAGAAAAGAACTTCTTTACACTTTTGCTTATGCTAGGACCTATTTCATGCACGGCAGTTATCTCTTCTTCAGAAGCCTGCATAAGCTTATCAATTGATAGAAAATGATCTGCAAGTTTTTTTGCGGCTCCTACACCGACATATCTTATCCCTAAAGCAAAAAGAACTTTTGGAAAGGGCTGCTTCTTGCTCGCCTCAATGGCTGTTAAAAGATTATCAACACTCTTTTCACCAAGTCTTTCAATATTAATTAATTCTTCGCGCTGATTTTTTAAATCATAAATATCAGCATAAGTACGGAGAAAGTTTATATTAACAAAAAGATTAATCAAAGCTTCTCCCAAACCTTCAATATCCATAGCACCGCGTGCTGAAAAATGTTCAAGCCTTCCTCTTACCTGAGCAGGACATTCAGTATTCTCACAATAATATGCAACTTCATTTTCAGGTTTAAAGATAATTGAACCACAGACAGGACATTTATCCGGCGGCTTTGGGGCTTTGATGTTTTTGGATCTTTCGTTTAATACAACAGAAACTACTTTAGGAATTACATCTCCCCCCTTTTCAATTATAACTTTATCTCCTTCCCTAATATCTTTCCTTTTTATCTCATCTATATTATGAAGAGTTGCTCTGCTGATTGTTGAACCTGCAAGAAAAACAGGTTCAAGTTCTGCTACAGGAGTAATTGTGCCAATCCTTCCAACCTGCCAGATTATTTTATTCAATTTTGTTATTGCCTGCTTCGCTTTGAATTTGAATGCGACTGCCCATCTTGGAGATTTTGCAATGCTGCCAAGGATTTTCTGCTGCCTTAATGAGTTAACTTTTACAACAGCACCATCAACTTCAAATTCAAGAGAGCTTCTTTTTGTTTCGAGATCCTCGTAGTATTTAAGCACTTCATCCAGATTTTTGCAAAGTTTGTACTCATTATTAACATTAAATCCAAGCCTCTGAAGTATCTTAAGATTTTCAAAGTGGAAATCAAAATTTTCCTTGAGGCTTATAATGTTGTAGACAAATATGTTTAATTTTCTTGAAGCAACAATCTGTGGATCCTGCATCTTAAGGCTTCCGGCAGCAAAATTTCTCGGATTAGCAAAAAGCTTTTCTCCTCTTTTCTCTCTCTCTTTATTTAGTGTAAAAAAGTCATTAATCTTCATGAAGATTTCGCCGCGTACTTCAAAATCACTTAAAGAATATGGAATAGAGTAATGTTTCTTCAGCTTAAGAGGAATTGACCTGATCGTTTTAACATTATTGGTTATTTCCTCACCAACAATACCATCACCTCTTGTCGCTCCAGTTTTTAAATAACCATCAACATACCTTAAACTGACAGAAGCTCCATCAATTTTAAATTCAACAACATATTCAACTTTTTCTCCTTTAGGTAACCCATCTCTTACACGCCTGTCAAAGTCATAAAGCTCATCAGCGTTATAAGTGTTTGCAAGGCTGAGCATTGGAATAATATGCTGAACGGGTTTAAAATGTTTTGTAAGGTCTTTTCCTACTCTTTGTGTGGGAGAATCGGGAGTTACGAAATCAGGATTTTCCTCCTCAAGCTTTTCAAGTTCCTTTACTAACTTATCATATTCCAGATCGCTTATCGTCGGTTCAAACAAAACATAATATTTGTAATCATGTTCTCTGATCTTATCGCGTAATTTTTCAATTCTTTTTTCAACCTGCTTACTCATTTTTCTCTAAAGCCGGAGGATTTTTCAAATAGGTTAGTCCTTCTCTGTTAATCTGAACATATGCTGGAGAGCCTGATTTCCCATTATAATTAAGGGGTTTGTTGTTCATCTGGAATTTAATAACACCGGAATTGCCTAAAGTAATTTTAAAATTATTTTCTGTTTTAATTGTTTTTTGAGAATTAGGAAACAGAGTAAACTCTTCAATATTTTTATCATCAAAAATAATTCTAAGCCAGGAAGTATCACTTGATAAAACAGTAAGACTCAAACTGTCAGTGAACAGAGTATCATCAACTATATTCTTTACCGGTTTTTCTTCAAAACGCTGCTGGTTATTTTCTATAACTTCTTCAATAGGTTTTTCTGCAATTACAATTTCATCAGAGTCTTTAAAAAAAATCAGGTATAAAATAAAAACAAAAATTCCGCTGCCAATTATTAGTCCATTAACAATAACATTTTTTTTAAGCTTTGAAACCGACTCAGATGAAGATTCTTGCGGAGTTGCATCATAAGTTTGAACCTTTTTATGATGGGCAGTTTTTTTCTCAGTAATTTCGGATTCCCCCTCTGTTTTTTCTTCTATCGGCTTTCCTTTTTTTGCAGCTTCATACTTCTGAATTATTTTATTTTCATCAAGACCAATGATTTTGGCATAATCTTTTAAGAAGGCTTTAACATAAGGCTCGGGCAGGAAAGTAAAATCACCTTTATCAATTGCTTCCAGAAATTTAATATCAACCCGGGTTTTCATCGCCATCTGTTGAAGGGTGATACCACTCTTTTCTCTGGCTTCGTGTAATTCTTCTGCAAATTTATCTAACATATAATTTCCTTTAGGTTGCCCTCATGTGTATGAGGTAATTTGGATTAATTGGAAATTTTCCTATCCAACTCTCCATAGTTTTGCTGCAAATGCACCATCCATCTGGTGAACATGAGGCAATGTTTGAATACATCCGTGTTCATCAATCAGCTCATCAGGGAAAATATCTCTTGCGTTGATAAGCTGGTAGTTTGAATTATTATTCAGAAACTTTTCAACAATACTGAAATTCTCTTCGGGTTCAATTGAACAGGTAGAATATACAAGATATCCATCAGGCTTAACTAGTGTAGCCGCTTTTGTAATATACCTTAGCTGAAATTCATTCATCCTGCTTATATCCAGCAGATCTCTTTTCCATTTGATATCTGGTTTTTTAGAAAGAGTTCCGGTTCCTGAACAAGGAACATCTGCAAGGACTCTGTCAAACAGACCATTATTAAATTCCATTGCATCGGCAGCAAATATTTTTATTGATTTAAATCCTAACCTTTCCATATTCTTCTCAAGTAAATTAAGTCTGCCTTCAAATCTGTCTATAGCAGTAATCTCTCCTTCATCGTTCATAAGGCTGGCTATATAAGCTGTTTTGCCTCCGGGAGCTGCAAACATATCGAGAATTCTCATCCCCTGTTTTACATCAAGCAGTCGGCATGCAAGCCCTGCGCTCTCATCTTGAACATTGAAATATCCTTTGCTGTAATATTCCCATGCAGTAATGTTTGTCAGGTTTTGGAGTTTAAAAAATTCAGGCAGGTATTTTCCCGGAATAAACCGGAGACTAACTGAATCGAGAAGGGATTTAAATTCAACAGGATTTGTTTTAACCGAATTAATTTTAAGAGTAAGAAATGGTTTTTCATTATTTGCATTAAGAAGTTTTTCTGTCTCTTCTTTACCAAATCTTGTTAGATATCTTTTTACCATCCAGGAAGGATGAGAATAGTAAGCACTGAGATAACCAACTAAATCATCACTTGGATCGGGATAGCGGATACCATTTTTGCTTCTTACAATATTTCTTAAAATAGCATTGGTAAGATCAGCAGGTTTCTGCCCCTGAAGTTTTTTTACAAATTCAACTGCTTCATTAACAGCAGCATAATCGGGGACTCTGTCTAAAAATAAAATCTGGTAGAGAGCAACCCGCAGCCCATTTTTAAGATTTGGAATTGCTTTTGAGAATTGTCCTTTGTAGAAACCATTCAGTACCCAATCCAGTCTTCCCATCCACCTGATTACGCCATGTACTATTTCATAAAGTAAAGCTTTATCGGGGCCGCTAAGTTCCGAGTTCTTCATTTCATAATCAAGAAGCTTATCAAGGTAGCTGTCTGTTCTTTCAACACTATTTAAAATTTTTACTGCTAACCCTCTAACACCTTTGTATAAATCTTTTATTGTATGTTCTTCAAGTTGAGTCATATAATCAGTTTGTCATTACACTATTTCGTTCTTTCTCCGTTAGTTCAAATATTTCCCTAAAAAGATTTTCTTCATCTTCACTCATTATTTTATTTCTTCTCCCCATAACTATTTTTGCTGTACTTATACCTTTCTCAACCTCATAAACTTTTGAGTCATCTGCCCCTCCCCAGGTAAATGATGGTACAAATTTATTTGGGAAACCTGAACTAAATATATTACAGGAGAATCCCACTACTGTACCAGTATTAAACATAGTATTTATTGCTGATTTGGAATGATCTCCCATAGTTAGCCCTAAAAACCGCGAGCCGCTGTCAATCATTTGTCCGTTTACATAAGTCTTAATAGTGCTGTAGTTATTTTTTAAATCGCTGTTGTTAGTATCGGCGCCAAGATTTACCCAGCTTCCCAGATATGCATGCCCTATAAATCCTGAATGCTGCTTATTACTGTAAGGCATTATAATAACACCTTCAACTTCCCCGCCTACTTTGCAAACTTTGCTAACGCTGGTATTCTCATAAATAGTCGCTGCACTTTTAATCTTGGATGATTCGCCAATATATGCAGGCCCTTCAATTACAGCGTTAGGAAATATTTCTGCATTTTTATCAATAAAAACAGGACCGTTAGAAGCATCGATTACAACTCCCGGTTTAACAACTGCACCTTTCTCAATTATAATTTCTTTCTTGTTAACTAAATGAACCCCATCAAAAATTTCACCCAATATCTTCTTCTGATTCTTTTTCTTTCTTTTATTGAATTGGATTTCAAACTCTTTAGTTAATTCTTTTCCATTAAGATTTATAATATCCCAGACATAATCGAAGGTTTTAACTTCAATCTCTTCAATAGGGATCCCATCAAAATCTTCAATATCAATACAATCTTTAAGATTGTTTTTAAATGATTCTAATTTAGATCCTGATAGAAAAGCAGCGATAACAGTATCACCAGAAACATATACAACATTTTCTTTTTTCTTTTTAGAAAAGATTTTAGCAAGATTGCTGTCGGCTACTATTCTACCATTAATAAATAAACATTCATCATCTTCAATAGAATTAATTAAAATGCCGGGATTATTTTGTGCCGAAACATTTTTTAAATAAGCTCTGCAATGTATTGAATGTTTTAAAGATGGGAATAATCTGAAGATCTTATTTTTTAATGAAGAATATCCGCAAATAAGATCGTATACAGGTCTTGAATAAGTTAATGGTAAAAAGTTGGAAGCTTTTTTATCCTCGAAAATACAGAGTCGCATATTGCCTTTTGGTATAAATTTTATTTACAAATTTAACATTTTTTGGAGTAAGAATCCCCACAGGTTTTATAGATCGGTTACAAGCTCCCCACAAAACAAGATATATTTTAAAATAAAAAAAGCCAGTGTACAAACTGGCTTCCTGAATGCCAAAGTAAATTAAAACTTATTTCTTAGAATATTTCCTTTTGAATTTCTCAACTCTACCAGCCGTATCAACTAGTTTCTGTTTTCCTGTAAAGAATGGATGAGAAGCACTCGAGATTTCCAACTTTACAACCGGATATGTCTTTCCATCTTTCCATTCAATTGTGTCTGTAGTTTTAATTGTTGAACGTGTTAATATCGCAAAATCAGCAGAGGCATCCTGAAAAACTACAGGCCTGTACTCCGGATGAATTCCCTTTTTCATTAGATTCTAACCTTGTTAAATATTCAAAAATGTAGGGCTAAATATATAGATGTTAGAGATGAATTCCAATGGTAAAAATGTTAAAAATGCTAATAAATCAATTATTCCCGCTGTTTTTCAAAAGCAACTTAAAATGTTCTTTCAATTCATTTAATCTCTGCTGCTCTTCTTTTGTAAGATTAACCTGCCTGAAGTTTAGTCCATTCTTATTAATCAAATAATAATCATTTGGGAGGTATAAATTGTCATCACTTTTTTGTGGAGTATTGGTTTTTTCCTTTCTTAAATCAGCAATATTCGAGTAATCTTCCTCTTTATTTAATTGTTTGGTCTTATTATAATTCACTGGAATATAGATTACTAACATCTTTCCCGGATCTATAACATCTTCGCGGACTGTTGGTTCCATTAACAATGGATTTTCAGAATCATTATTTATACTTAAAATAAATAACAAAACAACAGCACTAACAGCAAGAGCCGCAGAAGGAATTAATCTTGACGGTAAAAATAATCTCTTCCAAAAACTTTGTTTCTCTTTATAAGTTTCAGAATTAATTCTTCTCATTAAGTCAGATTCAAAGTTCCTTGGAGCGTTAACTTTTGGAAGACCTTTAAGTGTATCTATAACATTCTTATATTTTAGTTCATCATCATTAAGTGCCATAGCAGCTATTCCTTATAAATATCCTTTAACATTTCCTGCAGTTGAGCCCTGCCTCTATTAATTCTTGATTTTACTGTACCAATATTTAAGCCCGTTATTTCGGAAATCTCTTCATAAGAGAGATCTTGTACATCACGAAGTATCACAACTTCTCTATATGCTTTTGAAACTTTCTGCAATGCATCCTGTATAATTTTATCTTTAATTCCACTGTCGGTTATGTTATCGGGGCGATAACTTTCATCAGGTATGTCGTAAGTTTCATTCTTTCCTTCACCATCCGCATTTATTGAAAATGCTTTTCTCCTTTTCCTTCTCTGGTATTCTGTCCGTGCTAAATTTCCTGCAATAGTATAAATCCAGGTTGAGAATTTTGCAATCGAGCTATATGAATCTTTATATCTGTAAACTTTTATCATTGTGTCCTGAACTATATCTACACAAACGTCATAATCGCCAATAAATCTAAACACGTAGTTTGTTAAAGGATTTTTATATCTCTGAACCAGGATTTCAAAAGCTTTTATTGTATTGTTCCGTTGAAATTCAATGATCAATTCTTCATCAGAAAGATCATTAAGATTTTTATCCGTCAACTCGGTTTATACTTTCGGGTTTGTTAATTGTTTCCAGAATTAGACAATAAATTAATTAAAAACTTTGCCAAAGGCATGGATTTGCCATAATAATCGGAAATGAATCTAATTTTAAACTTTACAGAGGGACTTAACTGTCTATTAAACTGGAAACTATTTACATGACAACCCACGATAAGCCAAGGGTAAATTTAGATTATACGGGTGCTACACTTCAGGGGAAAGTAAAAGAAAATATTAATCCATCTGCAATTTTAATGACAAATAAAATTCCCTCTTAAAGTCCGAAGGATATTTCTATCAATAACCTTCAATTATCTTAATATATGATCTCCCTATCATATCTTCGTAAAAAGAATCAAATAGTTTTGACAAGTCAATAAGGGCATACTGATTGCCGCCAAACATAAGCGTAATTGTCGGGCGGTATAATCCCTCGATTTTAAATTCTTGTTTTGCGATAGGAATTCCCGAATCATTTTTAATGTTCATCAAAATGCTAGTGGAATATGATTTGGTACTTGTGGAATATGTTATCTTATCAAGAGATATGAGTGCCTTATCACATTCCCAATATTTAGCAAGTTGTGGGGGGACATCATTCAAATATTGTGATGCTTCTTTTCTTAATCTGGCTTCCTTTTCAAGTTCAGATTTAAAATGTTTTGAGATTTCATCATATTTACTCATGTGGATTTTCTCACTTAATTTAGTCAACAAAATATAAGTTTAATTTTTATGATAAAGAAAACTCCCAAAAAGAAAAAGAGATCGGGCTTAGTGAAATTCTTTCCTGGGGGAATTTAGAGATATTATATGAATTCGGATTTACTTGTTTCCATTAAACTGATTGATATAGATTTACTCTAAAATTTCTGCTATAAGAATTGCGATTACATTTTTAGGATTGGAAGAGGTTGTTTTGGTTAAGAGGTCCGCTTTAAACAAAGCTTGTGCAGCAATAAAAATTTTTTCGTCCGAGTAAAGAGATCTTGCTTTCAGATAACTATCGTAAAAAGCAAAATGTGTTCCTACAATTCTTGAAGCAGCGTAAACATTCAGCTTTTGTTCTTTAATTTCATTAACCCTGGAAAGCCCCGTAAAAAATTTTGTAAGCATATAAATAATGAAAGTGGGTTCTATTCCCGAATCCATTAATTTTAGTGCTATACTAAGAGAATTCTGTTTGTCCTTTTTTGCAACTGCATTCTGAAGATCGAAAATTGAAAACTCCTTTAATGCGGATGTAACTTCATTTATTACTTTATGATTTATCTCCTTTTCTTCACGCAGGAAAGTAATAATTTTTTCCACCTGGGTTTCAAGTAAATTCCTGTTCTCACCAGCAATATCAATTAAAAGCTGTGCATTATCTTCTTTTAGAACTTTACGTTTTGACTCAGCATAATCAATCAGCCAATCGACAAGATTTTTCCCTTTCAACTCTTTTGCTTCAAAAAGAAAACCGGCATCAATTAAATTTTTATATACTTCAGACTCAGGGTTAGATATTTTCCCATAATGAAGAAAGATCAAAACTGTAAATTCGGGTGGAGAAGCTGCATATGTCAAAAGACTTTTTTTATCCTTTATCTTTTCACTCTCTTTTACTACAACTAATTTTTTTGATGAACCAAACGGAAAGGCTGAAGCAGAATTCAAAATATCCGGTAAGGTTTTTCCTTCACTATAAATAATTTCTCTGTCAAAGTCAGAAGTTAAAAGTGGAGTTACCTTCTGCTCAAGCAATTTATACGCAGCATCAATACCAAATGAATCTTCACCTGAAAAGTAATAGAGAGGTTTGAGTTTTCCTTTTTTAATTTCTTTAACAGCTTCAAGTATGGATGGAATAAGTCTTTTGTTATTTGCCAAGTTATTTATCCCTTTCTCTCACTACAAAGCACGAATCACAAAATAAAACTCATTAAATCTAAAGAAATAAAATTCTAGTTGTTTAATGATTTTGAAAAGAAAGTTAAGGAAAGGAGTTTATTATTCAAAAAGTGAAACTCAACTTAAAGTTGAGTTTCACCATAGAATATTACTCTGCTATTTGGAAGAATCTCTTCTTTCAATTGTTACTTTTTCCATCACAACATCTTTAACAGGTTTATCATTAGGACCAGTTTTTCCCCTTCCTATCGCATTTACTACATCCATTCCATTAATAACTTTTCCAAAGATCGTATGGTGCCCATTAAGATGGGAAGTTTTTACGGTTGTAATAAAGAATTGGCTTCCATTTGTATTAGGTCCGGCATTAGCCATAGCGAATAATCCCGGCTTATCAAATTTCAGTGTGTCAACTATTTCATCTTCGAAAGCGTCTCCCCACAAACTTTCACCACCTCTGCCGGTTCCTGTTGGATCACCACCTTGTATCATAAAGTTATCAATCACTCTATGGAATATTATTCCATTATAATATCCTTTCTTTGCAAGTCCGATGAAGTTTTCAACTGTTTTTGGTGTTTGCTTTTCATATAACTCAATTTCAATGGTTCCCATATTTGTTTTAATTACGGCTATAGGCTTAGCAAGATCATTTACTGTTGAATCAATCATCGTATCTTCCTTACTATTATTTTGAATGTTGTTTTTATTTTGAGATGAATCAGAGTTTTTACACCCGAGAACAAAAAAAACAAAAAGAACAAAAAGAAACGATAAGAATATTGACTTCATTTTTCCTCCTTTAATATGAAAAGATTTTAAATTAATATTTTGTTTTCATGCAATCATATCCATACTGCATTATTTTTGAATTATCCCGGAAGAAATTAAAATAATAATCCCTATGCCTAAAACTATTCTATAATAGATAAAAACAAAGGTTGTATTTTTTCTTAAAAACTTAAGAAGAAAATCTATTGCTAAATATCCGCTGATTCCTGAAAAAATAGTTGCTACAATAAGATTCAAAGCAATTGATGAATCAATAAATTTCAATGCTTCATAAAGCTGAAGCAGTCCGCTTGCAAGAATTGCAGGAACACTTAGCAGGAAAGAAAACCTTGCTGCAGATTCCCTGTTCAATCCTGCAAACAATCCTCCTGTAATTGTTGTCCCTGAACGCGATGAACCGGGAATTAAAGCAAATGCCTGGGCAAACCCGATAACTAATGAGTCTAAAATTGTAATATCTTTCATCTCTTTTCTGAACCTTGCTGTCTTTTCTGCAACGGCAAGTACTAATGCTAAACCGATAAGGCTTGCTGAGATAACATATAAATTTTTTGTTAGTGAACCTTCGATTATATCTTTAAATAAAAGACCAATAACTACAACAGGAATTGTTCCTATAATAATAAACCACCCTGTTCTTGAATTATAACTTTGACTTGAAAAAGATTTTTTTTCTTTAAGATTCTCTTTTAGAAAATCTTTGCTGATATTCCATAAATCTTTCCGGAAATAGATTAGAATTGAAACCAGTGTTCCCAGTTGAATCACAGCAATAAATGAGGTCCATTGCTCAGGTGCTTCATATGAAATGAGATTCATTAATTTTCCGGCAACAGTTAAATGCCCTGTACTGCTGATTGGCAAGAACTCTGTGAATCCCTGGAGAATTCCGAGAAGTATGGCCTCAAAAAGATTCAATAATCCCTCCAAATAAACCGTAACGCAGATTAATAATCTGTACTATGCTTACATTTACATAAATATTTTTAAAATATGTAAGATACACCAAGACTTAATCCTATAGAGAGGGAATTGAAATCAACATTTTCATTAGCCGCATTATTATAAAGAGGGGTTCCACTATTTTCGGGTTCGCCATTTAAGTCGTAGCTTGCCTGAGCACCTATCTTTGCATATACATTACCACCAAGTAAAGTGTTACCTTCAGCTCTTAATAAAAATCCGTACCCAAAAGAAGAAAAAGTTTGTTTTATTCCTGTAGCCGGGCGTTTCTCATCGGCACTGAGAAAACGTAAACCTCCTCCGCCACCGAATTTAAAGTTATATCCATCCCCGGCTATTACATAATAATTGATAATTGAAAACATCATGTTACCATAAGACATTTCATATTGTCCATTCAAACCTGATAATGTATAAGAATTAATAAGGTAACCAATTTCAATTGCCGGTTGATAATTTTCATTAACATTATATCCAGCCTCTCCCAAAAAGATTACGGAAGAATTAAAACCTTCTATAATTTCTCCTTGATTATAATTTTGATTTATATAATCATAAAGAGAAGGTGAATTAATAAAATCAATTCCCATTGACACACTTAATTCAACCTGAGCCATTGAAAAACCGCTTAGAATAAAAACTATAAACAAGGAATAGACTAATTTCATAATTCTTCTATTTCTGTTTCCACAACTTTTAAAAGATTATCGTGCTGCTTATTCAACACAAAGAAAATTATAAGTGAAAAGAAGATTGCAAAAAAATATGAAATTATATGTGTGATAAATGCATATGCAAGACTAATTGCCTCACCAAAACCAAAAAGCAAAACAAGTGTTGATTTCGCTAAAGTATGATATGAACCCGTACCACCAGGCGTTGGGATTACAATTCCAATTGCACTTATGCTCATAACTATCCAGCCCATTTGATAGTTTACTTCTTTTATATTCTGTAATCCAACAATAAAAAATCCGACATATGAACCAAAGGCATAAAGAATAATTAATAATGCACTTAACAGGAACGAAATAAGATAATTTTTTCCTCCTTTAAGGCTGCTAAATCCCTCTCCAAGCATTTGAATCATGTCAGCTATCTTATGAGCAAGCTTTTCAGAAAAGCGACTGAAAAATCTAACGACGAAATTATTAAATTTTTCTCTATGCCTTATAGCCATGTAAAAAAGGAATATAATTAAACTAATAAATATGATTGTAAAATAGAGAGTGGATTGAAGCCAGGGAAAATTTAAAAGCAGGCTCTCACTATATATTAGTATAGCTATAATTACTGCAAAACCAAGGAAAATTACATCTATAACTCTTTCAAGAATTATTGTTCCGAACATTGAAGAACGAGAAAGATTTTCCCATTTACCTATAAGAACTGCTCTTGTTACCTCACCAAGTCTCGGTACTACACAGTTAACTCCATATCCAACCATCAAAGCGCCAAACAAATATTTAATGGAAGCTTCCGGTTTAACCGAATGCAAAATAATTTTCCACCTCAGAGACCTGATATAATGAGCAAACATCTGAACAATTATAAAAATTATCATCCAGATTATGGAGGAATCAGAAACAATTCTGAAGACTTCATTAATATCAACTCCTTTAAAAGCAATATAAAGGAACAAAGCAGTTAAAAGAAGAGAGAGAGTATAATTTAATACTCCCTTTAATCTGCTTTTCTTTTTTAATTTACCTGAGATCAATAATAGAGCTTCCTTCCGGCGGGGAGAACCTAAATTTTAAATCTTCTAAATTCTGGTTAAGCTTGTAATTTGAAAAGCTAACTTCAATATTTTCTGCTGAAATTCCTTCCAAAATAATTTTATTAATAAGATTATCTTTACTGATCCACAGTTTAGCTTTACTAAAATTTAAGTCCGAATTTTCTTTCGGAGTTAAAACCAGAACTTCACCATTTTGTTCAGAGGTTAAATAGCAATGGTCGGGATAATCATAAATAATTCTGCTGAATGAAAAGAAAGATGGATCCGATTCATCAACATTATTAATAATTACTTTGTTTTCCTTCTTATTGAAATTCCAGATTGTTGAGCCATCTGAAACTATAAGGTTGTTTTTTAAATCCAGATGAAATCTATTTTCTTTTTTATAAGATAGTTTTCCTGATAAAACTTCTTTGCCGCCAGATTTTTGAATAACATCAACAGTTAGATCATTTATTGTTTGAAATTTATTCTGAATAGATTTTAACAGTTGGCCACTTATATCCTGAGAACCTAAGTTTAAGGATAACATAACCACGATTAGTAGTAAAAATACAACGATCAAAAACGATTTTTTAATAATAATTAAATTCATTGCTTTTTTGATGCTGCATTTATTATTGCATTCATTTTATGTTCTTCTGCTTCCTCAAAAGTCCGGAATTTGAATATTCCTTTTGGATATGAGAATTTAGAAAGTTTAGCAAAAAGCTTATAAAAAGCTCTCACTCTATCATAATATTCCTTATCAGGATTAAAATTCCATAAAGCTCTCTCAGCTTCTTCAAAGCTATTAAACTTTTGAACTGGCATTATTCTTTAGCCTCTATTAATTGTTTCAAAAAAATCAGATCTGTTTTGTCAATTGCTCTGAAGGTTTTCTCCTTCAACTTATAAAGTGTTTCAACAGAAGCAATTTTTATTTGATGGCCGTCAACACTTATCACTTCATATTTTTAATCTTCAAAAGAAAATGCGGTTCCCAGCTTAGATAGAACATCTATATAAAATCCCTCTTCTGTACCATAACGAACCACACTGTAATCTTTAAGTTCAGAATGATTTATTTGAAAAACATTTTTATCATTAAAAACAGTAAATAAGGCTTTTTGAAGCTTCTGAATATTTTCATAATGAATTTTTACGAAAATATCTAAGTCCTGAGTTGCCTTTGGCATTCCATGAAGAACCATTGCAAATCCACCAATTAAAATATAATCTACTTTTTCTTTTTCCAGGGCATCAATAACATCTAAAAATCTTTTAAACAGATCATCTGTTTGCATTATAATTCTTTTTTATAAATTTCTTAATATTGTTTCAAGCTGTTCTTCATTTTCAACAATTACGGTGCGGGCTTTGCTGCCGTCATTTGGTCCTACAATACCGGCTTCCTCAAGCTGATCAACAATTCTTGCTGCTCTTGAATAACCAAGCTTTAATCTTCTTTGAAGAAGAGATACGGAACCTTGTTGGTGTCTTACAATAACTCTTGCAGCATCTTCAAACATAGGATCGAGATCTGCAAGAAATCCACCGGACGTACCTTTCTTCTTTTCATAAATAGAAGGAAGATAATAAGGTTTTGAATACCCCTGCTGAGAATAAATAAAGTTAGTTATTTTTTCTACTTCATCTGTTGATATAAAAGCATTCTGTATTCTTATCGGTTTTGGAGAACCGGTTGGAAGAAAAAGCATATCACCTTTACCAAGAAGCTGCTCTGCACCATTCATATCAAGAATAGTTCTTGAATCAACTTTAGTTGCAACCTGGTAAGCAATTCTTGCGGAGAAATTTGCTTTTATAACACCAGTAATAACGTTAACAGAAGGACGCTGTGTTGCAAGAACAAGATGAATACCCACTGCTCTTGCTAATTGTGCAAGCCTTGTAATTGGCTCCTCAACATCTTTCCCTGCAGTTATCATAAGGTCTGCAAGCTCATCAACTATAACAATTATGTAAGGCATTGGATGATGTTTCATCTCATCTGTATCTTTTGGTCTCCTTGAAGGATCAGAAATTTTTTTATTGTAATCAACAATATTTCTAACTCCTGTTTTTGCAAGCTTATCATACCTTTTTTCCATCTCCATTTCAATAGATTTTAAAAGAAGAACAGCGTTTTGAGGAGCTGTAATAATTTCTTCGTCAAGATCGGGACAGACTGCAAGAAAATGTTTTCTCAATTTTTTATAGAAAGAAAGCTCAATCTTTTTAGGATCAATCATGGCAAGCTTTACTTCCAACGGATCTTTAGAATAAAGCAGGCTGCTGATTATCATATTTATCCCAACACTTTTACCTGAACCGGTTGAACCAGCTATAAGCAGATGAGGCATTTTTGCCAGGTCTGTTATATAAACATCGCCGCTTATTGTTTTTCCGAAAGCCATTGGCAGTTCATATTTTGATTCCGGAACCTTGACCAAAACAGAACGTGCATTAACAAGAGAAGCTTCAGCATTTGGTATTTCAACACCAATTGCACTTTTTCCCGGAATTGGTGCAATTATTCTTATTCCCCTTGCAGCAAGAGCGAGAGCAATGTCATTCTCAAGTCCAACTATTTTGCTGATTTTTACTCCCGGGGCAGGAACAATTTCATATAGAGTTACGACGGGTCCCGGTGTTACAGAAATATCCTGAATCTCAATATCAAAAAGTTTTAATTTTTCTTTAAGAAGTTCGGCGTTCCTTTTCAGCTCTTCTTCGGCAACAACAAAATCTTCCAGTGGATTTGGTTCCAGAAGATCGAATGAAGGTTTTTTATAATTTATATTTTCTTCCCATTGATTTGGTAAAGCAGATTCATCATCCTTGTCATATTCAGGTTCGGGTATTTCGCCAACTTTTTGAAGATCAACTTTTTTTATTTCCTCTTCATGAACGGCATTTTTAATCTGCAGCTCAGGTTCATCCTTTCTTATAATTCTTATTCGTGTCTGCTCTTCAGATTCTTCATCCATTAGATCTACCCCGGTTAAAGCGGGTTCTCTTTCACGTTTAACTTTTTTCTTTCTGCTTTCATTCAGTTCTTTTATCTTCGCAAGATTTAAACTTTTTTCGTCAGCAGGTTCTTCTTTATCAGTCAGATTACTTTCAAAAACATTCTTTATAAAATCAATAATATCATCAAGTTTAATATTAAAAGTGAAAATAATAAGAGCAGCAAAGCCTCCGGTAAGAAAAATAATGCCACCTATGGGCCCAAGAAGATTTCCAATAACTTTACCCAGGTAGTTCCCTACAGAACCAGGCTCAATCATTGCAGAGAAGAAATTAAATGGCTTGGTTCTCAAAAGACCAAAAAAAGCAGATAGAATTAATCCAAAAAGAAGAAGAAAATTAGAAGTTTTTATGAGTGTTTTATAATTGATTTTAAAGGAAAGAGCAACTCCCCACAGCATCAAGAGTAAAGGGATGACCGTTGAAAATATGCCGAGAGTTGATTTTATGAAGAAACTCGAAATGTGTGCACCAACAATTCCCAGCCAGTTCGTTACCCCTTTATAATCACTGCTTCCACTTAGAGAGGCAAATATATCCTTAAAGAATTCAGAAGTTTTATCATTATCATTATATGAAACAATGCTCAATAAAAGAAGAAGAGAGAAAAAGATAAGGAGTATGCCCAGCATTCTTTTCTTCTGGATAACGGAAAAGATTGATTTATTTTTTCCGTTGCCGTTTTGTTTTATTTTAGACTTTCTTTTCACTGTGGTTTAAATTTATTTCTACTCTTTTGATTTTTGCCATACCTTAAGAACATTAGCAGAAAAATATGGAATAATATCGGAACTGTTTAAGCTGCTGCAAAATTTTAAATCCTCTTCAAAACCATTCTCAAGAAGAATTTTTCCATGTTCTGATTCTTTTAACATCTTAAAAGTATTTTTACCGAAAGTTTTATTCAATGCTAAACATGCTTTAGAGGAATCGGATAATTCAACATTTTCTTTCAGCTTTTGAACTTCGGATGCCAGCTTTCCTGCACAAATAGAATCTTCCATAGAATAATAATTATTTCTCCCCGAACATAAAATTTCAAAATCCTTATCAAGCTTAACAAGATGTTTAGCCAATGCTCCAAGATTAAGGAACGAGCAGACAAAAAGATTTTCAGAAAATTTTGCTTTTACAATTGCTTTGGTGCCGTTTGTTGTATAAAGAATGATTGTTTTTCCTGTCACGACTTCAGGTGTATACTCAAGGGGGGAATTACCAAGTGCAAATCCCTCAATCTTTTTTGTGTTTCTTTCACCTCCGAGTAAAGTCTGTCCACCAAACATTCCACCCGAGACCTTAACTGCAAATTCAACTGTTGCAACAGGAACAACTTCACGTGCACCGTTAGAGAGAGCTGCTACAATTGTACTTGATGCTCGAAGCACATCAATAACAACAGTTGTCCTTCCGGTAAATGAAAGTTCATCTGCACCGAGAGGAGAAAAAAGAACATTTATTTTCATATTTTACAACAATTCAAAATCTAAGGTGTCTTTTACTTCAAAAATTATTTTTTAATAAACGGTAATTTAACAACTCGTGCTGGTACTTCTTTTCCCCTGATTAAAATACCGACTTCACTTCCTTCATTGGAAAATTCTTTGTCAACATAACCTAATGCAATTGGTTTTTCCAAGATAGGGCTTACGGTTCCACTTGTTACTTTACCAATGATCTTTCCGTTACTGTTGATATTATATCCATGTCTTGGAAAAGCTTTTTCCTCACTGACCAAACCGCAAAGTTTTTTTGTTAAGCCTTTGCTTTTGATTTCTAATAATTTTCCTTTACCAATGAAATCAACTTTATTCAGTTTTGTAATCCAGCCAAGACCAGCTTCAAGAGGATTTGTTGTTTTATCAATATCATTTCCATACAAGCAGAATCCCATTTCAAGTCTTAGAGAATCTCTTGCAGCAAGTCCCGCGGGCTGAATATCAAAATTTTTTCCGGCTCCAAAAACCTTTTCCCAAATTTCTTCGGCTTTCTTTTCAACTCCGGTAAAATATAATTCATAGCCAAGTTCACCTGTATAACCAGTTCTTGAAAGGATCATATCTGTTCCTGCAAACTGAGCCTTTATAAAATGATAATATTCAATGTTTTCAAGATCTGCATTAGTCAATTTTTTTAAAACTTCTTTCGATTTAGGACCTTGAACTGCGAGTAAAGAATATTCATCGCTCCTATTATCCAAAGTAACTCCGAATTTATTATTATCACTCATCCATTGAAAATCTTTATCAATATTCGATGCATTTATAACAAGCAGAAATTCATTTTCAGCAAGCCTGTAAACAAGAAGATCATCAACAATCCCTCCATCGGGATAACACATTGCTGAATATTGTACTTTTCCCGGATTTAGTTTTGACGCATCATTAATGGTTATATACTGAACAAAATCGAGAGCGGCATTTCCTGAAACAAAAACTTCACCCATGTGGGAAACATCAAATACACCAACTGAATTTCTTACGGCTTTATGTTCTGCAATTATAGAAGAGTACTGGACAGGCATTTCATATCCGGCAAACCCAACAATTTTTGCTCCAAGTTTTTTATGAATATTATAGAAATTTGTTCTTTTCATTCTGATTCTGTTAGTTCGTTTCTAATGTAATTTCTTTACCGGTTTTCCTGGAAATAAACATAAACTTATCCGGCGGTATTGCGTCATCAGCCTGAAGCTTTAAGGTAATGAAATATTTAAAACGTAGTTTGGTTATAGTTTTGAAAAAACCTTCGGTTAATTTATCTGCTACTATAGAATGACATTTAATTGTGAAAGACCTTTCTTTTGTCTGACGTTTTAACTTTTTAATTAAATCTTCAAGATTATAAACAAGATGAGAATGCTTGGTTAACAATCCGGTACCTGAACAGTAGGGACAAACTTCTTTCATCGCCTGCATAATATTCTGGCGAATCCTTTGTCTTGTAATCTGGATTAGTCCGAAATCAGACATAGGTAGAATAGAAACTTTTGCCCTGTCTTTTCTAAATTCTTTTTTTAGCTCATCATAAACTTTCTTCCTGTTCTTTTCATCTTCAAGATCAATAAAATCTACTACGATTATTCCACCAATATCTCTAAGGCGTAATTGTCTTGCAATTTCTCTTGAGGCCTCAAGATCTGTTTTAAGAGAATTTTGTTCCTGCTCTTTGCTTTTTGCATACCTGCCGCTATTCACATCAATAACTACCATTGCTTCAGTATGCTCAATAATAACGTAACCTCCGCTTGGCAAGGGCACTTTTCTTCCCATCAGCATTTTTATTTGCTCTTCAATTTTAAATGAATCAAAGATCGAATCGGAAGTGCGGAAATTTTCTATTTTGTCTACAACTCCAGGTTGTACAAGCTGAACATAATTCTTAATCTGTCTGTATAATTTTCTTGAATCAATAAAAACCTTGGTAACATCAGCAGAGAAAAGATCCCTGATAACACTTGATGTAGTATTCAAATCCTGATAAACCAATGCAGGCGGCGTTTCAGATTTTGCCGTGTCTTCAATATCAGCCCAGGCTTTCATCAGGTTTTTGAGATCGTCATGCAATGCTTCTTCCGTTTGGTTTCTGGCAACTGTCCTTATTATCAAGCCATAATTCTTAGGAAGAATACTTCTCGCTATATGCCTGAGTCGTTTTCTTTCTCTAAAGTCAGATATTCTTTTTGAAACTCCAACCTTATTATCGAATGGAAGAAGAACGCAAAATCTTCCGGGGATTGATATTGAAGATGTAACCCGTACGCCTTTATTATTAACAGGTTCTTTAATTATCTGAATAAGAATCTCCTGTCCTTTACTAAGTCTTGGAACGGGAAATTGTTCTTTTGGAGTTTCACTTTGAGGTTTAACTTCAGGTTGGATAATCTTATCTGTACCGTTAGAACTTTCATCCTCATCCTCATCCACTTCGGAATCATCATCTCCCAGCATTTCCTGGAACTGCTGAGTTCGCTCGCCTATATCCGAAAAATGAAGAAAGGCATCATGCTTCATCCCGATATCAATAAAAGCCGCTCTTATACCCGGCAGCACTCTTGCAACTTTCCCCAGGTAAATATCCCCCACCATACGGCGGTTTTCAGGATAGTCGACAAAGAAGTCGACAAGGTTTCCATCTTCGGTTATTGCAACGCGTGTTTGTGACGAAGAGGAATTGATTATAATTTCTTTTATCATAAAGAATAAACTCTTTGATTGAAATAATCCCGCTTAAGCGGGAAAACAATTCTTTTAATGGAAGGATATAGCTGTAGGATTTGTTATTTCCAGCATAGGGGATAAATCCCTCAATCATAAGGAAAGAAAATATTAAAAGAAATTTTCCCACAGTTAATGCTTCCTTTTGTTTAACTAAAACTTAATAGCACCCTGCTACGCAAATCTTTGGAATAATGGAGTATCTGCCTGGCGGCAGACAGGTTGAAATTTTGAAATGATTTTTTTGAAATTTTTCCATTATTCCAGATATTAAATAATATGAATAATAATAAAATGAACTTACTCTGTTACAGTCCGCCTCAGTCGGATTTTGCTTCCTCAACAGGTTCCTTTACAGTACCTTCTTTAAGAAGCTCTTTACGGCTTAAAGAGTATTTTCCATTTTCAAGCCTGATAAGCTTAACTGTAACTTTATCACCTTCTTTAAAATAATCAGAAACTTTTGCTACACGCTTATTATCAATTTGTGAAATATGAAGCAATCCTTCCTTGCCGGGAAGGATTTCCACAAAGGCACCAAAATCCATTATCTTGGTTACCACACCATCATAAACTTCACCAACTTCAGGAGTTGCTGTCATTTTCTTGATATGCTCTTTACATCTTGCGGCGCTTTCCCTGTTAGGTGATGCAATACTAACCGTTCCATCATCTTGAATATTAATATCAACACCAAATAATCTTTGCATACCCTGAATAGTTTTTCCGCCAGGACCAATTATTAACCCAATCTGATCCTGCTCAACTTTCATTGTAAGAAGCCTTGGTGCATAAGGAGATAAATGTTCTCTTGCAACAGCTATTGCATTGTTCATTACACCAAGAATATATATTCTTCCTTCTTTAGCCTGTTGGAGAGCTTTCTCCATTATGTCGAACGAGATGCCTTTTATTTTTATATCCATCTGAAAAGCAGTTATACCGTCGTTTGTTCCGGCAACTTTAAAATCCATATCACCAAGATGATCTTCATTTCCAAGAATATCTGATAGTATTGCATAGCGGTTATCTTCTTTTACAAGACCCATTGCAATTCCTGCAACAGCTTTTTTAATAGGAACTCCTGCATCCATTAGAGCAAGAGATCCTGCACACACAGTTGCCATAGACGATGAACCATTTGATTCAAGTATATCTGAAATTAATCTTACTGTATATGGAAAAGCAGATTCCTCAGGAAAAACCATCTTTAAGGATCTTTCGGCAAGATTACCATGACCAACTTCTCTCCTGCCAACTCCCATCATTCTTCCAACTTCACCAACACTGAACGGAGGAAAATTGTAATGAAGCATAAATTTCTTGGAATATTCATCTACCAAACCTTCAATAGTTTGCTCATCATTCTTTGTTCCAAGGGTTACTGTTGTTAAGCTTTGTGTTTCTCCTCTTGTAAAGAGAGCAGAACCATGAGTCCTTGGAAGTACAGTAGTTTCAATTGAGATATGACGGATTTGTGTTGTATTTCTTCCATCAAGCCTGATACCCTCTGAAAGAATTCTTTCACGCATCAGCTCTTTTTCAATATCATGCAGTAATGCTGCAATAACTTTTTCTTTATCAGGATATTTTTCTGCGAGTTCACTCTGAACAGATGCAATAAGCTCTTTATTTCTGCGGCCTCTCTCTTCTTTTGTTAAGATAGAATAAACTATTTCTTTGAACTTATCAAAAGCAAGATTATAAACATCTTTCTTAAGATTTTCATCTGCTGCAGGAGCGGCAACTTCCACTTTCTTCTTATTAACTTCTCTTACAAGATCTAACTGAAGCTGAACAAGCTTCTTTATCTCTTGCTGTGCATATTTAAGAGCAGAGAGCATATCATTTTCGCTTATTTCTTTTGCTTCGCCTTCAACCATTAATATTGAATCAGTAGTACCGGCTACAACAAGCTCAAGTTCACTTTCCTGAAGCTGCTGATGTGTGGGATTAACAATAAGTTCGCCATTAATTCTGCCAATTCTTACTTCAGCAACCGGACCTTCAAAAGGGATGTCTGAAATTGATAATGCCGCTGAAGCACCTGTTGCAGCAAGAACATCGGCATCATTTTCACCATCATAAGAAAAGACGAGAGCAATTACTTGTGTTTCATTATTATAATTTTCCGGGAAGAGCGGCCTGATTGGTCTATCAATTAATCTTGCACTAAGAATTTCTTTCTCAGTTGGTCTCCCTTCTCTTTTTATATAACCACCGGGAATCTTTCCTGCGGCAGATGTTTTCTCCCTGTATTCAACCTGAAGTGGGAAATAATCTATATCTTCGGGGACACTTTCTGCAGCAACAGCAGTAACAAGAACCATTGTATCACCGTATCTAACCATAACAGCCCCATTTGACTGCTTTGCAAATCTTCCTGTCTCGATAGAAAACTTTTTTCCACCAATATCTGTTTCTTTAATTAAAACCATTTCAAATCCTTTTATTTTCTGATATTTAATTCTTTAATTATACTTCTGTATCTCTCAATATCTTTTTTCATTAGATAATCGAGAAGTCTTCTTCTTTTACCAACCATCAGCATTAAACCTCTTCGCGAATGGTGGTCTTTTACATGTTTATTAAAATGATCGGTAAGATCATTAATCCTTTTGGTAAGTAAAGCAATCTGTACTTCAGATTTTCCTGTATCGTTCTCGCCAGCACCATATTTTTTAACTACCTCAAGCTTTTCTTCTTTTGTCATTTAACTATCCTTTTATTTTGTTGTATGATATAATCCCAGAATCTTGTCCGCCCATTGGCGGAAACCGGGATTAATTAATTAAACTTTTATTTTACGTCATGCTGAACTTGTTTCAGCATCTTCCACATAAAAGATTCCGAAACAAGTTCGGAATGACATCTCAAATTTTTCTTAAAATTTCCAGTCCTGCTTCTTTATCTTTATTCATTTGTATGACCAGGTTTTCTACAGAAGAAAATTTTTCTTCCCCTCTTAGTCTTTCAATAACGTTCACCGTTACGAATTCATCATAAATATCTTCATCAAAATCATATACATAAACTTCGGGAATTATGTTTCCTTCATTATAAAATGTTGGTCTTTTTCCTACACTTAATAAACCGTAATATTTATTACCTTTAACAAAAAATTCAACAACATAAATACCCAGAGCAGGCAGAAGCTTGTCTTCATCATCTATTTTAATGTTTGCAGTTGGAAATCCAAGTGCTCTGCCTCTATTATCCCCGTGAACCACAATTCCGCTAAAGGAATAATATCTTCCAAGTAATTCATTAGAGTACCGGATATTTCCATCAGTTAGAGCTTTTCTGATTTCAGTACTGCTGATTTTATCTTTGTTAAGAGCAACTTCTCCAACTTTATACACTTTAAAGTTATTTTTTTCTCCCATTTCAATTAAAGTTTCGATACCTCCACCTCTTCCACGTCCAAAACGAAAATCATAACCAATTACAATTTCTTTTAATCCAATACCATTTATTATATAATCAGAAAAGAATTTTTCTGCCGGAAGCTGAGAAAATTCTTTAGTAAAGTTGATAACAAACAAGTTTTCAATTCCTAGTTTTTCCAGAACCTGTTCCTTTTCATTCAATGTACTCAAAACCTTAAGGCTGCTTTGTCCTGTTAAAACATTCCTCGGATGCGGATTAAAAGTAACAAGAAAACTTCTTGCCCTTAATTCGACAGCTTTTTTCCTTACTTTTTCAATAATTTCCTGGTGACCCAAATGAATACCGTCAAAAGTTCCGATTGTTACAACAGTATTTTCATCCTTCTTTATGGAAAACAGGTCATTATATACTTGCATATTCCGGTTTATTGGGTACAAATAGCGTGTAAATATAACTGAATTATGACTTAAAGTGAAATTGATTAGGCGTATGATGTATTACTATTATTGTAAGTATTTTGTTGTTAATTTTTCTATAAACTCATCAACCCTCATTGTATCTTCAACAGAATAACTTCCAATCTTTGTTCTTCTTAAGGAACTAAGCAGCCCACCGCAGCCGAGCTTTTTTCCAAAATCATCTGCAATTGCACGAATGTAAGTTCCTTTAGAGCAGGTTATTTCAAAATCAACGTCAGGAAGATTAATTTTAGTAATTATAAAATCATATACTGTAACTTCTCTTTCTGACCTTTCAACTACTTTCCCTTTTCTTGCAAGATGATATAAACTCTTACCTTTGTATTTTACCGCTGAATACATAGGAGGAATCTGTTTAATTCTACCAATAAACTCATCTCTCACTTTGTCAATATCTTCTTCAGAAATATGATCAAAAGATTTTTCAGACGTTATTTCCGTTTCAAGATCCATTGATGGGGATGTTTTGCCGAGAGTTATTGTACCGGTATAAGTTTTCTCAAGAGCCTGATATTCATTAATAGATTTTGTTTTTTTACCTGTGGCAACTATCAGAAGACCGGTAGCCATTGGGTCAAGAGTTCCGGCATGACCGACTTTCTTAACCCCGATTGCATTTCTTACTTTTCTTATAACTTTGAAAGAGGACCAGCCGGCAGGTTTATCTACAAGAATTATTTCTCCGGCTCTGAAGTCAATTCCGGAGAGATCATCTGTTCTCTTTGTTATCATTCTTATGGATTTCTTTTATCAATCCATCAATTTTCTCAACGTAATCAAGCGTGTCATCAATAAAAAATTTCAATTCGGGTACAAATTTAATTCTTATTTTTGAAGCAAGCTCTGATCTGATAAATCCTGATACAGATTTAACTCTCTCAAGAACAGATTCTCTTTTATCTTTTTCAAATACAGAAATGTAAACTCTTGCGATTTTGAGATCGGGGCTTATTTTTACATTTGTCACTGTAAGGAATCCAAATGCCGGATCCTGAAGCTTCCGGAGAAAGATTAAACTGACTTCCTGCTTAATAAGATTTTCAACTTTTTCTACTCGGTGAGGCATTTTACGAAATCCTTTCTGAAAAGAAGTATGAGAACCTTAAAAGTTAGCGTGTGGTTAACTACATCTTAACTTCGAAGGTTATAAACTATGCAAGCTTTTTCCTGGTTTCTACAAATTTGTAGGCTTCAATCACGTCACCAACTTTAACATCATTATAATTTGCAATGTTCAAGCCGCATTCATAACCTGCATCTACTTCTCTTACATCATCTTTAAATCTTCTTAGTGACCCTATTTCGCCATCGTGAACAACAATTCCATCTCTTATTAACCTGATTTTACTGTTTCTTGTGATTTTACCTTCCTGCACATAACATCCTGCAACCGTTCCGAATTTAGGAACTTTAAAAGTATCTCTAATTTCAAGTGTAGCAATAATTTCTTCAGAAACTATCGGTGAAAGAAGACCTTCGAGAGCTGATTTAACCTCATTAATTGCATCATAAATAACGTTATATAAGCGAATATCAACTTTCTGAGATTCGGCAAGTTTTCTTGCATTAAGATTGGGTCTTACATGAAAACCAACAATAATTGCATTGGAAGCAGATGCAAGAAGAACATCACTTTCCGATATTCCGCCGACTCCTTTATGAATTACTTTTACAACAACCTCTTCAGTAGATAATTTCATTAATGAATCGGAGAGAGCTTCAACCGAACCATCAACATCACCTTTAACAATAAGAGCCAGCTCTTTAACACCGCCAACACTTATATTTTTAGCAATTTCATCAAGAGTAATATGATGAACCTGTTTCTGATCCTGTTCTCTTTTAAGCTGCTGTCTTTTAATAGAGATTTCTCTTGCATCTCTCTCAGATTCTACAACAATAAAATTATCGCCAGCCTGGGGTGCACCTTCAAATCCAAGAACAAGTACAGGAACAGAGGGGTAAGCTTCATACACTTTTTTACCCCTTTCATCAAACATTGCTCTTACCTTCCCAAAATAAACTCCGGCAACAAAAGGATCTCCAATTTTTAAAATTCCTTTCTGCACCAAAATGGTTCCTGTTATTCCTTTCCCCTTATCAAGCTCTGACTCAACAACAGCACCTCTTGCTTCCCTATCTGGATTTGCTTTTAAATCAAGCAGTTCTGCTTCCAATAATATTTTCTCCAGAAGCAAATCAACATTCTTACCTAACTTAGCAGAAATTTCTATACACTGGTTTTTCCCTCCCCATTCTTCAACAAGGATATTTCTATCTGCAAGCTGCTGTTTTATTTTCTCCGGATTAGCACCCGGCTTATCAATTTTATTTATTGCTATCACAATCGGTACATTTGCCGCCTGTGCATGATTAATTGCCTCAACAGTCTGGGGCATCACTGCATCATCGGCAGCAACAACGATAACAACAATATCTGTTAATTGGGCCCCTCTAGCACGCATTGCTGTAAATGCTTCGTGACCCGGAGTATCCAGAAATGTAATAAATTTATTATCTCCGATGTCTACACGGTAAGCCCCGATATGCTGCGTAATTCCACCTGCTTCTCCAGCAACTACATTTGATCTTCTTATATAATCCAGTAATGATGTTTTCCCATGATCTACGTGACCCATTATTGTGACAACAGGTGGACGTGGTTTTAGTGTTTCGGAATCATCAGGAGTATCTTCAAGAACTTCCGATGTATATTCCTTCTGAAATTCAACCTCAAATCCAAATTCATCAGCAACGAGAGTGATAGTATCAACATCAAGTCTCTGGTTTATTGATACCATTAATCCAAGCTCAATACATTTTGAAATTACATCACTGACCTGGACATCCATCAGGTTTGCCATTTCGCTTGCTGAGATGTATTCATTAACTTTAATCTTTTTTTCTTCAATAATTCTTAGTTCCTGCTGCTTTTCTTGTTCAGCTTCTCTCTCTTTCCTTTTTCTCTTTCGCTGTATAGCTCTGCCGGACATAACGGTTTCATCCATGCTGAGAAGAGTTTTTCTTATAGCTTCTTTAACTTCCTTCTGGTCAATTTCAAATTTCTTAATTTTCTTTCGCTTTTTAGCAACTACCGGGTCTTCAGGAACTGTTTCGGTAGGCTTTTTTCTTGGCTTTGGTTTCTTCTTCTTTTTAATAACAGATTCTTTTTCTCCCCCTTTTTCTTTAGCTTTTTCTTCTGCTTTTTTGTTATCTCCCCCCAGATCAATTTTCCCAACAACTTTAAGTCCTTTTCTTTTATCAACCTCAGCTTCTTTTGGAGTTTTAAAAGCTTTTTCTCCTTCTTTTATCTCTTCAGGCCTCTTTAAAATACCCTGCTCTCCGGGTTTGAACTCAACTTTCTCTTCAACCTGCTGAACCACAACTTCTTCAACAACAGTTCCGGTTATTTTTTCTTCAACTTTTCCAGCTTTTTCTTTTTCTTCCCGGTCAGCTTTTTCAGTTCTTTTCTTATTAAATTCAGCAACTTTTTTCTTATGCTTCTCAGCTTTTTCAATATCCTTTTTAAAATGATCATTAATGTCCTGGATCATTTCGTCGGAAAGCAAAGAATTACGGGATTTAACATCATGTCCTTTTTTCTGCAGAAATTCTAACAGATTTTCCGCAGAGAGATTATATTCCGAGGCAAGCTTAACTACTCTTAGTTTCTTTTCTTTTACTTCAGGCATAGGCTGTCCGTTTATTCTTCCTCTTCTTCAAATTGTGATTTAATTATCTCAATGATCTCATTAATTTTTTCTTCGTTAAGAGCCTCTATTTCTTTCAGTTTTTCAGGACCTGCCGTTAAAACTTCAATGGCAGTATCATAGCGATGATTAATCAAAAGTTGATAAATATCTTCACCGAGTTCATCTTTAAGATCAATCAGTTCAATATCCTCTTCATACTCTTCAAACGGTTTTTCTTCCCTGATCACTTCGATATCATAACCTGTTAGTTTCATTGCAAGACGGATATTAACACCATTCCTTCCAACTAAGAGAGATACCTGGTCACTGTCTGCATTAACAGTAGCTTTTTTTATTTCCTCATCAATTTCGATCTTTTTTAGTTTTGCAGGAGCTAATGCTTTCTGAATAAAAGTATATGGATCTTCGGAATAATTTATAACATCTATATTCTCATTGTTAAGCTCTCTTACAATTGCATGAATACGAACTCCTTTCATTCCAACGCATGCACCTACTGCATCTATTCTTGAATCCTGCGATTCAACTGCGACTTTTGCTCTTTCACCCGGTTCACGGGCAATTGATTTAATTTCAATAATACCATCATATATTTCGGGGATTTCAATCTCGAAAAGTCTTCTAAGGAACAGGTTATCTGCACGAGACACTATGATTACAGGACCGCTGCTGCCCTTTTTAACTTCTTTAACAATTGCCCTTACAGTCTCTCCTTTTTTATAACGTTCAAAGGGGATTTGTTCAGAACGCGGGAGAACCAATTCGTTTTTATTATGATTAACAAGTATATCACTCTTCCTGATTTGATAAATATCTCCAACTACAATCTCACCCAGCAATTCTTTATACTCATTATAGATTACATCCTTTTCAATCTCGCGTATCTTCTGATTTAAACTTTGTTTTGCAAGAGTTATAAGTCTTCTTCCTAATGAAATCAGTTCAATCTTTTCCGAATAATCATCACCGATATCCAATTCATCTTCATTTCCTTTCCTGTTAACCTCTTCAAGGCTTACTTGTGTATTGGGATTCTCAACTGTTTCAACTATTTCACGTTCTATATATAACTCAATATCTCCTCTATCCATATTGACAACAACATCATACTTTGCATCCTCGCCATATTTCTTTTTAATCAACAATCCAAATACTTCCTCAAGAATGCCTCCTAACACATCTTTATCAATGCCTTTTTCCCTTACCATCTGGGCAAAGGATTCAACAATGTCTACATTCATTTTATAATATCTCCTCTATGAAAAACTTAATAATACTTTTGCTTTAATAATATTTTTGAATTTAACAATAATTTCTTTTTTATCCTTTGTTAGAAATTTTAGCTCATCAGCCTGAACTTCAATTAACTGAGCCTCTGTGTTTTTGGTTTCATCATCCTGCAGATAAGCGAGTTCAAATTTCTTATTTAAATGCTTTGGGAACTGCTCTATAAACTTTAATGGTCTGTCAACTCCAGGAGAAGAAACATCAAGCCTGTAAAACTTATCCTGTCCAATAATATTTTGAATCTTATTGTTTAATTCCCGGCTTACCTTAGAGCAATCATCAGCATTAATATAATGCTCACCATCAATATAAACTTCAATCACCTGGTTTCTTCCATGACCTCTGAGATTGAAATCAATCAGGAAATAACCGAAGTTTGTGACAACTTCTTCTGTAATCTCTTTAATATTTCCTGCATTAATATTCATAGAAACAAAAATCGCCCTCTAGGGGCGAAAAAGAACTGTGTTAAAACTACAAGGAAATTAGTCAATATGCAAGGAACAGCCAGATTTGATCTTTATTCTAAAATCAATCAGGAATGTAAATCACTCTTTAATTAATTCTACCAAATCTTCCTTTTTATTGCCATCTTTTTTTTTCTTATTAATAAAAGTTGAAATAAAAATGCCCAAAATGATGCCGAAAACCAGGGTTACAGTGAGGAGAACAATTTTAGGAAGATTGTTTTTCTCCTGTTTGAATTAAAATCGGGGCTGAACTGCTTTTTAAATGAATATCTCTCTGCGGGAAAGGAATTTCCACTCCATTCTTTGCAAACTTTTCAAAAACTGCATAATATATCTGGCTTTTTAAGACTCCGGGCCGATTAATATACTCACGCGTCCATACCCTGAGATTAAAAATTAATGAGTTGTCACCAAAATTATCAAACAGTACATCCGGTTTAGGTTCTTTAAGAACTCCTTCATTTTCATGTGCAACTTCAAGTAAAAGCTTTTTTATTTTTTGAGGATCTTCTTTATATGAAACCCCAACCGGAAAATTCAAGCGGATATTCCTGTCTACATGGCTCCAGTTAATCACTTTTGATGAAATAAAATCTGAATTAGGAACGATAATAGAAATATTATCATTAGTAATGATTGTGGTTGATCTCATTGAAATTCTTACAACATCTCCTGAAATATCCCCAACTTCAATCCTGTCCCCGACTTTTATTGGGCGTTCAAATAAAATTATTATTCCGCTTACAAGATTATTGGTAATATTCTGAAGACCAAACCCGATACCGATGCCCAAAGCACCTGCAAGAATTGTTACAGTGCTTAAATCAATTCCTACGGTTTGAAGAACAATTATTAAACCTATAATAAGAATTATATATCTGAAAATTGTTCCTACAGCAACACGCACACCAAGATCAATTTTACTCTTGGCAAGAAGCTTATATACAACCCATTTTCTTAGCTTGCTTGTTAAATAAAAAAGCAGAAATGTAAGAAAGATGAAATAAATAATTGTCCAGAGAGTGATTTCGGTTTTGCTAATAGTAATTATGGGAACATTAAGATATTCTCTAATCTGAATGAAAATATTTTTTAAATCCTTCCACATGTTCTGTTTAGATTCTTCTATATAAAATCTAATCCTAAAAAAAATATAGGTATAGGGTATAAAGGTATAAGGAAATATTATTATATTTTATACCATATACCCCTATACCTTTATACCATTTCAAATTACTTAAAAGCTTCATTAAAAAAAAGAAAAGCATTTTATAATGAAAGAATACTAGAATTTATTTCCATTCCTCTATTATAATTGCAGTTGCTTCTATCTCAACAATCATATCAGGATCAATAAGAGATTTTACTTCCACCATTGCTGTAGCTGGTTTTATATTCTTGAAGAATTCGCCATGTGCTTTTCCGATTTCTTCCCATTTGGAAATGTCTGTTACATAAATTCTTGTTCTTACTACATCCTTCATTCCCGAACCAAGTGATTCAAGTGTCATTTTAATTTTTTCAATAATGAATTTTGTCTGTTCATAGGCATTTCCTTTACCTATAACTTTTCCATTGTCAACAGCAGCAGTTCCGGAGATTTCAATAACATTCCCAACTTTTACTGCTCTTGAGTAGCCAACCACATCTTCCCAGATTGTTCCTGCAGGAATATTAATTCTTTTCTTCATATCAGGCATCATATTTTCCCTTTCAGATATGCTTGTCTTTTTACCTCCGGAAATTTTTCTATTGCATAGCGCAGCATAGTTCTCGGCATATTTTTATAATATATTTTAAGAAAATATTCTTCTGTTTCAATATCCCTATTTCCGATTTCACGAAGCATCCAGCCTACAGCTTTATGAATAAGATCATGTTTATCTTTAAGAAGCAATTTCGCAATCGTTAAAGTTGTTTTGTAATCTTTCTTCTTTATGAAATTTAATGTTGACATAATTGCAATTCTTTTTTCCCAGAGATCTCCTTCTGAGAGTTCAAATAAAAGTTTTTTTTCTTTATCAAATAAATATTCCCCGATAATTTTCCCTGCTGAAAGATCAACCAGATCCCAGTTATTAATATACTTAAGGTTTTTAAGATAGAGCTTATAAATTTTTTCCTTCTTTGTTTCATCTGCTTTCTTCATCTTATCAACAAGAATAAAAAGTGCAATTAATCTTTCTTCATGAATTTTTGATTTTATTAAAATGGAAAGCTCATTGAGGGGTAAATCATTAAATTGCTTTGCGATTTTTCTTGAGACAGGAACTTTTATTCCTGCAAAAAGATCCCCTTCGGCATAATCTCCTTTCCCTGTCTTAAAGAATCTCTGGAGAAATTCTGAAAGATATGCATTTGAATTTTCCTTAACTGTTTTTTTAAGTTCAGCTAAATTCAATTTTTTGTTACTAGTCTTTCTCATTTGTAACCCTGTAAAATGCATTCCCAAACGGGGCAAATTTATCAGGAAAGAAGAGTGAATCACCTTTCAGCTTAAAATAAATATCACGTAAAGTCGTCCCCGGCATTATTACAGTTAAATAATCTCTATTAACAAAATAATTTCCCTGCCCTTTTTCAATAAGAACACTTACTGAAGCTTTACCACCGGGATGATATTCTGAGATTGCATCTTTCCCGGATTGATGTGGCCATACCCAGAGGCCCACAATACCTTTTGTATTTGTATAAATAGAATCGTACCTTTTCATAACTGTTTCCTGCTGGTCACCAACTTTTCCGCGAACAAGTATAAGGGTATCACCAGAAATTGCAACATGGGCAGTATCAATTATTTCTTTCCCTGTAAATCCATCAAATGAAGTAGAGATGAGAGTATCACCAACAAGTTTATAAGTATAATTAACCCTTGCTTCTTTTATTTGTGTGAAAGAACTGTCATCTTCAAAAATTAATACCGAACCGAGGTTGTATGGTCTGATTACCGGTTCCCATTGCCCAACGAGTGTTTCTTTTTTTTCTTCCGAACAGGAGCTTAGTAGTAAAGCAGTGAAAAGTAAGAGGGCAAACAAATTTATTTTATACATATCTATAATCTTTTTATTAAAAATATTAATGAGAATAATAAAAGTTAATGATTATAGAATTTAATTCCGATTATCAGAGAAGGCTATAGGCAGGAATAAATTTTACTTAATCAGATTAACAATCCCAGATTTTCTGTTACATTTTCATATGGATTAAGCATAATGTAGTAATGATGTTTTGAATCCTGAAAATCAAAAAATGAAACTGTATTTTCTTTCATATCACCATAAAACACTTTTTTAGATTCGTAATCAAATCCATCAAACTTTTCACCGTAGATTTTTATATCAATAAATTTAGCTGTTACAAAATCATAAAGTGAAATACCTTTATCATCCCCGCTTCCGGTTATCATTTCGTTTTTTTCAGTATCGTAAACATTTATACTTGTAATTGATACTTCGCCGGCTACTTCATTATAAGAAGAAGTTGTCCTATCAAAAACTCTGGAAATTTCTTTACCTCCAATAAGTTTTCCAATAACAAAAGCAACAATTCTTCTTTTATATATATTCACAATTATTTCTACTGTTTTACTTCAATTATATTATGATCCAATCGTAATACAACAACAATGCCGTTTTAGAAATTAAGTTTAGAGAGATTTTAGAAAGATATTTTTACATAATTATTGAAATTTTTCCGAAAATTTAAGCTAATATTATCTCTTCCCCTGTTTGAGCAGTAAAGACTTTTATGCTCTTATTTTGTTTGAGGATATTCTCACCAACCCAATCAATTGATGGCGGCTCTCCATGTACCAGAATAACATTTTGAGCATTAAGCTTTTTAACTATTTCAAGAAGCTCTTCTCTTTTGGAGTGAGCAGTAAATCTGAAATTTTTTATTAAACATTTAACCTCAATGGGATCATCATATTCGGTTAGTTTTATTTTATCTCCCTTATAGGTGTTCGCAAACTTATAACCAGGAGTTTTAGGCTCCATATAACCCACGGTAAAGATTGCAGAATCTTTCCTGTTAAACCACTTCTTACCAAGCTGAAATGAAATTGTTTGTTCAAGCATCATTCCGCTTGGAGCAAGAATTAAAGAAGGGATCCTGAAGAAATCGTTATAGTTTTCAACTTCATAAATATTTTTTTGTGGAATTACCATTAATTCAAAATCGGGATCGGAATAATTAACAACATACCTGTTGTAATCATAAACGCGGTTTATTTTTCTTCCTAACCCTCCTGTGTAAATATCAGTTTGTATAAGTTTCCCATTCAACATCAGGTTCCAAATTACTGCCAAAACTTCCTGAGTTTTTCCAAGAGAAAAAACCGGAAGGAGTATTGATCCTCCCTTGTCTAAAATTTTGTTTGCTTCAATCGCAAATCTTTCTTTTTCATCCTTCCAGCTTTTTAAGTTTGATGAATCGGTACTGCCATAAGTGGTTTCAATTATTAAAGTGTTGATGTTTGTTTTGGGAAGTTTGGCTCCTGTTAGAAGTTCCTGGTGATTTAAATTTATATCACCCGTATAAAAAATATTTTCTTCATTGTATTCAATTAATATTCCGGTGGAACCTAAAATATGTCCCGAATCAAAAAAAGTAATTTTTATTGGTTCTGAAGATCTATGATTATATCCTGAAAGAAAAAATTCTTCACCATAAGCTTTATACTCGATTGATCGAATCAGCAGATCAATTTCTTCGTGGGAATACACTTTCATTTCTTCTTCATCAATTTGTTCCTTCCATATCGAAACTGAATCGTGAAGAGTAAGCTCAGCAAGAGCACGTGTTTGAGGAGTTGAAATAATTCTTACATAAGGATGTCTTTGAACAAGGAAAGGAAGTGCACTTAAATGATCCTGGTGAGCATGAGAAATAAGTAAGAAATCTACTGGTTTATCTTTTATAAGATCAAATGAAGGGAGTGCTTCAAGTCCTGTTTTCTGCGGATGCATTCCACAGTCAATGATTATTCCGGTTCCTTCAATGTTTAAATAAAAACAGTTTGCACCAATTTCGTTCGAACCGCCTAGGGGAAGAAAACTGAACATTAGTTTCTCATAGCTCAATATATATTCGTGTAATGATTCTCGTATCTCATATCCGTTACTTTCGGTATATGGTACATGGTATATAGGTATACGGTTTTTATATTTTGTAAATATAGCTATTAAAGAAGATATATTTGATTTGAATTTGTATGAAGGTAATAAAAAACCAGAGAGTCTGAAACTCTCTGGTTTATATTTGTGATAAAAAAATTTTCTTACAAAA
>MHAF01000173.1:0-56176 GCA_001802865.1 Ignavibacteria bacterium RBG_16_34_14
TTGTTTTTCGAAATTTATCTGTTTCTGAGGCGACAAATGTCGTTATTTTATCAATATCATCTTTTTAGTTGAAATAAAATTATAATTTACTGATTCGGCAGTAAACTGATAAAACAAAACCTGACTTGGAATATTTACCGCATCGAAAAATACCTCATGTTTTCCGGCTTGAAATGGTTTGCTAAGTAAGGTAAAAATTTCAGAACCTAAAGAATTATAAATTTTCAGAGTGATAAATGAATATTCAGGAATAGAAAAAGTAATTGCAGTAGAAGAATTAAAAGGGTTTGGATAATTTTGTTCTAAATTAATCTCCATAGGAACTGAGCCATCATCTTTAGCATCAGTTGGTAAATCCTGGTAAACTCTTACATAATCAACTTCAAGATATTGAGGAAAAATCGTTGTTGTATCAGGATAACCAGGCCAGTTTCCTCCAACAGCGAGATTCAGTATTATAAAAAAGTTCTGGTGAAACTCACTCAGACTCGCCGGAGTTATATTTATGGTGTTATAAAGAATATCATCAACTAACCATTTAATAAATGTTTGATTCCACTCGATTTTGAAATTGTGAAAATCATCTGCAAAAGTTCCTGAGGGTAAAGTATATGAACCTCCATATTGTGCGTGCTGACCATTATTATCCCAATGAGCTGTTCCATAAACAGTTTTTTCTCTTCCTTGTCCACCAATCATTTCCATTATATCAGTTTCACCACAGGCAGGCCAACCGACTGAAGAAATATTTTGTCCGAGCATCCAGAATGCTGGCCAGATTCCCTGACCAAAAGGCAGTTTCATTCTTACTTCAATTTTCCCGTACTTCCAGAATTTTTTATTCTGTGTTTTTAACCTGGCTGAAGTGTATGATCTCCCTCCATAATTTTCTTTGATCGCTTTAATAATAAGTTTTCCATCCTGAAGGTAGGAGTTATTTTCTCTGTCAGTATAATACTGAAGTTCATTATTTCCCCAACCATTTCCACCAACTTCACGTGTCCAAGAATTTAAATCGAGTGATGTTTCATTAAATTCATCAAACCAGACAAGCTGCCAGTTTTGAGAGTATAAACTTATTTGGGCAATAAAAAACAGAAAAGAAAAAATTAAAGATTTCATAATTTTTATTAATCATTTAATGCAGATGTTGGTTTTAACACAAACTTTTCTTTCATATCTCCTACTGATATTTCAAATTCACCCGGCTCAAAGATTCTCATATTATCTATGCCAATAAATGAAAGATGATCTTTATTAATTTTAAATGCAACTGTTTTTGTCTCACCAGGTTTCAAAGAAATTTTTTCAAAGCCTTTCAATTGTTTATTCGGTCGGGATACTGATCCATAAAGATCGCATAAATAAAGCTGCACAATTTCAGCCGCTTCTATTCTATCAGTATTTGTTACATCAACAGAAATATTTAGTTCATCGGTTTCGTTAATTTCATTTTTATCAAGCTTAAGATTATTATAATTAAAAGTAGAATAACTCAATCCGTATCCAAATGCCCATTGCGGATCATAGGTATTAGTGTCAAAATTCTCAATTGGTTTGTAATCATAAGTGGTGTTGCCATTTGGATACTTCGGATAAGATATTGGAAGTTTTCCGCTCGGAGAATAATCACCGAAAATAATATCTGCCAAAGCATTTCCCCCTTCCATTCCGGGAAGAAAAGCAACAAGAACTGCATTAACCTTATCAGCAATTGAACTTATTACTCTCGGTCTTCCTTCAAGCATTACCAATACAACAGGTATACCTGTATCAATAATATTTTCAGCTAATTTTAATTGAGCTTCATCAAGTGTTAAGTCATTAATGTTTCCGGGAGATTCACAATATGCAACTTCACCCAAACAGAGAATAACAGCATCGCAATCTTTAGAAGCATTTACTGCTTTTTCAACATCAATTTCCTTATTGAAAGAAGTTCCTTCAACATAAGTAACACTTCCTGCACCAATTTTTTCTTGTATTGCTTCAAGCAGAGTATTTTTTTCTTTAGGATAAAGAGATTCTTCATTTCCCTGCCAGGTTATTGTCCATCCTCCGTTCATAACTGAGAGCATATTGGAAGTTGGGCCGGTAACAAATATTTTAGAATTTTTGGAAAGTGGTAAAACATTATTTTCATTTTTTGTTAAGACAATAGATTCTCTTGCTGTTTTAAGATTTATATCAGTAAATTCTTTGCAAGCAAATTTTTCCTCCAACTCTTTATTTGGAAATGGATTTTCAAACAAACCAAGCTCCATCTTTACATTAAGAATTCTTTCAACAGCTTCATCTATTCTCGACATAGGAACGGATCCTTCTTTTACAAGTTCAATCAGGTAATCATAAAAACTATAATCCAAAGGAACCATACTCATATCAATACCAGCCATAACTGCAATTCGAACAGCCTCTTTTGGTGAATCAGCAATTCTATCTCTTGTATGAAGTCTTTTAATATCTTCCCAGTCAGAAACAACAAATCCTTTAAACTTCAATTCATTACGAAGAATTTCTGTAAGTAGATGATAGTTTGCATGTCCGGGTATTCCGTCAACTTCACCGGAATTAACCATAATTGTAGGTGCACCGGCAATTATTCCTGCTTCAAAAGTGGGAAGGAAATATTCTCTCAACATTCTTTCAGAAATCCAGGCGGGGGTTCTATCTTTTCCATTCAGCGGAAAACTATACCCGACATAATGTTTTAAACAAGTAGCTAATTTATCGGGTGCTCCAATATTATTTCCTTGTGCACCTTTTATATATGAACTTCCAATCTGGGAGGCGAGGTATACATCTTCACCATAAGTCTCCCAAAGTCTCGGCCACAAAGGTTGTCTTCCTATATCCATTAAAGGATAAAAATTCCATGGAATACCTGATGCACGAGTTTCATGAGCTGTAATTTCACCAATTTTTTCAATAAGATCCCTGTTCCATGTAGCTGCCATATTTATTCCCTGGGGAAAAAGAGTAGAACCTTTTGTATATGTTGCACCATGAATTGCATCAATTCCATAGAGAACAGGAATACCAAGTCTTGTTTCTTTTACAGCTAAGTTCTGAATTTTGGTTATAATTTCATGCCAATAGTCTAATTCATGAGCAACATCATAAACATTAAGTATGGAACCAACATTATATTTTTTAATTGCCTCCTCAAGCTTCTTTTCATCAAGCACGTGATGCTGATCTTTCGTTCCCTGTTTTACCGACATAACCTGGATAGTTACTTGTGTCATCTGTCCGACTTTTTCTTCAAGCGTCATCTCTGAAATAATAGCTTTAACTTTTTCAACAACAGATTGCTTGGGTTCAAACTTTTCAGGTTCATTATTAAACCCAACTATGCCTGTGTAAATAACTATAAATGCAATTTTTATAAAAAAGTTTTTCATGAATATTTCCTGTAAATTTTTCTCTTAAATGAAGGTTGAACTTTTCATTTTTTCTTATAAACTCTTACAAAATCAATTTCCATTTTTTGCGGGAATATAGAATTATCAATTCCCTGCTGACCTCCCCAGTTTCCGCCAATAGCAATGTTCATAATAAAATGAAAATCCTTATCAAATGGCCAGGATTGCCAGCCGGTTCCTTCATTTTCATTTGTAAAATATTTTATACTGTCAACATAGATTTCCATTTTATCCGGAGACCATTCTAAAATATATGAGTGAAAATTTGTTTGTGCATCGGGAATATTAATGATTGAAGTCTTCTGAGTATTGTTTGGCCAGTTATATTCATTAGTATGGGTTGAAGCATGAACTACTCCTGGATCAAAACCAACATGTTCCATAATATCAATCTCGCCGTTATCAGGCCAGCCTCCATTACCATACGTCCATTCAGTTGGAAGCATCCATATTGCAGGCCAGGTCCCTCTTCCTGAAGGCAACTTAGCACGGACTTCAAATCTGCCGTACGTCCAATCTTCTTTACCCCTAGATACAACTCTTGCAGAACTATATTCCGGCTGCTGACCTTCGTGTCTGCGAGCTTCAATAATCATTATCCCATCTTCAACACGCGCATTAAGTAATTCAGAAGTATAATATTGAAGTTCATTGTTTCCCCAACCGTTACCTCCAATATCGTAACCCCACTTTGTTGAATCGGGAGAACCCGTATAATCAAACTCATCGGACCAGACAAGTATCCATTGAGTGCTATCAGGAGCCTGAGGATTGGAAGAAGCATCCTTACAAGCAGCAAATAAAAAAAGTAAGGAGAATGAAATATAAAGTGTTTTATTTATCATTTTGATTACCGCTTTTAGATATTTCATTTTAATTAACTAAAAATTTATTTGAGCAGAATAAATTTCTTTATATCAACGAACTCAGGTTTGGATAAATCTTTACTAACAGCATTAATTTTATAAAAATAAATTCCACTCGATAAGTTCGAAGCATCAAACTTTATTAAATGAACCCCGGTTTGTTTTTCTTCCTCTACCAAAGTTGAGATAAGATTCCCAAGAACATCGTAAATAAAAAGTTTTACATAACAATCAAACGGCAGTGCAAATTTAATAGTTGTCTCCGGATTAAAGGGGTTTGGATAATTTTGATAAAGCAAATACTCAGTTAAAATAGTTTCTTCACTGATACTTGTTGTTGAATCAATAATTGAGAATTGTCCGTCACTTAAATCATAAAGCTGGTTGTTTTCCAAACTTCTGATATAAATTTTATATGTTGAATCTACCTCAAGGCTAAATGGAATTGTCCAAGAATAACTACCAATACTTAAAGTGCTATCTTCAATATTTAATAAGAAAGAATCATTTCTTGCACTAATATCTGTATAAAGGTTCGGATATTGATCCAATAGTCTTCCAAGCTTATCCAAATCTGTATTTTGATTTGCAAGATGACATGCGATAAACAAAGTATTGGGATGTCTTTTAACTGCATTCTCAAGAGTTTTTAATACTTCATTAAGGTTTAGTATGTTTTCCTGATTGTCCAACCTCCAGGTATATGCATTCATTAATCCATCGTTTGTTGAATCCATCTTTTCATAAAACCATTGCGGTTCACTAACGTGAATATTTATTGGCATACCTAATTCTGCACATTTTTCTAATAGTGTATTCATCCTCGGGTCATCAATGTGCATATATGAAAAAAACATTTTTAATGAGCTGAATATTTCATATGCTGTTCAACAAATACCAAATGGAAGGGCTAAGCCACTAGGTACTGCCGATGCTCTATATCAGGGACTTCTGTCCGTTAGCCAATGGGAAGGGAGTTCTTTCATTGTTTGCAACAGCGATAATTTATATTCAGTTGAGTCTTTTAGAACACTACAAAACTCTGAATATCCAAATGCAATGATTGATTATGACAGGAATGGATTGCTTTTTGAGAATGAAAGAATTAGAAAATTTGCAATTACAAAAAAAAATTCCAGAGGTTTTCTTGTTGATATAATAGAGAAACCTAATGATGAGTTTATTCAATTAATAGAAGAAAAGGATGGCTATATAGGTGTAAGCATGAATATCTTTAAATTTAGTTATGATATGATATTTCCATTTCTAGAGAAAACTCCGCTTGATCAGGAAAGAAATGAAAAAGAATTACCTACAAGTGTTAAGATGATGATAACAAAATATTCGGATTCTGTATTTGCTTACCCTTTTAATGAACACGTTCCTGATTTAACTTTTAAAAAAGATATAATCCCTGTTCAGGAATATTTAAAAAGAATTTATGAGTAAAATATTTAGTTAAAATTGAGCAAAGTAAAATAAAAAAAATGAAATACGAAGGAATCTAACATTATTAACAAATAGCCAGATGTCCTTGACGGAATAAATATTGAGAGACTTTATTACGGATCTCTACTGCAAGCTGATAAGAACGGTCAATCTTTGAAAGGAACAATTCAATTCGCTCTACGAGTTCTAATTGTGAAGATATTTTCTCTTTATTAAGGTATTCAAACTGTAACATTAGAGGAGACCAAGCTTATTACGGAGTCGTGATAAAAGATTTAAGAATTCGTTAAACAAATCGGATTCAAAAAATAGGGGTTGGGTTTCTTACTTCTATAGTAATGTGTAAGTGTTAACGAATTTGGAAGTTTAACTGTAAACTTGAAATCATCCGAAACAGATTCATCATAATTTTCAATAACGTGAGGTTCAGGCATTTTAAGTAGACTGCCTTCAAATGGGGACCAGAACCATTGATCAATTTCAACTGTATTATAATGCTGGGAATATTCCTTTAAGTAGTTAATATTTTTATGGTTGTTGTAAATGAGTCCTTTCCAGGAATCATATTTCCAGCTGCAGGTTCCTATTCTTAGCATAAATAAATTTATTAGACTATATTTTTGTTGTCTATTGACAATAAATTTTTTCTGATCTAATTTCCTCGTTGATTGGGTGGTAACTTTCTATTTCCAGGGCTTCCTATAGTATACTTAGAGTTGGTAGGCATTTGAATTTAAGGATTATTACTTATTTCCAAATAAAAATTTTCAGCAATTAAATTTAACCTTTAGAAGCCGGTTAGATAAAATAACAATTTCATATCTCAGGAGGTTTTATGAAAAAATTATTTACATCTGTAATCCTACTTACAATACTACAGTGTTGGACTTTAGCTCAAGGGAATAAGGTATTTTCAATACCCCTTGAGAATAAGGGCGTTCAGCCTTAGATAAATTATTTGAAGCCATAACTAACTGTTTGATGTAAGGGAAAATTATTTCTTCTTCTTTCATCATGTGTTGTTTAAGATCTTTATACAGGATTGAAAAAATTCGCGCAACTTCCAAAATCTTTGGATTGGTTTTACCATGAATAGAGGCAATTATCTGAGTATGAGTTGCAATAACAGGTATGATATTTCTTACAAAGCCATGGTGGTAACTAATAATATAATCAATAAGGGAAATAATACCCAGATTGAAGTGCTTATGGTTTGTATATCCCTGCACAATCGTAAGATTATTTAATTCAGTTAAAATTTCTTTATAATCAATAGCATTTTCACTGCAGGCTGTCAGGAGTGATTTGTTTCCACTGCAGCAAAAATCCAGGTTGTATTTTTCAAAAACCACTGAAGCCTTGAAATTTCTGATTAATATTTGAGACAAGGTAAAATCTCTTACTAAATCAGAATCATTATTTGAATTATACATTTTTTCCATTTTCATTTATTAAAAATTCTATTCATAATGGTATTGAAAATTTCACTTGTTCAATTATCCTATTCATCTGATATCATTAATTTTTTTAATGTTTTCTGTTTGAATTGATCAATTGTTTGATCTGTTAACATATTATAAGCCATAGTTCTTAATTCTCCCCAAGTGTCATGCAGAGGACAGGGGTTATTAGGATCGCAGTTTGGAAAACCAAGTACACAATTATTAAAAATATTCATTCCATCAATTGCAGCAACTATGTCTATAAGAATAATCTTTGCAGGATCCTTTGCAAGATAAAAGCCGCCATGTTTTCCTTTTCTCGAAGCTACAATTCCACTCTTCGTTAAACTTTGCAGTATCTTTGAAACAAATTCCTTAGGAATAATTAATTTCTTTGCTATATCCCTGGCTGAAACAGCATCCCTTGTTTTTTGTGCAGCAAGAAAAAGAATTGCCTGAAGGGCATATTCACACTTTTTTGAGAATATTACGGTCATAGTTTATAATCAGATTGAGAAGTCCATCAAAAACTTAAGAGTATTAAAGGTACAGTAATTTCAAAACGCCTTAATACTCTAAAGCGGAGTAAAAAACCTCCTGTCTATATCATTTAATTCATCCTGAGTAAATAATTTCATTGCTAAAGGGAACAATGTTTTATCTTCCATAAAGATGTGAAGTTTCATTGTTTCAACAATCTTTATTCCCTGTTCATAAGTAATCTGAAAAATTATTCCTTTTGAAGGTTTATGATTTAATTTTGAAGCTAAACCAAGAAAATTAAAAACAACAGCGCCAGCCTGAGATATTTTTATATGTTCATCTTCAAGAACTTCAATTGCAGTTTTTGAATGATCTTCCTTGTTATATTCTCCAGACTCAATTAGTTTCCTCCGCAAACCAGGAAACAGAAATTTTTCTTCTTTATAATTATGCGCAGGTATTTTTTCATTAATAAAGATGAAAAAATTTTTTAATCCTCTGTTTATATCTTTATCAAATATCCAGTTTTGATGTCCCCATTTAATCAAAGAAGTTTCAAACTCTACCAGCATTTCAGTAAACAATTTATGCTCTTCAATAAGCTGTTTAAGAGCATTACTCATCTGTTCGTAAGGAACTTCTTCAACACCGGAATATGAATAGGATTCTGGCGGGTTCATAGGTGATACTTCTTTTGAGTTTTCCTTTTCAACAAATCTTTTTAATGGGTCATTAATATTTTTCTTTTTTAAGTACACAATTTCCTCACTTAAACTAAATTGAATTGTTTAACTTCTACAACCTTTCGTATTTATTTTTTATTTAATTGATCAAATAAAACGGGCATCTCAAAATAGACCCGAGCTCTTTTGATCTGGTTATTTTCAAGATCATAAACTACACATAGAGGAACACGTACATCTTTGTTTGTTGCAGGTATTCCGGCAAACTCGCCTATATGCCTGCCCACAAAATCTGCTTCAAGAACTGCTTTTCCTTCTGAGTAAATTATATTTTTTATCTCCGCTGTGGCATCAAATGCAGTATGATACATATAATTAAGCATTTGTAAAACTGCATCTGGACCATGATGCTCTTCTCCGGTTGCCATATGTGTAAATACTACGTCATCAGACATCATACTGACATCGAAATGTTCAGAATTAAAATATTGACCCATAATTTTTTTTGTGCTTTCAACAGTCATTTCCTGAGGCAGTAAGCTGACAGCGTTAAAAAGAATCAGAGACAGGGTAATTAATAATGTTTTCATAGAGTAACTCCTTTTTGTTAAGCAAATGAACAATATATTTATCTGATTAAAACCATTTTCCTTGTTTCAATAAAAGATCCTGCTTGTAACCTATACATATATATTCCACTGGCTAATCCTGTTGCATCAAAATTAACAGAGTGAACTCCAGTTTCTTTTTCTTCATTTACCAGTACTGCTATTTCTTTACCGAGTACATCATAAACTTTTAGTGTTACATTGCCTCTCTGGGGTAATGAGTATTGTATTGTTGTAATCGGGTTAAAGGGATTCGGATAGTTCTGAGCTAATGCAAAGCTTCCAGGTATTAAAGAATTTATTTGATTAACAGATAACGGTTCAAGTGTAATCTGATAATTAATTACTTCGCCTTGGGCAAGGTAACCTTCAAGTACAACACCGCCACCTTTTCCTGAATCTTCAACACTGACCATTACATAATAATCTTCACCCAATCCGGTTAACTGTAAGTTTATTGGCTCCTGAACTGAACCAAAAACCCAGCCTCTGCCATCTGTGTTGCCAAACCAGATACTGTTTGGTATTTCTGTAAGTGCACCTGTTGTGTTGCTGTAACCTAACCTGTTTCCACTGCCATCTGTTATAATTGATTCAACCGGGTCACTTATCACATTCAGGACATTCCTTATGCCTGGAGATGTACCGGTTGAAATATTACCCTGTTCGTAATCAACATTTAATATTTCAAGAACTTTACTTTGAACCTCAACATTTGAAACCATACCGGTATGATCGCCCACACTGAAAGGATATTTTACTGCACGGCTATCATTCAAGAATTGTCCTGCTGAAGAAACTATTGGAACAGTTTCATCTCCGTTATTCCCTGAGCTAATCAGATCTTTATACCAGATGGTTCCACCCAGAACAGTAGTTCTCGTCCAGTCAGTAAATGATTGGACTGCATTGAGTTCAAAATCATCCCGCTGCTCAACTAAATCGAATGTTGATTTTCCCGTTCCATATACTACTGATACTTTAGCTGCATCAAGAAACCCATTTGGATCAGCATTCGGATACAAATCATATCCGTTATTAAGATCCAGCACGAAAGAGTTCCTTTGATCAGTATCGTTATTTACATTCGTATATCCATTGCCAAAATTAATAAATTCGTATGTGGCTAATAATCCACGGAGAGTAGGAACATATTTATTGAGGAATATAATCTTGCTGGGATTACCGAGGGAATCCTGTATTGAACTGAGCGTAATATCGTAGTCAGGACCATTAACTGTTCCACCCCTTAGAATTTTCTGATATGCACTGTTAAGAATTTTTGATAGCACGAACCTATAAATAGGATCTGCAATCCAGTTATCGTGTATAGCATTCCACGCTTTAGATGCACCACGGTTTGGTACGCCCATCATTACAAAGTTTCTGATCGTTGGTAATCTGTAATTGTTTGATGGATCATAAATATCTCCGTAAGCGTTGCTCTGAATGTATGTTCGGGTTACTATTCCGCCTGTGCTGTGAGCAATTAGCGTAAATTAATGTCCACCCTGAAGCTGGGTCAATAAGCTGGTTCAAATCGAAAGACTGCCCATTTTTCCAAAGCATAGCCCGTTGACCTTGAGCACCTTGTACATATCCAACAATAAATCCCGAATCATTTATTGCTTGTGCAATTCCTAATCCTAAATCAGTCACTATTCCATTATCATATAGGAAAGCATGATCAATATTGCCAGTTTGAAACCTTCCCACTATTTTGTTAAGTGAATTTATATCCCAGGCACCTGACAATTGTCCACCCATATTACCAAGATCTGTCATCACTCCATTTCGATATAAAAATGCGTGAGGGACTCCGGGGGAAATAGCTGACGCTCCAACTATGTAATCTGAATCATTTATACCGTTGGCAAAAGTTGAAATTTCTCCAAGATTTCCTAAATCTATAACGGCACCATTGTTATACAAAAAAGCAAATACTTCTCCGGTATTTTCTCCATGATAACATCCAACAACTTTGTTGGATTTATTTATATCTGTAGCCCATGAATCTCTATTCCCAGAAAAGGATCCAATATCAATCATATTACCGTTTGAATATAAAAATGCATGTCTGGGTCCCATAACATCTAAAAGTGACCAACCAACAATATTACCATTTATATTAATTGCGTCAGCAATACTAACGTCCAAGCCAAGATTACCTAAATCTGTTACAACTCCATCTTTATAACGGAAAGCAATTGAGTTATTTCCTGTATATGTTAACCAACCAACCACATAACCAGAATCATTTATGCCAAATGGCGCAACATAGGAAGCTCCTGTAGCAGCACAAAGATCAATAACATCATAGCGGTATTGGCTTAGGCTGGAAGAATAAATTAAAAGAATAATTACCAGTAATTTTCTATAAACACTCACATTGGATATTTCCAATATTTTAAGTGATAATGCGTCGAGAGAATTTTTCTTCATTTGTTGCCTCTCTTATTTTTTTTCAACTTAATTTTCATCTTTAACAGGATCGGTCTCATTTAAATTTCATAAGTCCATATTCCTCACTATCTTCATATTTATCACCCGGATGTTTTCAGGATAGCAAATCTATTCCATCTGTACCGTCAATATTTTCATTATAATTAAAGTGCAAAACTTTCTCAGATTCTTTTTCAGATTCCTTTTTGGGCACCATTCGCAAAAAGTCGCCGTACTTCATAGGCTCTTCAAGCCTACAGGACCAAACAAGTTTTTCTTTTCCCTCCTTGTCTTGCCAATATGTTATATCCGGGCAGCCGTCGCACATGCTCTGATCACCATTTGCCATCAGGTCGGGCGGTTGAATAATTAAGATAGATTGTAAATGCACTTTCTTAAAAACTCTGAATGGGTTAACGGCTATATATTTTAAATAATTTTTTAAAGCTGTCCTTACACCTTTATCAAAAAGCCACAATGTAAACATTGCTGATCTTCCCATACTCAGAGTTTTTGGTGTAGCATAGCTTAGATATTTATCGTACATGTAATGATAAACAGACATCACCAGTTCCATAAACTTTTTACCGGTATAGCCAAATATTTTATCTTTATTTCCAATTCTTTCAGAAAGAAGCCATTTGTAATCATCGGCTCTGTGGGTTCCGTTTAAGAATGCTGCTGGTGAAAAGTCAGGGTGTTTCTCTCTGATTTTATTTACAACATCAGGAGATTTCAAATCCACAACCTCTTTATGATCGGAATGATAGTGAATATCCGTCCAGATAATCTTATGATCGCCAACATAAAAATCAAAAGGTGTATTGGGTGTAATGTATCTAAACAGAATAAAAACCATCGTATCAACAATATCAATATGCTTATGTGCCCAGTCAATCAGTTCCGGAACGTATTGAAGCGTATCATCATAAACAGTTGAATTAAATGAACAAGCAATTCCACCTTCGGCAGCAAGCATTTCGGCATAGTGAAGCCGAAGCTCATTAAGTTCAACTTCATTTTTATTTCGCCATTTTTCTTCCCTGCCTCTACCTTGCTTTGAGTCAATATGAAATGTAAATCCAAACACACCTGCTTTTTTAAGTTCGTGAAGCAGATTTTTTGTAAGTGCAATGCCATTTGTGTTGATGATAGGCTTCAATCCTCTTGATTTTATTTCGGATACCAATTCAATTATGTGTGGATAAACCAGAGGGTCTCCGCCTGCGATTGAGATGCAGTCAGATTTTCTTTGCGATTGAAAAAAATCGAGTTCACATTTTACCTGCCCCATAGATTTATGAGAGTTTTTAATGTTCTTCCTGTAGCAGCCATAACAGCTTAAGTTGCATTGAGAAGTAGGTTCAAGCCATGTAATACCATTATCGGGCATAGTCCATGGCAGCCGATAAAGCAAATCAACGGGGAAATAAGGTTTGCTCATTTTTTCATCTTTCTTTTTTTTATTAAATGATGTTTGGTATAAATCTTCTCAATGTATTCTTTTAGTGCAGCCGCATTATTGAAACGTTCTTCCTTAGCCGAGTAAAGCAGAGTCAGCTTTTGCTTCTTTGCATTTTTAATCAGCGATTCAATAAGCTCTTTCTTACCGTCAAGTTCTTTAAAGTACTTCATCCTGAACGCTTTCCATTTTTCAGGATCGTGCGAAAACCATTTACGTAATTCACTGCTGGGTCCAATCTCTTTCAACCATAAATTAATTGAAGCATCTTCTTTTTTAATGCCTCTTGGCCAGAGCCTATCGACAAGCACTCGATAACCATCCCTAGGACTTGCGGGTTCGTAGATTCTTTTTATATGAATATCAGGCATTATCAATTATTGTTGACCGACGTTATTTGTTTTTTATCCATTTGGCTACTTCTTTCACCAGAGTTTCCTTACGTTTTTATATGAATATCCGGTTTGATATATCATAAATTTCTGTCTGATATTTCAATATCATTCTTTTCCTATTACCCAGTTAAATTCTCCTCAAGTTCTATTGCACTCGGAAACAGAATATTATTTTCCAGGTGGATATGCTGATGCAAATCGTTTTCAAACTCATCCAATTTTTTGAAGGTAACTGTATATGTACTGCACGCATCTTCAGATAAACTGTAATTATCACTGAGTTGACGAATCTGCTTTAGTAATGAACCTGCATTATCATGCTCCATTTCCATCATTGCAATCGGATTACGAACAGTTCCAAACGGAGATGGACCAATAGATGATTTATTCTTGTAAGCAGCTTGAAGTCTTTGGATATATGGAAACAGGATATTTTCCTCTTTCATCATGTGATGCTGTAATTCTGATGATACAGCCTGGAATAGTTCAGCAATTTGAATAAGCTCGGGATGACGTCCCCCGTGAACGTGTGCAATTTTCTGTGTAAACTCTGAAAGAAGCGGAATGTTGTCTCTCACATATTTATGATGAACATTAACAATATAGCTTGCTAAGAAGTCGGGGTCCCAGTCTTTGAATTTTTTTTCCGTATCAGATCCAGCATAATTTTCAGCTTCAACAAGCGCATTTGTAAGTTCATCAATAGGTATATTATTAGCCGAACATGCTTCATCTATTTTAACCTTACCACCGCAGCAAAAATCTATATTAAATTTTTTAAATACTTCGGCAGTTTGGTAGTTGTCTTTTACAATTTCTCCAACTGTCTTATTTAAATAAGTATTTTGATCCATTATTACCTCTTTAATGGTGGTTCATTAATAATTTGAATAAAAATTAAACTATCTTTTGCAAAGTCTCCTGCTATTATTTAATTATGGCTGAAACCTGAATAATACGTTTCCAAACTTTCTGAATCGCCTAAAGTTTATTTTCAGAAAGTGAATATAGGACCTCCACTTATAACAGATAATTTTGTTATTATCTGATAGTTAAGATTAGAATATTAATAATTTCTTTTTGAATACTTTCTTGTTAATAACTAATTTAACTTTACAAATGAACAACAAAAGCAGTACTCATTCTTTAAACAGCGCTCACTTTATTTTCAGAGTGCGGGAGCTTGTTAAAAATCTGCCTCCGGCATATTTCGCCATGGTGATGTCTACCGGAATTATTTCCATTTCCTGTTACCTTCTTGAAATGGATTTGCTTGCACACATCCTGTTCTGGTTAAATCTCTGGTTTTATCTATCATTATGGGTCTTAAGCCTTTTAAGAATATTTTTCTATCATAAAGATTTTTTTAGAGATATGATAGATCACCAAAAAGGTCCGGGCTTCTTCACCGTGGTTGCCGGCTCGTGTATTCTTGGCAGCCAGTTTATAATAATTTCTGCGAATTACTCAGCATCTTTCATACTATGGATAATCGGACTCATTCTCTGGGTAATTTTGAATTACACAATCTTTACGGGATTTACAGTAAAAGAAAATAAGCCGCCATTAGAAGAAGGTATAACCGGGGCATGGCTTTTAGCTGTGGTTGCAACACAATCAATTGCTGTTCTCAGTACTTTAATTGCAGCGCACATGGAACAACCTTACAAATTACAAATGAACTTTTTGGCTCTCTGTATGTGGCTGTGGGGCGGCATGCTTTATATATGGATGATCTCGCTCATCTTTTACCGATATACTTTTTTCAGATTTTCTCCGGGAGATCTTTCACCACCATACTGGATCAACATGGGTGCAATGGCAATATCCACATTAGCCGGTTCATTGTTAATCTCAAGCACAGAAGCCGCACCATTTTTGCAATCACTGCTGCCTTTTTTAAAAGGATTTACAATTTTTTATTGGGTTACCGGAACTTGGTGGATACCAATGCTCTTCATTCTTGCAGTGTGGCGGCATATTTATAAACGCTTTCCTTTAAAGTATGACCCTTTATATTGGGGAGCCGTCTTCCCTTTAGGAATGTATACTGCCTGCACATTTCGTATGGCTGATGCAATGAATCTACACTTCCTGGATAAAGTGCCGGAATATTTTATATACATTGCATTGGCAGCCTGGCTTGCTGCTTTTAGCGGATTTCTACATTCCATCTATAATCAGTTAAACTGGCTGATTATCAAACCTTCAGGCACAAGGTAAACTGAAATCAAATTTCCCGAATTTAAAAACACGCAGATCAGTTATTCAATAATTCAAAGAACAAAACTATTTTTATCTCACTGTTTCAAACTTAGTTTGAAGTTCAGGTGATCTTTTATTTAACATTCCCGTTACAACTTTGTGGAACCAGATGAAACATGTTAATGAAAGCAGCAGCATCAAAAACCAGCTAGAAGTCCAGATACCTGTAAAATTCAACGCATAACCAAAAATAATTGGCGAGAAAAATCCGCCTAAACCTCCAAGTACTCCTACCATCCCGCCAACAACACCAACCTCGTTGGGAAAATATTCCGGTATGAACTTATAAACTCCACCCATACCAGTTCCCCATGTCATACCGATCAGCAGGACAAATCCTGTGAATATCCATACATTTGCCTGAAAAAAAATTCTTGTAACACCCCTTGCTAATAATTCTCTCTTTTGAACCTCATCTCCTTCATTAACAATCGGTTCATGCCATGCTTCTATTTTAGGAAGCACCAAAGTTGCTTCGGATTCATGATAAAACTCAGCCGCTTTCTTAATCAAAGGATACTTTTGATCTTCTAAGATTATTTCGTTTTCATTCACTTCAGTTACAATTCCGCTTTTTACGGCAGTAACACCGGAACCTGGCGAATATATTTCCATCCTTGGGAAAATCAGTAAAAAAGATAAAATAATTGAGGCACTGAATACATAATACATTACTTTTCTCGCACCAACCTTATCTGCAAGCCATCCGCCAAAAGCCCGGATAAGGCCGGCAGGCATACTAAAAAGTGAAGTAAGAAAACCGGCAGTTACAAGCGGCATATAATAAGCATTTACATAATAGGGAATAAGCCATTGAGAAAAAGCAACGAAGCATCCGAATACCAGGAAGTAATACAAACCGAAGCGCCAGAGCCGTACTTGTTTTAACGGATGCATAAGCTCTTTAATCGTTTTTTTCTTTTCCGGAATTCTGTTGGTTGTAAAAAGAAAGAACAAAATTCCCATCACAAGTAAAGCAGCAGCGTAAATCTGCGGAAGTGATCTCCAGCCATCCAGATGAACACCGTGCTCTGTTAAATAATCCAGCAGACTTGGTGCAAACAATGCAGTAAGTGCCGTCCCGGTATTTCCAACTCCGAATATTCCGAGTGCAGTGCCCTGCTTGTTTTTAGGGTACCAGAGTGATGTGAACGCAATTCCGCATGCAAAACTTGCACCTGTTAGACCAAAGATAAAACTTAATATTGCAAATGCTGTATAATCGTTTGCATAAGAGAGAAGGAACATCGGTATTGAGCAGAAAATTAATAACGAAGTGAAAATTACTTTTCCGCCGAATTTATCTGTCAGCATTCCTATTGGAAATCTGAAAATTGCACCGGAAAGAATCGGAATACCGAACAGCCAGCCTACCTGCACGCTATCCCATTTGAAAATGCTGCTGTCAACCAGAAATGTTACCAGCACACCATTAATCGTCCATGCAGCAAAGCAAATTGTAAATGCTAATGTATTAAAGAAAAGTATCTTGTGAGATTTAAAATCAGCTCTTTCTTCTATCATATAGAATTTCCAGAGAAAATAATTTTAATTATTCTTTGCTTTGCTTACAGACCATGTACCATTACTATCTCTGACTTTCTTCCTTCCCCAGTACCATATAACCCGCTGGTAAGGACGCCATAAATAATGTAATGGATAAACCAGCAGATGAACCAGTCTTGAGAAAGGAATCAAAAGCAGGATAACAAACGCAAGTGCAATATGAGCCTGAATTACCCAATGTAAATTAGCAGCTGCACTGATATCAGGATTCAATGTGAAAATTGAAACTATATAAGGCGAAAGTACTGCAGCAAACCAGGACGAACCCCATCGAAATTCATAAGCAATCCAAAGTCCTAAGAAAATTTCTACAAGAAGAAGAATTTCAACCAGGAGGTCCATTTTACTGGTTACTGTCCATATCCTTCTATTAGTCTTTCGGCGTATAATCAGATTAATCAATCCTATAAATGCACTTATACCAAAAGCAAAAGCTGTAACTTCTATAACAACCATCCGCAAGGGTACGCTGTTCCATGCCAGTACTGCACCAGGAATTAATAAACCAATGAGATGACCAAAGAACAGAAAAATAATGCCCCAATGAAACGGAACAGAACCCCAGAATAAACTTTTTGCTTCCAGGAATTCAGATGATAAAGATGAGAATTTAAATTTTGCAGAACGGTACATATAAATTGTACCTATTAAAAACACTACCAATGCCGCATAGGGTAAGCCAATAAACAAAAAATTATTAAAGAGGCTCATAATTTATTTCTCATTTATTTCTAATTCGTTTATAATTTCTTTTGTGAAACTTTTTTCCTGTTTTAATTCATCTCCAGGCATTAGTCCGAAATCAAACCCGAGTATTTTCAAGATTAGCTGAAGAGGAAAGCGGTATATCAAAGCATAATCGCGGGAACTTTCGAGCAAAGTCTTGTAATGCTTTTTGTAGGAAATATTCCTCTGCCTTATCCGTTCAGACGCGAAATCACTTATAATTTTATTAAGAGCAGGTAGAATTATTTTCTTAACAAGCTCAAGCCTTATCAGATTATCCTTCATACGCGGAAGCAGCTTTAAAAGATTTGGCAGATGATCGGCTAATTCAGTACCGCAATTATTTTCGACGGCAAGATGTTCTTTATTAAGATTAGCAAGGAGAGCACCTCTCTTATAATCATCTCCGAACAGAACATATCCGGTATCCAGAGTGGTAATTGCCTGAACATCAAACGTACGTGTATAGATTTCTTCCATCTGGCTTAAAGTTGACGAAGATACACATTCTGTAAAAGTCTCCAGGTATTCAAGAAGTTCAGGATGAAATTCCCTGACAATATTTTCAGCAAGTTTTAAATCCGTTAGTAAAGCCGGATGAGGATATTTAAATATTCTGCTCAGAATATCATACTTTTTAATATTCAGTTCTTCCATTTTCATATTTATTTAAGATTAAGAAATACGTGACGGTTTTTCTTTAAAACCAAAACCTGCCGAACCTCTTGTATCACCGGTGTATTCCAGCATTTCAATTGCCTGTTCACGGTGAGCAGGCGGAATAACGAACCTGTCATCAAATTTTGCTAACGAAGTAAGGTAGTAAATGGCATCAGCCATTTCAGAGCTCAGATTAACATCACTGAGAACTTTATCTGCTTTCTGATTGGAAACATCGCCAACAGTCACTCTTCTTCGGTGAATCCTTACAGCCATAAGTTTTTTCAAAACAGATTTAATTGAATTTTCATCTCCGCCTGTAAGCAGATTTGCCATGTATTTAAGTGGGAACCTTGCTCTCTCTACATTTTGCCAGAGTTCCTCAGTGCTTGTATCGTAAAGCCATTTATCATTCCATACCTTGGCAATTGAATCAAATTTTTCAGTTTGTTCTTTGCTTTGTTCAGTAACTGATGCCATAACAGGAAGTAATGGCGGAACATAGAAAAGCATCGGAAGAGTTCTGAATTCAGGATGCAGAGGCAGAGCAAGTCCCCAGCTTTTTACAAATTTATAAACTGGGGAATATTGTGCAGCATTTATAGTTGTATCAGCAACACCGTTTGACTTTGCATCTTTAATTACCTCAGGGTCGAATGGATCTAAAATTAAATTCATCTGTTTTGATATTAATTCATCGTCGTTTGCAGAAGCCGCATCCTTTATTTTATCAGCATCATAAAGCAGAATTCCTAAGTAGCGGATTCGTCCGACACACGAATGCATGCATGCAGGTGCTAATCCGGCTTCCAGCCGGGGGTAACATAAAATACATTTTTCCGACTTTCCTGTGTGCCAGTTGTAATAAGATTTTTTATATGGACAGGCAGTTACGCACATTCTCCACGCGCGACAAACTTTCTGGTTTATAAGTACAACACCATCTTCGCCTCTTTTATAAATTGCTCCTGAGGGGCAAGATGCAACACAGGCAGGATTCAGGCAGTGATTGCAGATTCTCGGCAAATAAAAGAAAGCCATTCTTTCAAGCTGAAACATTGCATCTCTTTCGGCAGGGGAAAGTGATGCAAGATTCGGATCGTTGCGTGCATAATCCGGAGTTCCGCTTAAATCATCATCCCAGTTTGGTCCTGCTTTAATATCAATCGGTTCACCGGTAATTAAGGATATAGGTCTTGCAGTCGGCTGGTCATCTCCTTCAGGAGATTCGATCAGGTCTGTATATTTGTATGTCCAGGGTTCATAATAGTCATCTATAACCGGCAGATGCGGATTGTGGAATATGTTCAGCAAACCTTTATACTTTCCGGAACCGCGAAGAGAAATTTCTCCGGTGAAATTCTTTTTCCAGCCACCCTTGTAAACAGACTGATCTTCCCATTTTGTAGGGTAGCCGGTGCCCGGTTTTGTTTCAACATTATTCCACCACATATATTCGGCACCCTTTCGGTCTGTCCAAATGTTTTTACATGCAATTGAACAAGTGTGGCAGCCAATGCATTTATCGAGGTGAAAGACCATTGATATTTGTGCTCTTACATCCATAACTGATTATTTCCTGCTAATTATAAAACAGAGTTAATAAGATTCTTTTATTTAAAAAACTACTTTAGTCATTTTCTTTACAACCACATGCGTATCTCTTTGAGGAGCTGTTGGTCCCCAGTAATTAAAGTGATACGTAAACTGACCGTAGCCGCCGGCAAGCAAATTCGGTTTAAGATGAGTACGTGTAAAGCTATTATGGCCACCGGCTCTTTTATTTCCTCTTACCTGCGATTTTGGAATAGTAACGGTTCGCTCCGGAACATGGTATACAATGCATACACCTTTAGGAATTCTTGAGCTTACAACCGCTCTTGTGCAAAAAACACCATGGTCGTTATAAACTTCCACCCAGTCGTTATCATTAATATTCAACTCTTTAGCATCTTCTTCATTTATCCAGCAGGGTTCGCAGCCTCGTGAGAGTGTAAGCATCCTGAGGTTTTCCATATATGTTGAGTGAATATGCCATTTCCCATGAGGAGTAAGGCAGTTTAAAATTTTGGCACTTCCATCTTTCAAAGTTTCTCTAAGATCACCATAAACTTCGGGCTTTGGTGAAGGTTTATATGTAGGAAGATTTTCGCCGAAAGCGATATACATTTCATGATCAAGATAAAAATGCTGTCTGCCTGTTAATGTTCTCCATGGAACTAATCTCTCAACGTTGTAAGTGAATGCAGAATAGGCACGCCCGTTATTCATCAAACCTGACCAGACCGGAGAAGTATTGTACCTTCGCGGCTGTGCCTGGAGATCTGCATAAGTCATTTTTACATCACGGCTGCCATCACCCAAATCTGCCAGCACCAAACCGGTTTTCTTCTCCATATATTTGTATGCCCGTACTGTAAGCTCACCATTTGTTAATGAAGAAAGATGAAGAACTGCATTTGCTGCCCATACATCTTCTTTAATTGATGGAAGAATCTTACCGTTAAGCTTTTCTTTCGGGAAAGAAGGTGAAGTAATCATTTCGTCGTAGAAATCTTCACATTTATAATGATTGCCATGAGCTCCAAGACCTTTTGCTTTTACATTCTCTCCAAGCGTTATAAATTTATCATAAAGCTTAGTGTAGTCGCGTTCAATAATTACTAATTTCTGAGTTGTCTTTCCCGGAACGGGTTCGCATTCACCTTTATACCAGTCTTTTATTGAAGGCTGTGTAATCTCATCAGCAGAATCATGAGATAAAGGAACAGTTACCACATCTTTTCTTGGCTGAGAAAAAGTTTTCTTTGCAACTTCAGATGTTACCCTGGTAATCTCCCTGAAAATTTCCCAGTCGGTTTTGGATTCCCATACAGGGGCAACTGCTGCAGAAAGAGGATGAATGAACGAATGTAAATCGGTGCTGTTCAAATCAGCTTTTTCATACCAGGATGCAGCCGGTAAAACAATGTCGGAATAGAGAGCAGAGGAATCCATTCTGAAATTAAGATCAACAACAAGATCCATTTTGCCAATAGGTGCACCATCATGCCAATTAACTTCGTTGGTTTTTTCATCAACAATATCTTTTGCAATTAAATTAGAATGCGTGCCCAAATAATGCTTAAGCGCATATTCATGCCCTTTCATACTGCCCATTATTGCATTACCCCTCCATATATACCATAGGCGGGGAAAGTTTTCTTCTGCGTCGGGGTCGCCTGCAGAAAAATGAATTTCCTTATTCTTTAGTTTATTCAGCACATATTGTTTTATTTCTTCATCGTTTTTTGCATCATTCTTTACAGCTTCGTCACACAAATCGAGAGGATTAACATTGAACTGAGGATAGAAAGGCATCCAACCCATTCTTACAGATTTATATATCAGATCTGCGTGATGCCCTCTTGTTAATTCGTTATCGGGAACTTTGTTGTATTTGGAAAAATGACCATCGTAACGGTATTGACAAGTATTTATATAATGCCAGAGAGGAGTTTGCTGGAGTCTGGATGCATCATTCCAGTCGCGTGCAAAAGCAATGGCTGCCCAGGAATCTGAAGGGGCTAACTTTTCCTGGCCAACATAGTGATTTAATCCGCCGCCGTTTTTACCGACACAGCCGCAAAGCATCAGAGCCATAATTCCGGCACGATACATCAGGTTATTATGGTACCAGTGATTTACTCCGGCGCCAATAATAATCATGCATTTACCTTCTGTAACTAATGCTGTACCAGCCCACTCTCTGGCAAACTGAATGAGTGTATTCGCACTAACCCCTGTGAAAATTTCCTGCCAGGCAGGAGTGTATGCAGCATCTTTATCGGTATAATCTATTGGATAGTTACCCTGCAAACCACGGTTAACTCCGTATTGCGCCATAAGTAAATCATATACGGTAACAGCAAGAACCTTTCTTCCATCTGCAGTTTGAATATATTTTACTGGAACACCCCTCAGTGTGGTTTTATCATAAGCAAAATCATTAAACTGCACCTGTAATATCTCATCAGCATGATCAATAAGACTACATAACGGATCATAGAGAGTATCATCCAAGCCATCTTCAAACTTCATGTTCCATTTGCCGGTTTCTTTATCCCATCTGTGTCCCACGCTTCCTTTAGGCATAACAGGCTTCAGAGAATCTGCATCTATATTTAAAAATTTCCATTCACCGTTTTCAACACTCTTATATTTTTCAATAGCAGCAGCTCTCAATAATTTTCCAGGTATATAGCTGCCTTCTTTTGGAACAAGCTCAACCAAGTAAGGTGCGTCTGTATATCTTTTAACATATTCGATGAAGTAAGGAGTTTTCTTCTGATGGTGGAATTCATTTAATATTACATGAGTAACAGCCATCCAGAAAGCACCATCGCTGCCGGCATGCAAAGGAACCCATTGATCTGCGTATTTAGATGGCATATTAAGATCGGGAGAAAAGACAACTGTCTTGGTTCCGTTATATCTTGATTCGGCAAAGAAGTGGCAATCGGGTGTTCTTGTCATATTAAGATTTGCGCCCATTAAAGCAATCATTTTAGAGTTGTACCAATCCGCACTCTCACAAACATCTGTTTGTTCTCCCCATATTTCAGGTGATGCATTTGGCAGATCGCAGTACCAATCGTAAAAACTAAGATTTACTCCACCGAATAACTGTAAGAAGCGGCTGCCTGCCGCATAGCTTAACATAGACATAGCGGGAATAGGAGAGAAACCGATAACTCTGTCAGGTCCATACTTTTTAGCTGTATAAATATTTGCGGCAGCAATAAGTTCAAGCAATTCATCCCAGGAAGCTCTTCTGAAGCCTCCTTTACCACGGGCCTGCTGATACTTACTTCTTTTTTCTTTATCGTTCTGAATATTTTCCCATGCTTTTACAGGATCACCTGTTAATTCTTTTTCTTTTCTAAAAAGGTCAATCAGTGCACCACGTACCAGGGGGTATTTGATTCTTATAGGACTGTAAAGATACCAGGAAAAAGATATTCCTCTCTGGCATCCGCGTGGTTCATAAGGCGGAAGGTTTCCTTCAAGAAGAGGATAATCCAGTTGCTGGGTTTCCCATACAACAATTCCATCTTTAACATGGATTTCCCATGAACATCCGCCTGTACAGTTTACACCGTGAGTGCTTCTAACAATACGGTCATGTTGAAATCTATTACGGTAAAATTCTTCCCATTGTCTTGTTTGAGGAGAGATTATGTCTTCAATCCAGTTCATATTGTTCAATCTATTTTGTTTTTAATTGTCGTTTATAAATATGATGATTTACGGATTTTCTTTTCCGGTTCCACCATAATAGCCCGAATCCTCCAAAAAGAACAAATGCGGTTATTATGCCGTTTTTTAAAAAACTATTCTGATAATCTTTATGAGTCCATTGGAAAATAGAATCTTTGTTAGCTTTATAAAGGAAAGCTGTTAATAAGAAGGCTTCATCCGGAGTAATTGGATTATTGGCATAAGCTGCTGCCATAACAGGAAAAGGCGGATTAGTTATGATTGAATTTAAAGCCATTTCCCCGCCTAATCTCTTATAAGCAGATGTCAGATCTTTTGCGAGTAATCCTCCGCTTATCAAATTATCATCAACTACATTATGACAACTTATACAAGCCGGCCCGTTATTTATTAATCGTATATCCCCACTGAATAATTTCCTTGCTTGAATGAAATCCTCTGCGCGCAATTTACCAATATTAAGTCCTTCTTTATTTTGTAATTTGAATTGCTCTGTTCCGGATACAGTTTTTGTTTTATCAACTACTATTCCTTCTATGTAGGTTAGAATGCTTTTTATTTGACTCTGGGAAAGTGTTTGATCAGGCATGATTATTTGGTTGAATTCTTTGAATAAATCAACCGCATCATTATCTCCATTTTTAATAACTGTTTGTGAAGACTTAATAAAACTTAATAACCATTCTTCCGATCTTCGCTTAGTAACATTAAGTAAGTCCGGACCAACTAATCTTCCTTCGCCAACAGTGTGACAGGCACGACAGATTTGAATGAACAGTCTTTCACCCTCGGATTGAGCCATACTTTTTGGTAAGAAGATTGAGACAATGGACATTAAAAAAAATAGTTGTAATAAATTTTTCATATACATTATTTGTTATGTGAAATTTTTATAACCGGATAAAAATGTCTGTTTTTATATTAAAAAAATATTATATTAGAGTCAAATAAAAAATCAGATGAATTAGATAAATTTTTATGAAGATGTGAATAGAATTTTCATTGAAAGATTTTTTAAATGAACTCCATCAATAAAAAAAATTGAATTTATCTGTGCTGCAAATGATTTTTTAATTTTCAAAACCTGAGAGGAGATTATGTCACAAATACCAAAACGATTTAAAAAATTTACAGAAGACTATCCTGCCATAGCAAAAGCTTATGATGAAATTGGCGATGCGGTTCATGCTGCCGGACCTTTGGATGATAAGACAAGAGCGTTGATCAAGCTGGCTATATCAACCGGCGCAAGAATGGAAGGTGCAGTTCATTCTCATGCACGCAAAGCTATTGACGCCGGCTGTACCACTGACGAGCTTAAGCATGTTGCCTTGCTTTCGCTTCCCACCATCGGTCTTCCTTCTATGATGGCTGCATTAAGCTGGATTGATGATATTTTTGAGGAGAAGAAATGATTGAGACATTAATAAAACTTTTTTTGTCTTTTCTTAAAGTCGGTTCCTTTTCATTCGGCGGTGCATACTCGCTTATTCCACTTATTGAAAGAGAAGTTGTAACAAACAATCAGTGGCTTTCACAGGAAGAATTTCTGAAAGTACTCGGAGTTGTTGAAGTATTTCCAGGAGCTATTTCAATTAAATATGCTACTTACACCGGTTACAAGACTGCAGGTGTTGCCGGTATTATTGCAGCAAATCTTGGTAATATGTTTGTACCTCTAACGATAATGCTCCTGATATTTTATTTCTATTCTGCATTCGAAAAAAACAAGCTGGTGGTAAAGGCTTTTGACGGAATTAAACTGGCTGTTATTGGAATGATACTGGGTATTATGTTTCAATATTTTATGAATTGGGTAACCGATTTCAAAGGAGTTTTATTTGTTGCCGTGGGGTTATTGCTGGTTCTTGTTTTAAAACTGCACCCGGCATACATAGTAATAATTGCAGGTATTTTAGGCATTTTAATTCTATAATCATAAATGAAAAAACTGATTGACAGATTCGGAAGAGTTCATACATACTTAAGAATTTCTATTACAGATAAATGTAATCTCAACTGTATTTACTGTAACCCGGCTGATTCTGCATTAAGAGGTGATCTATCCGGTTCAATTCTTTCATACGAAGAGCTTAGTCGCCTGCTTAAAATTTTTGTTGCAGATCTGGGCATTACAAAAATCCGGCTGACCGGCGGTGAGCCGCTCGTCAGAAAAAATGTAGAAAACTTTTTCAGAATGTTGAAAGAAATAAAAGACAAACATCCTTTTGAGCTAGGTTTAACTACCAATGGAATCTTGCTAAAAGATAAAATTGATTTGTTAAAAAATTCGAGGCTGGATAGAATAAATATCAGTCTGGATACACTCCGTAAAGAAAGATTTATCGCAATCACCGGTGCAGATAATATTGATGCAGTAATCAAGGGAATCAATAAAGCAGAAGAGATTGGTTACAATCCGGTAAAAATAAATGCCGTTATTATGAAAGGAATAAATGATGACGAGATACACAGCTTCATTGAATTTGTGAAAGACAGGAATTTAAACATCCGCTTTATTGAGTATATGCCCTTCACAAGCAATAGCTGGAACGAAAAAGTTTACATCAGCTACAAGGAAATAAAAAACATAGTTGAAGAAAATTATTCGCTGGTTGAAATTAAAAACGGAAAGCACAACGTTGCAAAAAACTTTCGTATCGAAGGACATTCCGGAACAGTGAGTTTCATCAGTTCTATTTCCGATCACTTCTGTGACGGCTGCAACCGACTCCGTGTAACAGCATCAGGCAATCTGAAGTTATGTCTTTTTTCTTCATCAAACAGTGAAATAAAATTAAAAGATTATCTGCGCGATGATAAAATCACAGATGATGAAATTGCTGAATTAATATCATCATCATTACAGCAAAAAGAGTTAAAGCATCCTGAACTTGATGAACTGCTTACAATGGATAAAAATAATATGCTCAGGATCGGAGGATGAAGATGAAAAAATTTTCTCATCTCGATAGATCAGGAAAAGCTAAAATGGTAGATGTTTCATCAAAGAAACAAACACTACGGACTGCGGAAGCGTTTGCAGAGGTTCAGGTTTCAAAAGAGGTATTTGGGAAAATAAAAAGTAATGAAATCCAAAAAGGTGATGTCCTTATAGTTGCTAAAATTGCAGGCATACAGGCAGCGAAAAAAACTTCAGAACTTATCCCGCTCTGCCATAATATTTTCATTTCTTCAGTGGATGTAAATCTGAATCTTAATGAAAAGAAAAAATCTGTTGAGATAAGATCACTTGCCAAAACTACAGCACAAACTGGAATAGAGATGGAAGCGCTAACTGCCGTTAGTGTTGCTGCATTAACAGTTTATGATATGTGCAAAGCACTGGATAAATCAATTACTATAAAAGAAATAAAGTTGATCAGTAAAACCGGAGGAAAGAGTGGAAAATTTATTAATCAGTGAAAATCCCTTGCATCCATTAAATCCGTGTTCTAGTCATGTTGGAAAGATCGCAGCTATCTCCATCAGCAAAAAGAAAGGCATACCAAAGTCTAATGTTGATTTTGCACAACTGATCGAAAATCACGGAATAAAAGGTGATGCGCACGCAGGAAACTGGCACAGGCAGGTAAGTTTTCTTGCAATGGAAAGCATTAAAACAATGCGTGAAAAAGGATTACCGAAACTTCGTCCTGGTGCCTTTGCAGAAAACATCACTACAGAATTTATAAATCTTCCCGGTGTACAGGTTGGCAACAAAATTAAAATCGGAAATGAAGTTGAACTTGAAGTTACACAGATAGGAAAAGAGTGCCATACAAGATGTGCTATCTACTTTAAAGTGGGCGATTGTGTTATGCCGTCCGATGGCATATTTGCAAAGGTAGTTAAAGGCGGAACGATTTACGTTTCAGATGAAGTTAGAGTGGAAGATTAAAATGGTATCATACTCAGAAGCATATAAAATTATACGTGACGAAGTTCAAAAGCTGAAATTGCATACCGAAGAAGTTGATCTGCTGAATTCTCTCAACAGAATTTTAGCTGAAGATGTTTATGCAGATACCAACCTCCCTCCTTTTGATAACTCTGCAATGGATGGATATACAGTTAAGTTCAGCCCTTCACGCAAGCAATGGAAAATGATCGGTGAAATTTCTGCGGGTAACTTTAATATTCTAACGCTTGATGAAGATTCTGCCGTGCTGATAATGACCGGCAGTAAATTGCCCGCAAATACTTCTGCAGTTATTCCAGTTGAAGATGTAATAGCTGAAAACGGTTATGTAAAGCTTGCTGACGGAAAATCAATAAAAGAAAATCAGCATATAAGATATAAGGGTGGAGATTTAACAAAAGGAGTTCTGGCGCTGGAAAGAAATCAGGTAATTACCTCTAACAAAATCTCATTGCTTGGTGCGTGCGGCAAAGCAAGAGTGAAAGTTTATCGTAAACTGAAATTCGGTGTGCTTGCCACAGGTGATGAGCTTGTTGATATAAGCAGCAGAATTTTTGATGATAAAATAAGAGGGACAAACCTTTACTCTATAATTTCTGCAGTAACTGAATTTAATATGGAGGCTGTAAATTTTGGTTTTGTAAAAGATGATAAGGAACATATCAGAGAAAAACTTTCAGAAGCATTCGACAGCGATATTGATATACTTCTTACCACTGGCGGTGTTTCCGTTGGTAAGTATGATTACCTAAAAGAATTGCTAATTGAGCTTGGAACCGATATTAAATTCTGGAAAGTTAAAATAAAACCCGGTAAGCCGCTTATATTTGGTGTGGTGAAAAAAGATGGCAGAATTAAATTTGTTGTTGGACTGCCCGGAAATCCGGTTTCGTCGTATGTGAATTTTATGGTCTTCATTAAACCGGCAGTTCAGGAACTTTTTGGAATTAAGGATGACAAAACTGTAAAAGCAGAGCTGACTGAATCCGTTAGTAAAAATGATGACAAACGAAATTTTCTTCGTGGTTATTTGGAATTCAATCTGAAAAAAGGACAATATTTTGTCCGGGCATCAGAAGCACAGTCATCGGCAGATATGACACGACTGGCAAATGCAAACTGTCTGATCGTCATTGAAGAAAAAAGAATAAATCCGCAAAAAGGAGAAGAGGTACAATGTATAATAATATAACGGGTATTATCCTTTCCGGCGGAAAAAGTAAAAGAATGGGTTTGAACAAATCTTTTTTAAAGATTGGAAATCAGACAATCATTGAAAGAACTGCTGAACTAATGAAAGGATTGTTCGGCTGTGTTTTGCTTATAACCAACATTCCGGATGAATATAAATTCCTTGGATTGGAAATATTCGAAGACATTTATAAAAATGTTGGCCCGTTAGCAGGTATACACTCAGGATTAACTCACTCTGCAACTGAAAAAAATTTCATCATCTCCTGCGATATGCCTTTTGTGAAAAAAGGTGTGATAGAATACATCATCAATTATAAAACCGATAAGCTTATCACAATTACAGAAACTGATGGATTCATTCAGCAATTATGCGGTTTGTATTCAAAACAGGTTCTACCTGAAATCGTTAAGCTTATTGCAGAAGATAACAGCATAGAGACCGAAGCTGATAAGCAGAAAAAGTGCGGTTGTCAAGTTCTGCAATTAGTAAAAAATATTAATGCCAAGGTTATAGATATTGCAAATGAATATGACAGCTACAAAGAAGGTATGTTTCTTAATATGAACAGACCGGAAGATTTTGAAATTGTTAATGAAAAGCTAATGAAAAAGATGATATCTTCTATAATGTAGAAAATATACTTTTCCCAGGTTACCGATTTGAAAAAAATACTTTATTAAAAGCAGTTGTATTTTCTGACGGGAATAAAATTAAAATTAAATTTCTTACCCCTATTGAATCATATTACCCGCTTGATAGTTATTTAATACTTGATATAAAAAGGTATAAAGAATTTGGAGGAATATATTCCTTCCTCTTGAAATCCTCCTGGGTGGGAAGAAAAAACAAATCATTTAATACACTCGACAGATTTCTAAGTTTTGTAAAAATGAAGTTAATAAGTTACAGAGGAATTAATGCAGAAGATTTTCATTATTACTTATTAAATCTTCATCTGAGGTATAATTTAGGGGAAGAAAGCTTATATCAATATTTGGTTGGAAAATTAAGGGTGGTTGAAACTCCAACGTCCTCTGAAAATTCAAATTCATTAAATAAAAATTGTGACAAAAATATGACAATAACACATCCAATAAGGTCAAATACATCCTACAGGTAGACCCTTTTAAAATTCAAAAACCTCGAAAACAGTTTATTTTTGTTGTATTCGAGGTTTATTTTCTCTGAGCGGAGAGACAGGGATTCGAACCCCGGAAGGACTTACATCCTTAACGGTTTTCAAGACCGCCGCATTCAACCACTCTGCCATCTCTCCGAATTCATTTTACTTTTTAAAACTGCAGCATTTCCCTTTTAAGTGGGGTCTCGCCGAAGCGATGACAACCCGCCATCTTTGTATCTTAAAATTTGTAAAATTTAGAGAATAAATATAAAGATAGTTTCAATCCGTATCAAAAAATTTGGTAGTGTCCTAATTTGAATAATTTATTTTTCATTAAGCTACTTTCTTTAACTGATTTATACCTAAGAAATCATTCCAATCCCATAAATGTTTTGAGATACCCGCTTCCATTGCGGGTGTGCATCTTAGTGTTTGATGAACTCTCATAAAGTTATAATGAAAGAAATGTAAATCAACAGCACATTGAAGATTGTATAATTTCTTGCTGAAAGCATTAGTAAGCCTGGTTAATCTTCGCATCTGCATTCTCATTGTTAAGTTTTGTCTCTCTACATAACTTGTTGAAATCATTGCAGGGTTTGGATTACCTAAAACAGATTGGCTTACTACACGTATTATATTAGCGGGAGAATATCTTTTGACACCTTCGGGAGAATTAGCATAAACTTTATGAAGTTGTGCATAATCAACTTTACTTCCAAATACCAAATCAACTGCAAAGTTATAAGCTCTGAATGAATCTGTTGAAAGCTGAAATCTTGTTGTAATTCTTCTTCTTAATTCTTCAAGGAAATTGATAGTTGTATCTAATGTACGTTTACCAATTTCATAGTAAGGAACTAATTTTGTTTCAGCATCTAAGGCAACAAAAATATACTGATCTCCATACTCACTCCTCTTTTCATCTACTTTCAGATTCTTTTTCTTCTTACCCACATAGCTCCAAATCTCGTCAATCTGTAATTGATTACATTGGATATGCTTTAAGATACTGGTAGATAGTTCCCGTGCCTTTTCTCCAAGTGTAATTCCTAACCTCATAATAGTATCTCTGTGAACGTTGGTTACTCTTTCAATACTTCTGATGCTGTTTCCTTCAACTAACATTGAAGCAATCATAATTTGTTTTTCGGTAGATAATTTGTTCATTGCAAGCTCCTGATTTTTGGTTATTGATTCTGAGCCTGCAATACATTAATTTTGTTTTACGTTGTTAGTCTGGTAATGCAGGCTAATGAATTAGGGTTCATTGATGTTCAAGCATCTTTGAACCCGCTAAAAAGCGGGTTTGACTATATTATTTTAAGTACATTACTCATCAACCTGCTACCTTTCATATTGTAATTGATTAAGGCAACCAAACAATTAACCCTATGGTTGCCTTTTCTTATAATAAGTCTTTCCATCCTGTTCGATTCTCTCGATGTACTTTTGTTTTAACAAAACTTTAATTGATGAATGTGTTGAACCCTGTAAATTATCAGATTTGTTTTTCAGAATTTTTCTATCTTCTGCCCATTGAACCACATCTCTTAATTTTGTTGCCTCATACATTTCATCTGGGAATTGGTCGAATAAACTTTTAAGTAATCCGGTTGACGTAAATTTCTCATCTTTCTTTACTACTACTTCAATAGAAGAATCAGAAAAGAATAATTCCTTATTGATAAAATCTTCGCCTTTAATATCTGGCTTAATCCTCTTAAGAACCTTAACCATCATTTCATATTCTTCGGCAACCTTTTTATATTCTTTTACAGTTTCAGCACGGAGCTTATTATATTCGTTTCGCTTCTCATCAATAGTGTTGATAGTTTCTTCAAGATGTTTAAGCTGATTTTTGAAAGATGTTTTAATCTCATCAAAAGTTAAATCGCTTATTTTATTATTCTCAATCATTTTTTTAATAACCTGTTTTATGTACCCCGAAATATATGAAATCATAAATTGTGTGTCAAGTGCTTTCTGATATTTCTTAAGATTTATTTTATAGTTTTCATTCAGTTTCTTTAAGGCGTTATTTAGCCTCGTTACTGATATGCTTGTTAAATCAATACTATTCGGGCTTTTACCATTATTGATTTGTTCAGGTTTGGAAACTCCGCAGAGTTGTTTGAGATTGATTAAATCTGAAATTTCTTTGAATGTCTTTGTATCTATCATTTTATTTATTCCTTATATTTTTAATAGCTTTTCTAAATAATTTGGAGAACCACCATTATGTTTAGTCTTAAAGACCTAAACGAACTTTTAGACAAAATGCCCCTCTGGAAAAGAATGAAAGAATCACCTGAAAGAATTGATGCTTTAGAAAAAAGAATTGTTTCTTTAGAAAAACGTTTATCTGGCTCAGGCGATATTTGTCCTAAGTGTAAACAACCAACTCTTGAATTGGTTAGTTCAAAAAATATTAACGAGTTAATTGGTCTTAGACAATTCAACTATAAATGCTCTAATTGTGGTTTTACAGATTCACGCAATAAGGTTGATTAGTATTTAATTCTTTCCTGTATTTCTATGATTAATAATTTTTGGTCACCATCTATATTAGGCAAGCTCATCAGCACTTCAAGATTAAGTTCGTTTGCCTTTTTTATTAGTTGGTTTATTTCTTCCTCTTTAATTCTTATCAAGTCTGCAATTTCTTTTTTCTCTTTTTCTGTAATCATTTTATTAAATCCTTTCAATAATTATTGAGATTGTTATGAACACTAATAAATTCAAACTCATTCTTTCTATTTTCTTTCTTGCTCTTGGTTTAGCCTGTGCGATTATTACTTTTGATTTAAAATCTTCCTACCACACCGAGACCAACGTCCAACGTAGGGGCCCCTATGCCGATCTTGTTGAAACAAAAAATGACCAAGTTGCTATTGGTTTAGGTATTATATCTGGTTTCTCGTTTCTTTCTTCTGTGTTGCTTTTAAATTCGCTGAAGGAATAAATGACTTTTTCTTTTTGTGTAATAAAAATGCTAATCCATAACCGATTAAGAATGTTAAAGAACATATTAGAATTGTATCCCAATTATGCTTGACAATATTCCAGAGATTATTCAGAAAATTATTCTTGCTTTTCTTACTTTGGGAGTTGGTTATTGGCTGGGTCAAAGAAAGATTAGAAAACAAGAATTTTTTCGGGATTGTAAAGAATTTAGAGAAGCTTTTTCTGATATTGTCTATTGGCTCGAAAATAATGTTAGTATCAATTCGGGTGAAGTTTTGGCTCAACTTCAAAGGAATTCTCAAAGGTACGAAGAAGCTATTATTAAATTCGGGATGAATTTTAAACCCAGGAAAAAAATGGAATTTGATAGGGTTTGCGAAAGGTTCTTTAATAAGAAAAATAATCACAATTATCATGGCTATATTGATCTTGGGAATTCTGCGGGGAAGGTTGTTCTGGAAAATATTAATGAGCTTCTTAAGTTTGCTAAATATTAACCCCAAAAATGAAATTAGGACACTACCAAAAATTTCTCTCGTTCTAATTCTTGAAAATACATATTGTACTAAGTAATGCTGCAAATCTTTTATACTTAATCCTTTTTATGAAAGAAATGAATACTTTTTATATGCAAAAATAATTTTTTATCTAAATAAGATAATGATCAAAAAAGCTGCTATTATAGAGCTTGGAAGTTCTCATGATGAATGTTTTTATTCACAAATTCTTTTTCTAAAAAAAGCAGGATACGAAGTTGATTTATTCTGCTCTTCTGTTCTTAAAGAAAGAACAATACATTTATCGGTTAATACAATCTTTTTTGATTTTGGGAAAAGTGCATACACAGACATAATAAACCTGACAAGGATCAGAAAGTTTGTAATTAAAAATGAGATTAATAAAGTTATCCTAAACAGTGCACATGGGATCCTGGTAAGAAATTTTCTGCTCTTTCCTTTTCCAACGGAAATTGAATTCATTGGTGTTATTCACGATGCCGGGAAAATTCTCAAAAGCAGCAACCAGAAGTTGATCAATAAAAAGGTAAAAAAGTATTTTGTTTTAAGTGATAATGTTCTTGATTATATACATTCTCTTGAAATAGAAGGGAAACAATTTACCAGCTTCTATCCCATTTTCCAGCCAGACTATTTTTCTGCTGAAATAAATAAACCTAAAAATGAATTCTGGATTTGTGTACCAGGGAGAGTTGAACAAAAAAGAAGAGACTACAATACTTTATTAAGAAGCCTTACTGAAACCAAACTTTCTGACAATGTTAAAATAATTTTACTCGGTGGGATTGAAGACAAAATCAAACCAGAGTTAAAAAGTACTCTGGAAAAATTTAGTCTATACAATAAATTTATCTTATTTGAAAAATTTATTCCTAACGATGTCTTTTATTCATATCTGCAGATGAGTGATCTTGTTCTTCCCTTAATTCATCCTACGGATATTTGGTTTGACAAATACTCAAAGACACAGATCTCGGGTTCATATAACATGGCTTTTACATTTAACATTCCTTTGCTGTGTGAAAAGTCATTTTCTGGTTATGAGGATTTTAAGGATACAAGTTTTTTTTATGAAACTAAAAATCTTATTGAGAAAATAAATGAACTCTCCGCAAACAGAGAATTTTTTCTTTCAGCAAAAAGTAAAATGTATAAGCATGCTAAATGGAATTTTAATTATCAATTCAAAAAATATATTGATTTCATTGAATCCTGATTCAAAGGGTAACATCAAAAAAAAAGCCGGATGATCCGGCTTTAGAAGGAGATTGATTTTGTGAGGTTATGTTTTTTTAATTCTTACATTTAATGTTTACAAAACACCTGCCGAAAAAAATTTTTCTTATTACTCATTTTTTAGAAGAATAATTTCATTTGCCATGTATCAAATTTTAACAATTTTCTGAAGTGAATCATATTTCAAATCTTTGTTTACTAATAATCTTTTCTCTTGAATATGAATAATTTGAGATTTAATTTCTTATCAGGAGGAAGAATTATTTAATAAGTTTATACAAAATGCCTATCCTTATAGCAATAATATTATTTACAAGTACACTCTATGCAGCCGAAAGCAAAACAACTGAGGATTACCAATTCCGGCAGTTTACTATTAAAGAAGGACTTTCGCAGAGTGCTGTCCTTTGTATAATGCAGGACAGGCGTGGTTTCATGTGGTTTGGAACAGCCAATGGTCTCAACAGATTCGACGGGTATAATTTTATAACTTATATTAATAACCCATACGATTCAACTTCAATCTCTGACAATGAAGTTAGTGCAATCTTTGAAGATGCACAAGGCTATATCTGGATTGGAACTATAAAGGGCGTAATAAATAAATTCAACAGGAGAACTGAAACTTTTGAATATTTTTATCCGGACAGCAGTTCCGATTTAAATGTAAAATCTAATGATTCTTATACTGCTTATCCCATTTCTTTTATAAGGAACAGCAACAATTCTATTACATCTATAGCTGAAGATAAAAATGGCAACATCTGGATTGGAACATGGGGCAATGGTCTTTTCCGTTTCGATAAAAAAAACAAAAAGTTTGAACAGTTTTATTATCAATCAAATGATCCCAATAGTTTAAGTTTTAACAGAATTACCAAAGTGTTAGTAGACAAAAAATCTGCAATATGGGTTGGAACCTTTGGAGGCGGACTAAACAGAGTAATTAAAATTCAGGATAATAAGCATACATCAGATTATTCCTTTAAATTTATTCGTTATAAAACTAAGAATAACAATTATAGTTTAAGCAATAATGATGTTATCTCAATTTATGAAGACAGTTATAGTAATATTTGGATAGGTACTTACAATGGCGGATTAAATAAACTTGATAATTCTCAAAAGTTTGTTCCTGTTGATGAAGCCAGATTTGTTCAGTTCAACTCAGATCAGAGCCAGGTAAAATTACACTACAAAACAGTAATGTCTATTGTTGAGAGCAATGACGGAGATATCTGGCTTGGTACTTTAGGAGAGGGTCTTATTAAATTTAATCCCATTTCAAATTCAATTCTTAATTTCAATCATAATCCGCTTGATAATAATACAATTCCCGATAATGATGTAATTACTCTCGAAAAAGATAAATCAGGAATACTCTGGATAGGAACATCCCTTGGAAGAGGAATTAGCCAGCTTCAGATTAACAGAAAAAAATTCAATCATGTTTCTCAAATTCCTGGAGAGCCAAATAGTCTTTCAGACAATGTAGTTTGGTCAATTACAGAAGACAAAAACGGGTATATATGGCTTGGAACTTACAGAGGTGGATTGAACAAGTATGATAAAGAGAAGAAAAAGGTAGTTACATATAAACATAATCCTAATGATCCAAACAGTATTCCGGATGATCATATTCGTTCACTTGCTGTAGATAATATTAATAATCTATGGGTTGGTTGTTTCAATAGTGGATTAAGTATGTATAACAGAAGAACAGGTGACTTCATTAATTTCCATGAATTAGGCCTTGATGATAAAGCCCTTGGATCAGATCAGGTTTTGGATATTCATATAGAAAATGATTCTGTTTTCTGGATAGCTACTTACGGCGGTGGTTTAACAAAATTAATTTTTGGAGAAAAGAATCGAATAAGATATAAAAGATATGCTCACGACCCGAATGATAATTCAACTATAAGTGATAACCGCGTTTATACAATTTTTGAGAGTAAGCAAGACATACTATGGATTGGAACATATGGAGGAGGTTTAAATAAGTTTGATAAAAAAACTGAAAAGTTTATAAGTTATAAAAATGTTTCTAATGATCCTTTCAGCATAAGTGATAACAGGGTTATGTGTATTTTTGAAGATAGTGACGGAACACTATGGCTTGGAACTTTTGGCGGTGGTTTGAACAAATATAATAGAGAGCTTAACCGGTTTATACGTTATGGTGAAAGAGAGGGGCTTACAAGTTACGTGGTTTATGGCATTGTAGAAGACAGGCATAAAAACTTATGGATGAGTACAAATAATGGAATATTCAAATACACAAGGAAAGATCAGCTTTTCACACAATATGATTTATCTGATGGAGTTCAAAGTCTGGAATTTAGCGGAGGGGCGTATTATAAAGCGAGAGATGGTGAAATTTACTTTGGAGGAATAAATGGTGTTAATAGTTTTTATCCCGATAGTATAAATTATGTTTCTTTCATTCCAAATATTGTAATAAGTTCTTTCAAAGTGCTTAATAACGCATGGAGAGGAGAAAGGGATAAGATAATCTTATCTCATACCGAAAACTTTTTTTCATTTGAATTTGCTGCACTTGATTATTCAAATCCTGAAGACTGCCGTTATGCATATATGCTTGAAGGTTTTGATGAAGATTGGAGATATACCGATTCCAAGCAACGGATTGCTATGTATACAAATCTCGCTCCCGGAGATTACATGTTTAGAGTTATTGGTTCAAACAGTGATGGTTTATGGAATTATGATGGTGCAACCATTAAACTAACAATTCTTCCTCCCTTCTGGCAAACATGGTGGTTTATCGCAGGAATTATAGTTGTTTTCTTATCAATAATATATTTAATAAGTACTGTAAGAATCAGAAATCTTCTTACAATAGAAAAATTAAAAACAAAACTTGCTGCTGATCTTCACGATAATATTGGTTCCGGTTTAACTGAGATTTCTATTTTAAGTGAGCTAACTTCTAGGGAATTAAATACCGGTTTAGGCAATACTCCTCAAAATTTAAAATCCATCAGTGAAACTGCCCAGAAGTTAGTTGATAATATGAGTGACATTGTTTGGGTCGTAAATCCAAGGAGAGATTCACTTCATGATCTTATACTGAGACTTAAAGATTCTTATAGCGAAGTTCTCACTTATATGGGTATTTCTCTTAAAACTACAAACCTGGATAAACTTGAAAATGTAAAACTGCCAATGGATTACAGGCAAAATCTTTATTTAATATTTAAAGAGGGAATAAATAATTCGCTAAAGCACAGCAGATGCAGCAATATCTTTTTGGAAGTTAATATAAGGGGGGACGTGCTTGAAATGGTTTTAAAAGATAACGGAATAGGTTTAAATGGTGCTGGTAAAGAAATAGGTAACGGGTTAAAAAATATGGAAGAAAGAGCCTCTGCCATTGGAGGAAAATTAAAATGGAGGTCTGTCCCAAATACCGGAACTACGGTTACCTTTGTTGGAAAAATAAATGGTATAAATAAAATGTCTTATTTTGTTAAAAGATTTTTCAATGTTACCGATTAGTGCAAATTTAAATTCCTTTAGCTTATCAATTAGATAATTTATTATTGAATAGTTCTTATCTGGAATCTTATGATAAATGTAGCAATAGTTGAGGACAATAAAACAATAAGGGAAGGTCTCGCAGCTTTGATAACCGGAACTCCCGGTTATGATTGTGTCGGTTCGTTTCCAGATTGCGAAAAGTTCCTTAATAATATTTCAAAAACAAATATCGATGTTGTGCTGATGGATATTGGTCTTCCTGGTATCAGCGGTATTGAGGGCGTTAAAAAAGCAAGAAAAATAAATCCTGCCTTAAATATTCTTATGCTTACTATTTATGAAGAAAGCAATGTTGTTTTTGAAGCATTATGTGCCGGAGCGTGTGGTTATCTTGTTAAAAAAACTCCTCCCAGCAGGTTGCTCGAGGCAATTAAAGATATTTATGAAGGGGGTTCTCCAATGAGTTCAAATATTGCAAGACAAATTATTTCCGTTTTCCATCAAAAGAAAAATGTTAATGGAAATGGGATAGAATATGAGCTAACAACAAGAGAAAAGGAAGTATTAAATCATCTTGCAGATGGATATAACTACCAGGAGATTGCAGATAAAATTTTTATAAGCGTTGATACTGTTCGTCATCATATAAGAAATATTTATAAAAAACTTCACGTTCACTCACAATCAGAAGCAGTTGCAAAAGCAATAAGAAAAGGTTTAATCTGATTCCTTTAATAAAAACATACTGCATAAATATGCAGTCTATCCAATCTCTTTAAATCAACCCTGTTAAATAACTGCACATTTGTGCTGTTGTTAAGATAATCTTAATGTGGTAATTATATACCAGAAAATACAATTTTACAAATATCAGTCTTTAGGAGCGAACAACAATGGAGAATATAAACGTAAGTGAGCAATACAGTAATCCTCTTGCTGACCTCATTAGTAATGAAGTTTATGAAACTTTAATGAGCCGTGGGCTTATTAATGAAACCTCTGTAAGAGATAGAGAGATTCGAAAGAAGTTCAGGTTTATGCGTGCAAGTAAAATGAGTGCAGGAGATGCTATTGATGCTTTACGTGAGGAATATCCATATTTACAATTTGATACCATAAGAAAAATCGTTTACAATTCGCCAAAAAAGAATTAAGAGTTACCCTCCTAAATGTTGTAAAACTAACTCAATCTCTCTTCCTCTTTTCTGAGTATAACCGCCCGCGTAAGAAAGGGAAAGAGGATTGGGGTTGAGTTAGATTAAATACTCTCTTAATCCGGTTTAGAAGTGGATTTGTCTGATTAGTGAAGGGAAAACCGAACTTTTTTCCGTCTCTAAAATAAGGAGGCTAAACAGATGAATAAAATAATTTTTCATCAATACCAAGGTCCTTCAAAAAAACTTTCTGAAATTAAGTAACCTACAACTGTAGATATTAAACCAAAAATAATTCCTTTTAAAATTTTCGAGATGGAATTTCCTAAAAAAGATGAGGAAACAATCATAAGAAAATAAATAACTGTTGCAAAAAGAGTAAAGATAAAATTTCCATAAAAATAACTTGTTCCTATCGCAAGAATAATTCCTCTAGCTAAGTATGATTCAAATTCTTTATGTATAAAATAAAGTATTAACAAGGCTAAAGCTGATGAGCACAAAAAAGTCAAAAAGACCCAGAAAGGTCCAACCAATGTTCTTCCAATTACGAGGAAATAAAAAACAATGCTTCCCAGAGCAATAATATCTCTTGCAATTTCTTTATACCAGGTTTTACTAATCATAAACTATTTTCAGATCAAAAATATTTTCTAAATTAAATAATTTTATTATTAATAATTTTCAATAATAATGATAAGAATTTGTAATGATAGGAATTCCGGTAAGTTTAAAATAAAAAAGACGTTCTGTATTTTATTACAGAACGCCCTTTAATTATTCAGGTTCAATTAACCCAAATAAGCTTTAAGATTCTTTGTCCTTTGTGCGTGTCTTAAAGTTCTTATAGCTTTTTCTTTAATCTGTCTTACTCTTTCACGTGTCAGGTTGAATTTTTCACCTATCTCTTCCAGAGTAGCGGATCTTTCACTATTAATACCAAAGTATAATCTTAAAACATCAGCTTCCTTTTCTGAAAGGGTTGAAAGAACATTCTGAACTTCATTTTTAAGCGATTCACCCATTAATGTTACATCAGGTGAAGGTTGTTCTTCATTAACCATAACATCAAGAAGATTATTTTTGTTATCATCACCATTCTGAAATGGTGCATCAACAGAAATATGTCTTCCATAAAGCTGAAGTGAATTGGCAACATCCTCAACATCCATATCCAATTCCTGAGCTAATTCCTGCGCATTGGGTTTTCTCTCATATTCCTGTTCAAGTTTACTGTAAGCTTTACCAATCTTATTCAACTCACCAACTCTGTTTAATGGTAAACGAACCATTCTTGATTGTTCGGCAATTGCCTGCATAATAGATTGTCTGATCCACCATACTGCATAAGAAATGAATTTAAATCCTCTGGTTTCATCAAATCTTTTTGCCGCTTTAATTAAACCAAGATTACCTTCATTAATCAGATCACCTAAAGACAACCCCTGGTTTTGAAATTGTTTTGCAACACTAACAACGAATCTCAGGTTTGCTTTTGTCAGGGTTTCAAGAGCAGTCTGATCACCTTTTTTTATTCGAATAGCCAGTTCAATTTCCTGTTCGGGAGTTAACAGATCAACCTTGCCAATTTCTTGCAAATACTTATCTAAAGATTTACTTTCTCTGCTAGTGAACTGCTTTGTTATTTTCAATTTACTTCACTCCTGATTTGTTATTTTAATTTGTGGTTTTATTGATAAGGGTATAATATTAAACCAAAAAAACTAACTTTTAAGATAACATATTTTTATCTAAAAATTAAGTCAAAAAATCAACTCAACTTACTTTTCTCAAGCCTTTAGATGCTCAAACTTTCTGAAAGTTGTAAGAAAGCTCAGATTTATTAAATATTTATCAAAATTTTTATTTATGTGCAGTAAATCACTTTGTATAATTGTTTATTACCCTTAAAACAGCATTTTCACAGATTTTACAGTATGGTTTTTTACCCTTAGAAAACATCAGACAATCTATCATTGGTCTATATAAACCATTTGAAAGATAACCAGCACCTTCAAAAGCCCCTATTTTACTCCAATACTTACTATTTCTTAAAAAATCAGCAACTTCTTCAGAATGTAATTTGTCTTTTCTATTATATTCTTCCTGCGTTTTTGAGATTTCATCTGATGCAACCTTATTTCTTTTTGATTCAGCAATTTTCTCATTTAACGCTCGTCTTTCTTCCTGCCATTTTAAATCCATACTATCAAATAGTGCCTTTTCCCATAAAGTTGGGATTTCTATATCTTCAGCGACAAATTCTTTCCATTTAAAGTTCTTAATATCAACTAAGGCAGTTAGATTTGGTTCCACCGGTTCAACATCAATTTTATAAAACTCTGTATATGCTACATCTGAGGTATAATATTCATCTGCTAAACCCGCAAAAGAATGTCCGAATTCATGAAGAAAAAGATATTCAAACCATTGGTTATCTGAAGTTAGCGTGCAGAATAGATTATAAATTCCTCCACCGCCATAACGATTATGATTTACTATTATTACCAATGCATCATAAGGAACATTTTCAGCTACATCTCTTATGGTTTTATTATCTTCTGTCAAAAGATATCTCTCAGAACCAAGTGAGTAAAAAGTTGTTCCCAAAGCTGTGTTCTTAAAAATATTTGCACCTGGTTCATCACTTCCATTTTCTTCGGATGGTTTGAGTATCCCATAAAAACTAAATTTATCGTGATTGGATTTATAAGGTTCAATTTCAAATAAAGTTTTTACCAACCTATTAAAATCTTTTTGAAATTTTTCTGTTTCACTTTCAGTGTAACCGTCCCCTAAAACAGCTATATCAATTTTTGTATGGGGATCACCACTATTTTCATGTTTTATTATTTTGATTGAACTGTTTATTATTTTTTCTTTAACTATATATTGATCACTTGGATTTATCTCTGTACTGAATATTTCTTCTAAATTGTTTTTCTTATCTCTCTTTTCTATTGAAAACCTGATTTTATTTTTTGGATATGGAATCAGTGCTGTTTCATGATATGTTTTTTTTATTCCATTTAACGCTTCAGCGCTTGTTTGATATTCACCAAAATAAGTATCAAATCCTTTTGAGAAAATTAATTTTCCTGATGCAGAATCGTAAACTTTCAAATAATATTTCCCGTTATTCAGGTTATCAATTAAATTAGTAACACTTCCAGCCCAGATACCATAACGATAGATTCTATCAACACTGATAATTTCAAACTCAGAATCTCCCATATTGTGATAATCTATTCTCATCGTCTCATCTAAAAAATAAGCATCAAATTTTATTTCTGATGCTTTAACATGTGATACAATTAATGAGGCAAGTAGAAAACTAAAAATGATTTTCATATTTATTCCTCTGATGGTTAGAATTATTCGTTAAAGAAATTTAACTGCCCGCTTTGAACTATTGAATCAAAAGAAAGATCTAGCAGAACAAGAATTGAATCTGCAATTGGTTTAAGCTGTTTATCAATATAATGCTGGTAATCAATATCTTTTGGTTTAAGTTCGATTGGTACAGGGCCTCTTTTAGTAATAACATAATAAACTGTACTGCCCACATCACTTAACATTCTTGCTGCGCGGACCTGCGGTGGAACATTCTTCACATATTCATCAACACCTTTTCTTAATCTTTTCCTGTAAACAAGCTTTTCATCAAACTCTCCCTTATAAACTTTATCAACAAAATCATTCATCCAGTTTTGAATTTCTTCATTATAAAGAACTTTTTTATAAAGTTCCACCTGGAATTCTTTTGCAAGTCGTGTCCAGTCAGATCTTACAAACTCCATACCTGTAAATTCAAGATTTTCTATTCCATTCTCAACGACCAGCCCTGCATATCTTTTTTTTGCACCAGCCTCTGCTCCTCTCATCGGAGTTATAATAAATTTCCTGTAGTATTTTTCAAATTCAAGTTCTAAGTATGATTTAACTCCAAACTTATCTTTTAATCTTTGTTTCCAATATTGATTAAGCTCTTTTGCAAGGTTTTCGCCATTGTTTATTTCATTTCCATCAAAAGTTTTCAATCTTATAAATAAAGAATCGGTATCTCCGTACACAACTTCAAAGTTTTTTGATTCAAGAAACTGCTTACTCTGAAGTAGCAACCATTGTCCTGTTGATGTAATTGCAGAAGGAAGATGAGGATGATAAAACCTGCAGCCTGTTGAACCCATTACACCATAAAAACTATTCATTAAAATTTTAATTGCTTGTGAGAGAGACTTTATTCCTTTTTTTACCGCCTCTGCTCTTTGCTTCATTAATTGATTTATGAAATCGGGAAGAAAATGTTCTGTAGAAGAAAACCTGTAACCTCCCGGTGTAACCAAAGGATTGACATCCAACATTAATCGTGAATATGGATCAATTTTGAATGTTTGAATGATTGAAGGATAAAGACTTTTAAAATCGAGCACAACAACATCATTATAAATACCAGGTTTCGGATCAAGGACATAACCGCCTGCTGAATGTTCAGTTAAAGAAATATCTTTAATATTTGGAGCAACAATTTTTTTTTCATGAATTCTTGGTAAAAGAAAATGATCAAAAGCTGCAGACATCATACCAAGCCTGTCCATTAACATTCCGGATAATTGAGCTCTCTTAACAGATAATTCTATCAATCCTGCTTTCTTAAATATTTCATAAACAAGAATCGCATCCTGAAGATTATATTCAGCGAGCTTCATTTTATCTTCTTTAAATAATTTTTCTATCTCTTCCACTTTGTTTTTTTCAGGAGAAATTGTTTTACCGATTTCAAGAAGCTGTTGTGCAACAGTTTCAAGTTTATAATCTTCAAATGAAAAGAAAGACATTCTTAAAGCCGGAGGACCATCAAGAACTATCCTACCTGGGATATTTGCGAACCAGTTTCCCTGAAGTCTTTTCCTGATTGTAACTTTTCCCCTACCCCTCCCAATGTCAAAAGGAATTACTAATTCCCGGCATTTGTTTTCAAGAAACGACAAATCAAAACCAATTACATACCATCCAATTATAATATCAGGGTCAGCATCTTTGAACCATTTTAAAAAGCTTTGCAATAAACTTCTCTCTGAAGAAAAACATTCAGCATAGTGGCACAAAGTTCCTTCCTCTTCCGAAAGCATAAATACTTTTTTAATCTCTTCATTATTTTTTTTTAAATAAACTGCAATTGAATAAAGCAAATTCTTTTCTCCTGTTTCAATATCAAGCGAGGCGATTGAAAATTCAGGTGTCACTTTAGCAGGTTTCACTTTAGGATTTATAAAAGATAAAACCTTCTCCTTTACAATAATATTTCCAGAAATACTCACCTGAGCATTAATTGATTTTTCCATCAGGTATCTTCTTGCAGGATCAATATCTGCTTCATACGTAGTAATTCCTTTAGAGTTCAAAAGAGCGTCTGCAGTTTTGAGATCTTTCTGTGTGTTGAAGTAAACAGCATCAACAGGAAGGCCGGAAAAATTTTTCATATCAACTTTTTTTCTTTTATAAGGAACATCCAATTCACTCAAGTCTGCTTCGCTTCCTACAAAAAAGACAGGTTTATTATTATTTATTATGATTTCAACAGACCCATCTTTAGATGTTCCGAAGAAACGCAAAATATTTCTTCCATTTGAATCCAGCCATTCATCGGTTAATATGAAAACAGGAGTCTGGTGGGCATTTGTAGTTTTAGGTAACATTGCAGATAGAATAGATATTATCCTATATTTATCATTATTTTTAAAAAGCCTTAATTGATGAAAATTCTTAAAAAATCAATAAAAACAATATGAAAAAGTCTATTCAATTTCTACTCATAATTTTTATTCTTATGCCTGTTTATGAGCTTTTTTCACAGGTTAAATTCACAGGCTTTGGAGCAACAGGCATACAGCTTTTTGAAAGACCTATATCAATCGGAGTAAGCCAGGAAGTTTATTTTAAAGGAAAACTCCAGGCAGAGATAAAAGTTAATAAAGATATTGAAGCACAGCTCGATTTCCGGGGAAATTCTGTTGATGAGAGAGTTACATTAAGAGAATTTTCTGCAAAGTTTGAATATTGGGAAAGAATGAAAATAGAAATAGGCAATCTTAAACAGCCATTCGGTACAGAACAGATGGTTAGTGATGAAGACCTGGAGTTTATTGAAGAAAGTTTTATAAACCAGCAGGTTTCTGATTTTGGTTATGCAGTGCGTTCGGTGAGTGTTATGCTTTACAGCAAATACAAAGATGAATATGGATATTTTCCTTTCTCATATTATTTTTCACTTTTTAAAAATAATTCTCTCACTTCAGGATTGTATGCAAGATTAAGCTATCACAATGATGATTTTATTTATTCGGTGAATTATTCGTTTCAGTCAATTGGAAGAGATTACCCGATAAAGGCAAATGCTTTTTGCGGTGATATTACATTCAATCCTAAAAACACAAAATTAAGTCTCGAAGCTTTTTATGTTAAAAATATAGAAGCAGTTTTAGAAAACGTTGTTTTAAATGGAGATGAAAATATTTTTGCTGCGGGGGTAAAACTGCTTGCAGCAAAAATTTTTGATATTGATGGAAGAATTATAAAAGGTTTGGAACCGGTTTTTCTTTTTGGGTTTTTTAGTCCTGATATAAATGAAAGTGAATTTCATACATTACAATTTATGCCCGGATTAAATATTTATTTTCACGACGATGTAAGATTGAGACTTAACTACAACAAGCTTTTAACCAAAAATAGGTTTAACAAAAAGTACAGTTCAATAAATTCTTTGGGTATTGTTGAGTTACAAGTTAGATTTTAAACATGAACCATTTTAAAATACTGCCGTTTATTGTACTTTGTATCTTCTCAGGATGTGATGTTACCGATAATAATCCTGCAAATGATATAAGCTCGATTTATCTTTTTGATAGTTATATCAGACCGGAAAATTTATCAAACCTCTTAGCGAACAAGATGATAAAATATTCTGTCCCCATACAAATTTTTATCGGCGATGATGACTACAAAGGTACAATTGAAGCACAAGGTTCAGCTTCAAGATATCTTCCTAAATGGTCTTTTGAGATAAAACTTGATGATGGTAAGATAATGCATCTCGACAACTTCAACCTGAGTGCACAAGTTGGAGATCCTTCAATGATGAGAACAATTCTTGCATCTTATGTTTACAGAGAAATGGGATTTCAAGTTTTTGATTCCGACTTTGCTTTTATTAAAATAAATAATAAGAACAAGGGTTTATATTATATAATTGAAAGAGTTGAAAAAGATTTTTTTGAAAGAAGAGGTGTTCCCGTTTATGAAGTAATAAAAACTATATTCGATGCAAAATTTACTTTTAAGAACGGCACTAACATTTATGAATTTTTTGAGAAAGAAATTAATGACAACGAAAATCTTTACAATTTTGAAAATTTTATACATACCCTTGATACAGTTAAACAGGAAAATATTTTTAATGAGCTGAGAAAACTTCTTGATATAAATACTTATCTTAAATATCACGCTGCTTCTACTATTATAGCTGCAAACGATGGTTTCAGAAATAATATCATATTCTATAAAAGGACACCGGAAACTCCTTATGAAATTTTACCATGGGATTTTGACGGATCATTTAATGCGACATTTACAGAAATATTTTATGGAGACAACGAGATAATTGACAAGCTGCTCTTAAATGATTCCTGCCTGACTCTTTACAGGCAATATTACACTTATTGCCTCGAAAACATTTTTATAGAATCAAACCTCTTCCCTGTAATTGATGAAGCAGTGAAAAAAATCAGGATTGGTTATGAACTTGATCCTTACCTGGGAGAAGCCGGATATAGTCTTGATGATGAGGTTAATAAGTTGAAAATTTTTATTTCAGAACGCAGGCAAACCTTAATAAATAGCCTGGATAATCTTAGAAAACCTTGATCCTCAATACCCCTGTTATTTATTGATACATCCTAACGACATTTACAAAACTCTTCATGTAATTTTTCCTATAAGAAAACCAAATTGACTGTACAAGAAGTGAGTATTAATTACATAATTAAGCTGGAATATTTACACAAGCCTGCCCGCAGGCACGAATCCATTTTTCTAATAAATATTTTACAGGATTCCATCACTATGCCAAAAGAAATTTTTTCCACGAACATTCTAAACTGATTGGCATATAAAATGATTTAATCAAGTCAATAGTAAAAACAATAAAATATTTTACTGTTTCAGACTGATAATATACGGAGTAATAAAAAAATTTTATGATGAACATTAAACCAAAAATTCTGATTGCTGAAAACGAAAAGATAATCGCAATTGATATTAAGAACATATTGCATAGAATAGGCTGTGATGTACTTGATATAGTAAGCTCAGGCGAAGAAGTATTACGAAAAGTAAAAGAAGCAAAGCCAGATCTTATATTAATGGATATATCTCTTGACGGCGCACTTGATGGTATTGAAACTGCTGAAGTTCTTTCCGCTAATTATGATATTCCCGTTATTTATTTAACTGCGTTTAATGACAGGGAAACCCTTCACAGGGCAAGAATAACCGAGCCATATGGTTATTTGGTAAAACCATTCGATTCCAGGGAAATTGAAATTGCCATTGATATGGCATTTATCAAAAGAGGAGTTTCTTTCGAAGACTCTGCTGACCCAATGTTTCCTGCGATTTTTTCAAACTAAAAATTAATTGTTGTTAGTTTTCAGAGTGGTTTCCAAAAAGGAATTACTTCGATTAATTTTTTTAGAAATTTTCTTCTTCCTTCTTGTTTCTTCATCTTTAATAAATTACCTTTGCAAAAATTGTTTTATAAGATTTTGAGATGAATATTTTTTGCAAGAAAATTATGCATGAAGAAAATTATAAGATTGTAACCTCCCTGCCGGAAAGAATGGATGAAATTATTAACCAGGTTCAGAACGATAGTTCAATAACCGGAGCTTTACTGAATGATAAGTTTTATAATGATTTTAATTCATTATTAAGTGATCTGAATGAATTAATATCTGAGGAAAAGGAAATCCCGCATAAGTATGCACAGATCTCAATGTTTTAACTGAAGATCATTTCACTTAAAAAACGCTGCAGCCTTAAAGTAACAGGACCAGGTTTTCCATTACCAACTTTCCAATCATTAATCTGAACAACAGGTGTAACTTCAGAAATAGTTCCAAGAAGCATAAGTTCATCAAAAGATTTTAATTCATCTGCTTTAATTTCTGTTTCTTGTGCCGGAATATTTTCCCTCCTGCAAATTTCCAGAATTACTTTTCTTGTAACTCCGTCAAGAATAAGATTTGAAAGAGGCGGTGTGTACAACTTTCCTTTTTTTACAGCACAGAAACTTGTATGAGTTCCTTCAGTGATAAATCCACTTCTTACAAAAATTGCTTCAACTGCATTTTGCTCAAGAGCTTTTTGCCTTGCAAGTACATTTGCCATAAGCATAGTTGATTTAACATCGCATCTCATCCAGCGGATATCTTCTTCGAGAATTACTTTTATCCCATTTCTGAATTGTTCTTCCTGCCTTTTTAAAGGAGTAACAGAAAGAAAGAAAGTTGGCTGAACATCAGTCGGAGGGAAATGATGTTGCCTTGGGAAATAGGTTCCTCTTGTAATCTGGAGATAAACAAAGAGATGTTCTTCATTATTGAATTTATTTATGCTGACAAGTTCGTTTACAACTTTTTCAATATCATCCCCCGATAAAATTCGGGATCGTTCCGAAAAAGCTGTAAAATTTATTTTTGATGAGGCAAGACTTTTCTTTAGTCTTTCAATATGCAGATCGAGCTTAAATAATTTTCCTTTATACCATCTTAAAGTTTCATAAACGCCATCACCAAATAAAAAGCCGCGGTCAAATGGAGATAAGCTTAATTCTTTCCCTTTTAAGATTTTTCCATTTAAATAAAAATAGAGTTCTTTTTTCTTCTTTCTTTGCATATTTATAAGTAATAATTATTTAGAGTTAACAAGTAATTTGTATGCAAAGTTAAGTAAAAAATAATTTGACTTTGAAAATTAATTTTTATTCTTTTGTAGTAGGTAAAAAGGGGAAGTCTTTTGATGAGATTCTTTCGTGGGGAATCCTTCAAACCACTTCCAGAACAAGGTTGTAAGTTGGAGTTGTTTTAATGAAAACTTATAAATTACTTCGTTTTACAATACTACTCTTCTTTATATTCATTTCATTAAACTGCAGTGATCCTACTGAACCACCACCCGATGATAATCAATATTTGAAATATGAGTGGACTATTGATACACTTAAGAATCCAAATGGTTATGGAGTTGTTCCCTGGTCAATTTGGGGAAGTTCAGATTCCAGTGTTTTTATTGCCGGATTTAATCTTGCAGGACAAGGTGAATTATTTCATTGGGACGGAACTATATGGAATCGTGTTACACCTGATTTAGGATTTAATTATGAAGTTCTCTCAGTTTTTGGGTTTTCCGAAAATGAAGTATATGCGGTGGGTTCAAAATTAATTGTTGATACTGTACTACATACAGAAGCCCTTATTTTAAAGTATAATGGAATATCCTGGCAAAGAGAGAATTTACCTCTTGGAAGTGGTCTAAAATTTATTTATGGAAGAAATCCATCCGATATTTGGGCTTGCGGATATTATGGTGCACCATATAGAAGAATAAATAATCAATGGTTCAAAGTACCATTTGATGAAAGAAAATATTTAGGTCTAATGTCTATTTCTCCTTCTTTAGGACCTCTCTATGTGGCCCCAAATGGTGAAGTTTTTATAATGAATGAATTTTATGATTATAAAGAGTATCCAGATACAGCTATGTTTTACTTTACAAAGTATAGTAATGGTAGTTGGCAGGACTTAGATTCATGCAGATTAGTAAATATTGATGGAATTCCTACTGGTTTTTCATTTGGCAACAAAGCAATGTATGGTATAAATGAAAATGAAATTTATTCTGTTGGAAATAGAGGACTTTTTAAATTTGACGGAAATAATTGGACTCTAACAACATGGGATGATTTTTTATACCGGGATATAAAAGGGACACCAGAAAAGTTAATTTTTACTGTGGGAGACCACGGTACAATAAGGTATTTTAATGGAAGCAGCTGGATAAGAATTGGTGATTTTGGCAGCTACATTGTAGATTTTTATTCTGTAATGCCATTTAAAGATGAAATTTTTATAGGTGCTTATCAACTTGGAGTAGGTTATGTGGTACATGGCAAAGTAAAAAAATAAAGGAGATAAGACTCATAAAATTAAAAAATCCTTACCGGTAATAGCAGTTAAATAAATGTGGATACACTTAAAACTCTTCCCCATCATTAAATTCTCCATTTGGTTTTTCCCCGTCTCTCTCTTGCTTGAAATTATTAAAGTTATAACGGAGATTAAGCATTACCACAGGAGATTCCCTGTTAAAATAATTATACCTGTAAAAATCCTCTCCTTCTGAAGTGAACTCATATTTTGCAGTGCTAAAGATATCTCTTACTTGCACGGTTAAGGAAAGTTTTCTTTCAAAGAAATTCTGCTTAAAGGCAGCATCGGTTGTAAAGAATCCTTCTCTTGTTCCCTGAGAAGAAACAGTAGGACTGTTATAGTTTACATTGAATTGAAATGTGGTTGATTCACTTACTTTAAATACATTATTAAATCTTGAACTCCAGTTAAAGCTTTCTCTTGAGAAAGGTTCATTAAAAAGAAGACCATCTATTTTATAATTATAAAGATTCCCCATCAGGTTAACGTTCCAGAATTCCAAAGGATCAAGTGTCAGCATCAGCTCGCTGCCAAGTGAATAATCTTTACCAATATTCTCCGAAGTGTTGAGTGTTATATTAGTTGAGTCCTGATAAATAGACTGTACTCTATCAATTTTATTATGAGTTACACGGTAATAAAGTTCACTCGACAAAACGACTTTACCAATAAATATCTGCAAACCAAGCTCATAAGAATCAATATATTCGGGTTCAAGAGAAGGATTACCACGGCGGACATTATTTGCATCCATCCATGTATCAAAAGGCTCAAGTTCCCAGCCTCCAGGCCGTTGAATCCTGCGTGTGTAGCTTGCCATCATCTGCTTGCCTTCAGCAAATTTATATGAACTGTGAAGAGAAGGAAAGAAATCCCATCGGTCTATATTAAATTCCTGATTAAGCCTGGTTACTTCAATTGTGCGGAAAGTATATTCTCCTCTTATGCCGCCTTGTAATCCCAAATTACCAAACTGATCTGCATACAGAGAGTATACGGCAAGTTCATTTGTTTTATAATTCGCTGTATTGGAGTAAAGAGGCTGTAAAATAAAATCTCCAAATTTAGAATTATATTCTGATAGTGACGTGTTTTCTTTTGAAATCTCAGCCTCACCTTGCATACCGGCTTCAAATTTTCTATTCTCTCCAAGAGGCAAAGTATAATCAAGCTTACCTTCGATATCAGTTGATGGTCCTGATTCGGTGGTTTTTTTACCACTTGTTTGTATCCCATTATAAAACTCGGAAGTTATAGTTGATTCATCTGAATTATCATATCCGTAAACCAACTCTCCTTTTAATTCATGTCCATCAGGATTGAAACGATGGAAGTAATTCATATTAAAATCATAATGATTGCCACCTCTATCTCTATCTCCCGAACTTATATAGGAACTATCCTGGGGTAATAAAATATAATTCAGGAAAGAATTCATCTGACCTTCCCTATTTCCGTATCTTCCGCCAAGGCTCAAAATATCATTTTCACCAAGAATGAATTCGAGACCACCTCTTAATCCAAATGAGATCCTTCCCCATTTTCTGTCACCTGTTGAGTTTAAGAAAGAGGTATTGTTATTACGAATAAATCTCTGCTCTTCCCTGCTTTCGCCAGGAGAAAATCTCCTGTTGTAATCTATTCCGAAAGTTGTGTTAACATCCTCTGTTTTATATTCAAATAAAAAATCTCCGCCGTATTTATCATTAAGTCCGGCATTAGCATTCATTATACCGCTCATTCCAATATTCTGATTCTTCTTCAAAATAATATTGATAATACCTGCAGTTCCTTGAGGATCATATTTTGCAGAAGGATTTGTAATAATCTCTATAGATTTGATTGAGCTTGCAGGTATCTGCTGAAGTGCATCCTGTGCATCAACTATTGAAGGGCGTCCATCAATAAGAACTGTAAAATTACCACTTCCTCTTAAGCTCACGTTTCCTTCAATATCAACTGTTACAGAAGGAATGTTTTCAAGTACATCCACAGCGTTACCAGAAATAACCGTTTGCATCTGGCTTACATCAATAACTTTTTTATCAAGCTGGTATGTAACAGGAGATCTTTCTCCTTCAACAACAACATTTTCTAAATTAATTGCTGCCGGTTCAAGATAAATTTCACCAAGATTAATATTCAGATTGTTCCTGTTTATCGAAACATCAAATTGTTTATCATTAAAACCAATAAACCTTACATTAACAAAATAATTCCCCGGACGAACTTTACTGATTGTAAAATTACCTTCAGCATCTGTTATTGTTCCTGTTATAACTGAAGAATCGCTTTTAGACATAACTACGATATTCGCATATTCTATTTTTTGACCTGAGGTAGAATCGAATACTGTCCCTGTAATTGTTCCTCCTGAAAAACCTTCTCTCTGCTGTGGAAATAACGAAAAAGATAATACTAAAAGAAAGAAAATAAATAATTGAGTTCTACATGACATTAAATAAACCTCTGACCTCTTAAACAAACTGTTTTTAACATTAAACAAAATATTCTCTTAAATGGTTTAACTACAAATATTAAGCATAAATGAAAAATAACAAGGCTAATATAAGCCTTTGCCGGTTAAAGAGATGTGTGATATGATAGAGCATTTCAGTTTCAAGATAAAGGAAACTCACTCTCATTCTTTGATCTGAGGCGGGAACCTTCTCTACAAACATTAAGTTCCTATGGAACTTCTTAGAATTCCGTTAGGAATTCAATATTTGTAGAAACAAAACCACCCAACAAAACCTTAGAACACCGTAGGTGTTCAATATTTATTGAAAATAATAATGTCTAATTAGAAATTGCGTTATTCAATCCTGTTGATATTTATGAATCAAAACATGATTTTCACACAACCTCGCAAGAGAGGGACTTATTGGAAATAAAACTCGTAACTAATTATCTTCTGACAAGATATTAAATGAGGAGTTAATACCTATTAGAAACCTTTCTCTTTTTAAGAGAAGGGTAGGGTTGAGTTCATGCTAATAATGAAAAGTTATATCTTGATAAATCTTAGTAATTATTTTACAAAGCCAAAAAAACATTTTAAAATGATTTAATAATGGTTTTAACCCTCAAGCATCAGTAAGTTTAAATAAAGCATAATAATAATTGCAAACTCAACACCAATTGCAATAACAAAAGCTCTTATGCCGTATTTAAGATATTTATGCTTATAAGCATTTATTCTTCCAATAGAGTAAATACTTTTTGAAAAGACCTGGTAAGTAGTTTCATTATCATCAAGAATAATTCCTAACTCCTTAGCATAATCTTCAGCAGATTTATATTTAACAATTCCTCCGAAGAACGTTGGAAGAATAATTTTTTTTTCTGCAGGAATACTTTCGGTCTCTTTTATCCTTGGAGAAACCACACTTACAAGAAAAAATATAGAGATAATAACAGAAGCAAAATAGATAAAAATCAAAACAGAGGAAAAAATAGTTGGCGGTATTCTTGTATAATGAACAATAAAAAACACTGCAAATACTCCAAGCAGAGAAAGCATTGTAAAAGCCTTTTGATCCGCACGCTGCAAAATATTCTGTTCACTTGAGAGTATTTCAAAGAGTATGTTGATTTTTTTTTCTTCTGTCATAAGAAACCTTTTAATCCAATTATTGATTGAAGTTTCACAAAAAATTTAATACCTAGAATACTGAACCTTTGGTATAGGGTATAGGGAAAAATATTAATACGTATACCTTATACCATATACCTCCTGTCATTTTTCCTTATAAGTTATCGAACCATCCCAGTTTTCATCTAAAGAAGCGGAATTAAGTTTATCAATTCTATTTATCAGTTCAGCAGATGAATAATCGTTAGGTCGAATCTGCAAAGCTTTTGTAAAGTGTTCTTTCGATTCAGCAAATTGTTTATGCAGATAAAAATTAAATCCTCTATCATAAAAATCATAATATTTCAAATCTTCTTCTAAAAGAGGATCTGAAACAAATCCTGTTACTTCATAAACCTTAACTGCTTTTTCTTTCCCTTTCACTTTAATAACGTCGAGAAGTCTTGTATGATATAAGCTGTCATTAATCTTTCTATAAGTGAATTCAGAAATAAGGATTTTAGTGTTATAAAATTTATTTGCACTTTCAAGTCTTGCAGCAAGGTTCACAGGATCGCCAATTGCAGTATAATCAAAAACCTGTTCGGAGCCCATATTACCGATTATTACATTGCCAGTATTTATACCGGTTCTGTTCATAATTAAAGGATAACCTTTTTCTTTCCAGGTATTATTCAACTCTCTTAATCTCTTTTGTGTAAGAATTGCACTTGCAACCGCAGCATCAGCATGATGTTCAATCATAACAGGTGCACCGAATTCAGCAAGTATTGCGTCACCAATAAATTTATCTATAGTACCTTCCTTTTCAATAATTATTTTGGTCATTTCCGTAAGATATTCATTCAGAAGAGAAACAAGATCAGAAGGATTCATCTTTTCAGAGATTGATGTAAATCCGGATATATCTGAAAAAAGAATTGTAAGCTCCCTCTCTTCACCCCCAAGCTTAAGCTGTTCAGGATTATCAATTAAATTCTCCACAACTTTATCAGGGACATATCTTGCAAACGCATTCTTTATAAATGCCCTGTCCTTAGCGGAGATAACCTGAATGCTGATCATCATTCCTATAAAAATTAAAAAGACAAAGACTGAAACTGAGAATGATGGAAATAAATTGAAGCTGAGAAGCTGGTTATACCCGAAGTATAGAATTAATGAAATCAGAAGCAAAGCTGTGAAATAAAAAATAAGATTTGTCCTTGGAAGTGCAGTTAAGATTAACAAGACTCCGGAAACAAAAATAATAGCTGCCAGTGGTAAGATATTCCATTTAGTATAAAACTGATTGTTTAACATTCCATTTAACAAAGCTGCATGCACAGTAACAAGAGGAACATTTTCTTCAATTGTTGTTTGTCCGAGATCAGAGGTACCGACAGAAATATCACTTATAAAAACAAAACTGCCTTCATAAAAATCGAGAAGGTCATCAAGATATTCCGGTTCGTCTGAATACCGAATAAGGTTCTGAACTTCCATCATTTTTGATGAGCCATCACTCCAGAATCCGTAATAAGGAATGAAAACATTTCCATATTCATCTATCGGGATTACAACATCTTCATCAAGATAACTTTCAGGTAGAGATGGTATGATAATATTTTCCCCCCAATTAATGTTTATTTTTTCAAACGGAACTTTGTTATAATCAAGAAAGATTGACAAGCTTACAGCAGGAAAATAGAGTGAATCAACTTTTATTATTAAAGGAAAATGACGAAGAATTCCATCTTTATCCCTCACAATAGAAATATGTCCTGAGTTTACAGAAGATCTGGTAAATTCATCTTTTTGAGTAAGAGCCCACACAGCATAATATGGTTTACCCTTACCATTCTCTTCAGGTTTTTTAAGAAATCTTTTATGAAGCTGTTCAAAGAAAATTCCCGGTTCCCATCTGAAAATCTTTGGAGATTCCTGAAGCTGGAATCCTGCAGGCAGATAAACATTTCCAAGCT
>MHAF01000173.1:56365-56430 GCA_001802865.1 Ignavibacteria bacterium RBG_16_34_14
TTCTTCAACAATTTTTTTGTAGAAATAGTCATTAACTTTGTAGTCAAGAATATTCCAGGGAACAT
>MHAF01000173.1:56746-63936 GCA_001802865.1 Ignavibacteria bacterium RBG_16_34_14
TTAACTCCGGCTTCATCAAAAATATAATAGTCATCGGAATTAGGAAGAAGAAGAGTATCCTGTTTTGATTTTAATTGTGTCTTGCAAAGTAAAAAAGATTCTTTGCTGCCTGAGTGAACAACATACACAAAACAATCTGCCCCAGGCGGATTAGCAGGTAAAACAAAAACTCTAAGCATCTCGCCTGCTCTAAGTCTGTCTTTAGTTTTAAGAGAATTATAAATCTCTCCTGCTTTGTGTAGAATAGCTATCTTTGCTTTTACTGTATCATTAGGAATAAAGCCAAAGACGAAAAAATTAAACAATAAAAAACAGGTTAATGTTTTTATCATGTTTTATTCTAATTATTAATGAAACTGTTAGAATATAATACAATAACTTTTCTTAATAAAGATTAATTGATAAATATGAAATAATTTTTATCTCTTAAATGCTTCTATAACCCCTTTTATTTTAAGAAGATAAATTTTAGCTTAAAGAGCTATTGACTTATAGAATAAACTTCAATAAGTTTTTGTTAAATGGTTTTGAAAAAACATTTCCGAGGGAAAAATCTTGAGGAGTTTTTACGGATTAAAGGGAATATTATTTTTAACATTTTTTATTGTTTTCTGCTCACTTTCTGTTTTCGCACAAGAATTTGGGATGGGATTATTATTAGATGACTCACTTTATGCAAACAGCCCTACAGCCGCACCATTAATGAGAGGCGATTATATAGACCTGCCGGCAGCTTCCTCACTTAAATCTTTTACACCTGTTCCCGGCTACCAAGGACCCTATGGAACCTGCGCAGGATGGTCAACGGGATATGCTGCAAGAACAATACTTGAAGCAATGAGAAACAGCTGGGGTGGAAGTATTATTGACAGCAACACATTTTCACCATCTTTTATTTATAACCAAATAAGGATAAGCAAAGACTGCAGCAACGGAACGAGTTTAATAAATGCACTAGAAGTTTTGAAAAGCCAGGGAGGTCTTAAACTTAAAGATTTTGCTTACGATTGCGATAGAGAAGTTACTACTTTAGATAAAGATAAAGCTAAAGAATACCGGATTATTGAATTCAGGGATGTCACTCCTAAAGATGCAAATAAAATTTTAAATGTAAAGAAAAGTCTTGCTGAAGGAAGGCCCGTTGTAATTGCATTGGATGTTCCAATCTCTTTTAATACTGCAAAAGAGTTGTGGATACCTCTTGAGTCTGACTATAAAAACTGGTCGCGCGGTCATGCAATAACTGTTATAGGGTATGATGATAAAAAATTTGGTGGTGCTTTTGAATTAATGAATAGCTGGGGAAAGAAATGGGGAAAAGATGGATATGTATGGGTTACTTATTCCGATTTTGATTTCTTTTGCAAATATGCTTTTGAAATAATTGATAAAACAGTTTATGACCCCGATAAATTTAATCTTTCCGGAACTTTGCAGTTCAGAGAGAGTGATGGCAATGATATGCCGGCTACTTTTAATGGCGAGTATTTTGTAATGGATAAATCATACTCAAGCGGAACTTTGTTCGAATTAATTATCTCAAATAATGAACCTGCTTATGTGTATGCTATAAGTTCTGACCTGACATATAAGACATATAAGATTTTTCCATTCAATGAGAGGATGGTTGCCTATCTTCCCTATAAACAAAATAACGTTGCAATTCCCGATGAAGAAAGTTACAATATGCTTGATGAAACAACAGGCACATCTTATTACTGTTTTCTTTATTCCAAAGAAAATCTTGATATAGATGATATAATGAACAAGATTGAAAACAGTAAAGGAAATTTCTGGGAAAGATTGAATAAAATACTTGATGAAAAGAGAATCGGAAAGGAAAATATAAATTATAGTTATGAAGGCAAGATAAGCTTTAAGGCAAAAAGCCAGGATAGATCAGTCGTTCCTGTTTTGGTAGAAATAAATCATACAAACTGATCATTAAAAGATTATTTACCATAAGAAGATCAAATAGTTTTTAACGGAGATAAAATGAATAAAATAATTCTTAGCTTAATTTTTATTCTATTTACTAATGGATTCATCTTTTCACAGGAAAAAGTAAGCGCAACTTTTGAAGCAGTTGAAGGAAAAGTATTAATTTATTATACAGTTAAAGGGGATCCTGAAAAAGAGTATGATGTTAATGTTGTTTTAAAAAGATCAGGTGATTCTTCATTTGAATTAGTTCCTGAAAACATGTCCGGCGATGTTGGGAAAGGAAAATTTGCCGGTTCAAGAAAAACAATTATCTGGAACATCAAACCTGAAGAAGAAGCGCAGTTAGAAGGAGAAGATTTTTATTTCGAAGTAACCGCTGCAGAAATTAAAGAAAGCAGTTTTCCTTGGTTATGGGTAATTGGCGGTGCCGCAGTAGCCGGAGGAACAGCTGCTTATTTTATATTAAGTGGAAACAAGACCGAAGAAACAGCAAACTTACCGGGACCTCCCGGAAGACCTTAATAAACTTAAAGGTGTAAAATGAAAATTTTAATCATCCTTGCATTTTTGATTGCGTTACCAACAGCAGCACAGGTAACAGGTTCAACACCATCAGGAAGACTGCTTCCCAAGAAACAAGTTGAAAAGCAAACTGATAAACAACCTGAATATTCATCTCCCCAGATTGTAATTACGGAACCATCCTTAAATAATCTGAATGAAGCTGAACTTAACCAATCGAGCACAACGGTACGAGGCAGAGTTATTGATAATTCACAGGTTGTTTCGGTTATGATAAATAATATTAAAGCAACTCTCCTGAAGGATAACAACTTTTTTGCAACTATCTCCTTATCAGACGGATTAAATAATATTAAGGTTGAAGCTTTAAACTCTGCCGGCTTAAAAAGTGAATCTGTCTTCAGGATTAATAATAAAGTAGATTCTTTTGCACCAACTGTTACAATAGTCGAACCCTCTGTTACACGCGGTATTAAAGTAATCCGTAAAAGTGAAGTTGCTGTTGTAAAAGGGTATGCACTTGATCCAAGTGGAGTTCTTGAAGTGAAAGTAAATAACCAGAGAGCTTCCGTATCTGATAATGGCGAATTCTCAGTTGAACTTTATCTTAAGATGGGAGATAACCCAATCATCGTTCAGGCAACAGATAGTTACTTTAATACAAGAACGGATACTTTTACAATTCAAAGAAAACTCGAAGATATAATAACAGTTGGTAAATATGTTGCACTTGTTATAGGAATAAATTCTTATGAGGGGTATTGGCATCCATTAAAAACTGCTATTAATGATGCTACTGAAATTGCAAATGTACTTAAGAACGAATATCATTTTAATGAAGTTCATACTTTAATTGATAAAGAAGCAACCAGAAGAAATATTATTGATAAATTTGAATGGCTTACAAGTAATATAACAGCCGATGATAACCTATTAATTTTTTATGCTGGTCATGGTCAGTTCTATAAAGGTCTTAATAAGGGATACTGGGTTCCTATTGACGCGAAAACAAATTCAATTGCGGACTATATCTCCAACAATGATGTAAAAACATTTCTTGGTGGAATTCCTTCCAAACATACTTTATTAATTACAGATGCATGTTTTGCAGGAGATATCTTCAGAGGCAGTGAAACAGAGAAAATACCGTTTGACCCGAGTGATATGTCGAGATATTATAAAGAAGTTTATCGTAAACCATCCAGACTTGCTTTAACCTCAGGAGGAATTGAAGAAGTAATGGATGCGGGAAAAGAGGATCATTCAATATTTACTTATTACCTGCTCAAAGCTTTAAAGGAAAATAAAAACAAATATATGGATGCCAGCCAGCTTTTTAATGATTTTAAAGTTGCAGTTACAAATAACTCGGATCAGACACCGATACTACAAGCAGTTAAAGATACTAATGATGAAGGCGGACTGTTCATTTTTGTTAAAAGAGATGAATAAAAAATCTCTCTTCGGTTTTCCAATAAGAGAAGAGTTGAATGGAGAAAAAAAAATTAATAAATCTAAATAAATATGAAAAATATCATACTACTTTTAGTTATTGGGTTATCTGTTGTTTCAATTTACCCACAAAAGCTAAATGAATCATTTGAATCTTCAACATTCCCTCCTGCAGGCTGGACAATACAAACATTTGGTGGATCGGGATGGAGCCGACAATTAAACGGAACTACTCCTGTTCCGGGATGGACAGGTGGTACAATTACAACACCTTCCAATGGTGGAAACGCTGTCGCATTTTGCACTTATTCTAATACTCCATCGTTTAATGAACAGTGGTTAATAACACCCCAAATTCAAAATATTCAGGCAACCGATACTTTATACTTTGCAATGAGAAGACAATTTCAATTTGCCGATACAATAGAAATATGGATTTCGGAAAACACAAATTCGGTAACTGATTTTATCCCTGTTTATTTTTTTGCTTTTAATGCAGCAACAGATACAAATTGGTTTCTTTATACTGTTCCAATAGGTCAGTTTATAAATCCCGGGGCAAATGTATATTTAGCTTTTGTTGAAATATTAGAAGATAACCTGACAAATGGTGGTGCTATATCAATTGATTTAGTTTCGGTATCAGGTGGTACTTCTACTTATCCTTCAACCATTCAATTAAGCAAAACATATACTTTTGCAGATCCGACAAAAAGCAGCAGTTACAGGTTAATTGGCTTACCCGGTAATAATAATTTATCTGTCACTACATTTTTCAATACCGGAACTCATAAAAAAGATTGGAATGTATTTTATGACGATGGTTCTGAACCAATTAATCTAACTGAGTTTAATGGGCAGGCCCTTTTTAATTTTACACCTGGAAAGGGATTCTGGGCACTAAGCAGAAATTCGGTAAATGTATCCCGGCAGGTAAATACAGTTGCTTTAACAGGAGATGCTTTTAATATTCCTCTTCACTCTGGCTGGAATATTATTTCAAATCCTTTTGAAAAAAATGTAAGCCTTGCTGATATTCGAAATGCAAACACTCTGCCTAATGCTGTTATTCATGCTTTCAGTGGAAATTTTACACAGCCAACTACAATGGTTCCTTATGAAGGTTATTATTTTCTTAATCCCGATGGACGTGGATCTTTAGCTATTCCCTATCCATTTGGGACAAGTTTACCAAAGACAAATGAGTATCCATCATTTGTTTCTGATGAGAGTTTAAAATTAAAACTTAGCTCTGCAGAATTTTCTTCGGAAGTTATGATTGGTTTTGATGTAACTGCAAGTAATGACTATGATGATAAGGATTATTTTGCTCCCCCTGGAAATTTTGAAGAACTGGGAATTCGTTTAGTCAATAATAATCTTTCAACATTATACAAACAATTATTTATAGAACATCGGCATGAAATTGGTGAGGGACAATCATTTGAATTGCAGATAAAAAACACTACGAACCAAAAAGCTAAACTTGTAGTTAATGGAATTGAAAAATTTGCTGTGAATGAAGTTTACCTTGTTGATGAGAGATTAAAGAAGTTTTACGATCTCAAAGTTCAAAATGAAATTGAAATATCCGGTAGTCATAAGAATAATGAATTTAACCTATTGATTGGCAATGAGGATTTTATAAAAACTTATAAAGATAATAATACACCAACCGAATTTATTTTATATCAGAATTATCCTAACCCATTTAATCCAACAACATTTATTAGATACCAGGTTCCTGAAAAAGCAAATGTATCCGTAAAGATTTATGATGTATTAGGAAATCTTATAAAAGTTTTAGCTGATGAAATTAAAGATAAAGGATATTATGAAGTCGAGTTCGATGGGTCCGCTTTAAGCAGCGGTATTTATTTATATGAATTTGAAAGTGGTTCAACCAGAAGCATTAAGAAGATGACTCTCTTAAAATAGCCTGTTGGGCATCAGACTGGTTAAAATAGACCAGGGCTTTGCTCTGAGTTTACTTTAAGAGCATCATTTTCTTCATCGCAACAAATCCACCAGCAGATGATTCAGTTCTCAACTCATAAATGTAAACACCACTGGCAATATTTCCCGCATCCCAATAATAGCTGTATTTACCCACTTCTAATTTTGAGTTAACTAACTCAGCTATTTTTTGTCCCAAAGCATCGTAAATAGTAAGTTTCACATTATTAACATCTTCCGGTACTGAGAACTCAATTGTTGTTCCTGGATTAAAAGGGTTCGGATAATTTTGTTCAAGTGAATATTTATCAGGAATTATATCTTCAGAGACAATCAACTTGTTGACCAAATTGCTGTTTATTGTTATTTCTTCACCGGAGTTCAACCTTTTATTAACTTCTCTGCCTGATCTATCCTGAAGTTTAATGCTGATATTTTCTACTTTAATTTTAACGGGATATTCTATTCCTGCCATCTCGATTGAATGAATACCTTTACTTAAATCTTCAACAAATCTTCCGCTGCCATATCTCACATCAAAAACTCCTGATGGAGAAACCGGCGGCAACTGGTAAGCTTCAAGGTTTATGTCACCTTTAACTGCATAAAGTGAATAACTTTTTCCCGCATTATCTGTGATAGTTATCTTGCCCCAATCTTCTTTCGGGTAATCAGCTATTTTGGGCAAACCTGAAAAACCAGAATCGGGCAAGTTGATCAGTCCTGCACCTGTAAGACAAATTAAATAACCATAACCAGGTATTAAACTATTAGTTGGCGAATAACCAGTGATAGGATTAAATCCATAAACAAATCCATTTTGTAAACCATCGGGTGTTGTGGTAATTCCGGCAACAGATAATGGATAATTATATACACCAATTAAATTCCAGCCTGAACTGCCTATGATTGGGTAGTTAGAGGAGTAAAACATTCCTTGTGATGGCCATTCTTCGCCTGTGTTGTAAACCTGATTTCCTACATGTTTCATCCAGTATCCTTTTCCAGGTTCTAAAACTGTAACAGCCTGGTAGTTGCCATTATACACATTGGTTGATGGATTTCTGTTTATCCACCATGTATTTATATTTTGATTAACCGGATGGAAACCCGGTATTGAAATTAAATTCCAGTCATTCCCAATTGAAACTGTTAATGGAAATGTTACAGCACCTGATGAGTGAACATGATTATTTCGGTTTGTGATATTTGTAAATCCCAAACCCGTCAGCATAGTTGTTACATTCCCGTCAAAACACCACCATATATTAAATCCGTTACCTATGAATGCAGTTGTGCTAGATAATCTGAACCTG
>MHAF01000174.1 GCA_001802865.1 Ignavibacteria bacterium RBG_16_34_14
TCCTTATATAAATTGTTTGCATTTAATTTAGTAATGTCAATTTGCGCATCAGTATTATCTTCCCATCTCCTGCAAAAATAAATAGGTTCATAAATTCTGCCTATCTTGTAATTGCGGGAAATTGCTAATCCAACAGCATAATCTTCACCATAACTAACATTTGGTATTTTAATTTTTCTCAGCAAAGGAGTATAAAAAGCCCGGGGAGCACCAAACCCATTAATTCTCAGCGCATTATTGCGACCGTTTTCAGGAGTCCATTCACGATGATCAATTACACCCGGTGGTATTTCTTCCAGGTTAAAATTTGTTATCAGATAACTGCCAATAACCATCGGCACTTTCTCTTCCCTAAATTTGTCAATAATCATTTGTAATGTATGTTCATCCTTATATATATCGTCGCTGTCAAGCTGAATTGAAAACTTTCCACATATGGAATTGTGTACAGCTTCATTCCAGCAGCCGCCTATACCAAGATCTTTTCTTTGTGGAATTATATGAATTACTCTTTTATCCTTTTCAGCAAATGATTTTATAATTTCCGAGGTACCGTCATTTGAATAATTATCTACAATAATAAGATTGAAATCAAAATCAGTTTTTTGCTTAATTACAGATTTAATTGCATCTGCTATAGTTTTAACCCTGTTTTTTACTGGAATAATAACTGAAGCTTCCACATCAAAACTTCCCTTATCAAAATTAATTTTCTCAAATTTTGGTTTAAGATAAGCTCCTATTTCTTTAAGATGCTGAGTAACGACTTTCTCCATCTCAATTTGTACCTGCCTGTTTTTAGGATCTACATAAGCAAAATGTTCATCGGAGAGAGAACCGGAATTATATTTAATAGTGGTATAAAGATATTCTGGTATAGGAATGATGGAATAAGATTGAATTATTTTCAATCGAAGATCATAAAACCCTGCAAATTTATAATCTGATTTTTCTTTCTTAATAGCTTTTTTTAGAGCTTCTGTTTTTATAAAAAGTATCGGTCCAAAATCAAAATCGTCTCTAAGGCTTCCAAGTTGGTAATCAATTACAGGATGATTTGTTCTAACCCCATTTGTCATTTCATAAAAATCTGAATAACAAATTCCTGAGTTTGTATTTTCAGCAACACTAAAAAATCTTTCAATCGCAAATTGCCCGGTATCAATTAAAACATCTTCGAGAAGAATAAGTGTAAAATCTGTTTTTGATTTTTCGGCAATAAGGTTAATAGTTTGCGAGCTGTGGAAATTTTCAATTTCTAATTTTTCACAGTTAGCGATTGAACGTAAGTTTTTATTTGAAGTGAGAAGAAAAAAATTTTCAACTAATTCTGAATTGACAAACTCCCTTAATGTTTTTTCCGTGTGAGGCAATCCATTGTAAGGTAGGAATACTGTAATTTTATTTTTCATTCATTCCTCTTTAAAAAACTGTCGCCATCCAACTAAAAATTTTATTATATTTATTTAAGAATCATCATTTTATAATGATGAGAAAAAGAAAATTAAACATGATGGGAAAATAATGAAAAAGATATTCTACATCTATTTATTGTTATGTACTTCTTTTATAATTCCTGTGAATGCACAATCATTAAAAAATCCAAATGTAGAGAAATTATTTGGTGAAGTGGGACAGATTTTTATGTCTCCGGTTTGGTCACCTAATGGTTCAATGATTGCTTTTACAAGTTCAGGATATAAAGGAATTTGGATAATTAATCTAAAAAATAAAAATGTTAAACAGATTACTAATGAGACTGCTGCAGGTTTTGCACTCAAATGGTCTGATGATTCTAAATCAATTCTTACAAGAGTCGCAAGATATGAAGGGGTTCGCCGTTATAATGCAGTAAAAATTTTCAATGTTGAGACAGGAGAAACGAACCAGCTTACAGATTACCGAACAATGATGCCGGGTTTACCTGATTTTGCCTTAGCAGATGAGAAAGTTATAATGTATGGAAAAGATAAACTTGAAATATTTGATTCGGGAATCGAAGCAGAATCAAATAAAAAGCTTAATTCCTCTCAAAAGATTGTTTATCTAAGAGATGATAAAATTGCTGTTGAAGATATAACAACCAGCCAGCTTGAAATTTTTGAACCTGTTAAAGGTGAACGTGTTCTTAACTTACAAGTTTCACCTGATGGTAACAAAGTTGCTTTTGAAATTATTGGCGGTGATATGTACATAATGAATGTTGATGGAACAGGATTGACAGATCTTGGAAAGGGTTACAGACCTAAATGGTCACCTGACAACCGGTACATTGTTTATATGATTACGGAAGATGATGGGCATCAGATTTTATCATCAGATATTTACACTATAAGAATTGATGGCACTGAAAAAATAAATCTAACAAACACAGATAATAAACTGGAAATGAATCCGGATTGGTCACCGGATGGAAGAAGCATTGTATTTGATATTCTTGATGAGGGAGCTATTTATATAATGCAAACCAATAGATGGGATGATAATAATAAATAACTAAGGATAATTGACCAATTACTAATAAGGAGTAATCAATGAGAGTTTTATACATATTAATAATATCACTATTTGTTCTTACAACCACTGATTCAACTGCACAGGTCACAGGTTTATCAGGTTGGAATATATTTGTAGATCCCGGTCATAGTGGAACGGAGAATATGGGGATTTATAATTATTCAGAAGCACAAAAAGTTTTAAGAGTTGGATTGAATCTTCGTGATATACTTTTAGAAACCACAGACATTGATACCGTTTATATGAGCAGAACAAATGATCAGCAGCAGGTTTCCTTAACTCAAAGAACAGATCTGGCAAATTCTCTTGGTGCAGCCTGGTATCATTCAATTCATAGTGATGCCGGCGGGCCAACAGCAAACAGTACACTTTTACTTTGGGGGCAATATTATAATGGTCAGGAAAAAATACCAAATGGCGGTAAAGCAATGAGTGATATAATGGTTGTTTTCCTTACAGCAGGATACAGAATTCCAACAAGAGGTTCAATTGGAGATTGCTCCTTTTATGGTACTTGCTCAAGCTCATTTATAGGTCCATACCTTCATGTGAATAGAGAAAGCAATATGCCTTCAGAATTAAGCGAAGCAGGTTTCCATACAAACCCTACGCAGAACCAGCGTAATATGAATGCTAAATGGAAAAGACTTGAAGCTTATACTTTTTATTGGACAATACTAAAGTATCATGGGATTGTTAGACCTTTTGTTGGAATTACAACAGGAATTATTTCAGACATTGAATCAGCACTTCCTATAAATGGAACTATTGTTTCTTTAAACGGGCAGGTTGATACAACCGATACTTATGAATCATTATTTAATTTGTACTCAAGTGATCCGAACCAATTAAGAAATGGATTTTATTTCTTTGAAGATCTTCCTGCCGGAATATTACCAATTTCAATAACAGCAAATGGGTTTGATCCATATAATGGTAATGTTACCATACAAGATACTTTCTTTACTTTTAAAGATATCCAATTGATTTCAAATGTTCCTCCATACATTACTTCAATTTCTCCTGAACAGAATGACAGTTTGTATCCAGGAGTTGAAAATATTGGAATTATTTTCAGCCGTCCTATGAACAGGGCATCGGTTGAATCAACTCTGGTTATTTCACCACCGGAATCTGTTAACTTTATCTGGTCTGATGGAGACAGAAAAGCAGCAATAACAACTGCCAGCTTTAATTTCAATACAAATTATCAGCTTACCGTTTCAGGAAATGCAATGGATAAGTACAATCATCTTTTTGATGGAGATGGAAATGGTGTTGGAGGAGATGATTTTGTGTTGAACTTTAAAACAAAAGTTCAGGATTTTTCCGCTCCGGTAATTGTTGATGTTTATCCTCCCTTAAATGAAACAGGAGCAGAGTTGAAACCAATAATAAATCTAAGTTTTAATGAAAAGATTAATACTTCAACTTTATCAGGAAAAGTAAAATTGATAAGAGATTCTGATCAATCAAATGCTGCAGGAATCCTTAAACATTACGTTGTTGATGAAAGAAGCGTTGTGAATATGTTTGTTACAAACCAATTGGTTATTAATGAAAATTATACAATTAAACTTGAACCAGGAATAAAGGATATTTTCGGTAATGAAATTACAAATCAGTTTACTTCAGGATTTACAACAGGAGATCAGGAGTTTACAGTTGTAAACAGTATAGATAACTTTGAAACCGGAGTTAGCAATTGGTGGGCACCTCAGCAAAGCGGAAGTACAATTGGTATCATTACTGAATTGACAGGAAGATCATCTGCAACAAACATATTTAACTTTATTGCGGGTGGTTCCAAATCAATGAAGCTTACTTATGGATGGGATACAAATGCAACATCTGGTTGGCTAATAAGAGAACATTATCCTATAACTATCTCATCTCCTTCTTTCACAAGCAGCTATATATTACAAACATATTTATTTGGAGATGGGACAGGAAATAAATTTAGATTTGCTGTACGTGAAATTAACGGAACATCTCCAACTAATTTGGAAGTAAGTCCCTGGTATACAATGGATTGGATTGGATGGAAATTAATTAACTGGGATATGACAAATGACGGCACGGGATCCTGGATAGGTAATGGGATTCTTGAAGATCCTCTTAGGATCGACAGTTATCAATTAACATTTGAACCTAGTAATAATAACACTGGAGAAGTTTATTTTGATGACCTTAGAGTGGTAAATAAAACTACCGTCGGAGTTGATAATGAAATAATTTCCGGTTTTCCTTCAGAATATACACTTGAACAAAACTATCCAAATCCATTTAACCCAACTACGCAAATAAGATTTGGTATTCCTGAAGAGGGACAAGTTAAGCTGGAAGTTTATAATCTCCTTGGACAGAAAATAGCAACTTTGATTGATGAAGAAATGAGTTCAGGTTATCATTCAATTGATTTCAATGGTAAAGAAATTTCAAGCGGAGTTTATGTTTATACTTTATCAGTAAAAGATTTTATAACAAGCAGGAAAATGGTTCTGCTGAAATAAATTTAAATTGAATTTTTTGTAGAGACGCTTCGAGGGGACGTCTTTTTTATTTAAGATTATCCAAACACTTCTTTCAATCTTCTTTAAATTATAAATTAAATCGTTGACCAAAAAAAAATTTGAATAATGAAACCTTTTAAAATTTTCTTTCTCGTTTTAATCCTGATTTTACAAATCCCAATTCTCCCACAGACAGATACAATAAGGTTTGCCTGGATGAGCGACACGCACATTGGTAACCCAAATGCCGCTGAAGATCTCAGGAATTCTGTCAAAGATATTAATTCTCTATATGGAATTAACTTTACGATTATCTCGGGTGATGTAACTGAGATGGGATTAAATGAAGAGCTTGAGCTTGCAAAACAAATTCTGGATAGTTTAAAATCTCCGTATTATATAATTCCAGGAAACCATGACTGTAAATGGTCTGAATCAGGTGCTACTATGTTTCCTAAACTTTGGGGAAACGATAGATTTAGGTTTGAGTTTGAGGATTATCTTTTCGTTGGATTGCATCAAGGACCAAGAATGAGAATGGGAGACGGGCATTGGGCTTCTGAAGATTTACGCTGGCTGGATTCAACTCTAAAAAATATTTCTAACCAAAAAAGAATCTTCTTTGTAACTCATTATCCAATTAATGATGAAATTGATAACTGGTATGAAGTTCTTGAAAGAATGAAAAATTACAATACACAAGCTTTCTTATTCGGTCATGGTCATACAAATAAAACTTATAACTTTGAAGGAATACCCGGAGTAATGGGAAGATCAAATCTGCGCGCAGGAAATACTGTTGGCGGTTATACTGTTGCGGAAATTTTTGAAGATACAATTAAGTTTTATGAAAAAACTCCGCTAACAGATGAAAAAAGATATTGGCACAAAGTTGTACTTGGTGAAAACAATTATGAGCAATCAATACAAACTAAAAGACCGGATTTTTCTGTAAATGAATCCTATCCCCAGGTAAAAGAAAAATGGATTTATAATTCAGGTTATACGAATTGTTCATCTCCTGCGGTTTGGGAAAATGAAGTTTTTACTGGTGATGCTTCAGGAACTTTATATGGATTAGCACTAAATACTGGAAATGTTGTTAACCAATTTAAAACTAAGGGTCCGATTTATTCTTCTCCCGAAATTAAAAATGATTATGTGGTTTTTGGTTCAACTGACAGCAATGTTTATTGTATAAATGCAGAAACCGGGAAATTGATCTGGAAATTAAAAACAGATGCTGAGATCTTAGGTTCACCTTCTATTGATAATAATATTGTTTATATAGGAGGCAGTGATAGAAAGTTCAGGGCAATAGATTTAAATACCGGAAATATTATCTGGGAGTTTGATAAGCTTAATGGGTTCATTGAAACCAAACCACTAATTTATCGGGATAAAATTATTTTTGGTGCCTGGGATACTTATTTCTATTGTTTAAAGAAAAACACCGGTGAACTTTTGTGGAAATGGAAAGGAGATATGGAAGGATTACTTTACTCACCAGCTGCTTGTCATCCTGTTGCATCAAACAATATTGTTTTTATAGTTGCACCAGATAGAAAGTTAACTGCTTTGGATATTAATACAGGAGAACAATTATGGAGAACCAATAAATATCATGTTCGTGAATCTATTGGAATTTCTGAGGATAGATCGAAATTTTTTGTAAAAACAATACAGGATTCTATAATAGCTTTTCCTGTTTCAAAAACTCTGCCCGAACCATTGTGGATTACCAATGCCGAGTTTGGTTATGATATAAATTCTGCCCAGCTTGTTGAAAAAGATGGAGTTCTTTTTTATGGGACAAAGAACGGATTACTCATCGCACTTAATTCATCAACAGGTAAAATTCTTTGGAAGCATAAAATTGGAGTTACTATAATTAATACTGTAACACCATTAGATTCGAAACGGGTTTTAGTAAATGATTTTGATGGAAAAACAATATTGATTGAAATAGATTAGTAAAAATAATTTCAGTAAGTCATGCTGAACTTGTTTCAGCATCCCCTCAAAAAAGATTCCGAAATAATCCGCCAATGGCGGACGGAATGACTACTCCAACTAAACCTTAATAAATATTTTCTTAGCGTACAGTATCCACATCAATCCAAGCCAGACTAAAATATAAACTATTGCCCAAAGCAACGAAGCATTGACTGGATCGAGCCAGGATAAAAATAAATTGTTGAACAGATAAGTGCTCAATCCAACATCTTCATTCCCATATGGCACTTTAATGGTGTACATTAATCTTCCAACCAAACCGGAAAGAAAGAAAACTGTAATCGCATTAAGTCCATAAACCTGGAAAGGCTTAATCCACCATTTCGAATTTCTCACATCAATAAACCAATAACAGAAGCCAAGGAATAAGAGTGCAAGTCCTCCCGTGTAAAGCACGTAAGAACTTGTCCATAAACTTTTATTGATCGGAAACCAGCCATTCCAGATATATCCTAAAGTCATACAAATACTTCCCATAACAAATAACCAAACCGTTTTAGTTGTTTTATCTTTATCTTGTCTAAGCCACCAGCCAGTAATCATCCCCATAATAGCTGATACAATTGCAGGCATTGTGCTGAGAATTCCTTCCGGATCCCATACTTTAGGAATAGACCATAAATGTCCTGTAAGTAAATTATTATCTAACCATGCAGCAAGATTTGTGGTTGGTTCAAGATTAGAATATCCAACTCCGGGTACAGGAACAAGAGTCATAAGTATTGCATAAATGATTAACAAAGCAGATCCAATATAAACCTGAGCTTTGTAACTAGTTTTAAGAAATAAAATTGCTGCAACTAAATAAACAACAGCAATGCGCTGAAGTACACCTGGAATTCTTAAGGTTGCAAGATCGAAATTATGGCCAAACAATCCGAATGGAAAACCGGCGAGAATAAGTCCCAGCAAAAAAAGAATTGCACTTCTTCTTATAATCTGCAAAATAATCTTTGAATGCTTCTCACCTTTTTCAATTCTTTTACCCAAAGCAAAAGGAATTGCAACTCCACAATAAAAAGAAAGAAAGGAAAAATTAAATCTGTCGGGGTGCAGCCATGCCATTCAGCATGTCTTAAAGGCGGATAAACTGCACTCCAGGTTCCGGGATTATTTACAAGTATCATCCCTGCAATTGTAATCCCTCTAAAAACATCAAGTGACAGAAGTCTTTCACTAATTTTAACCGGCTGGATTCCTAATGGTTCTTCCATAATTATTTCTTTTAGATAAGTTGATTATTTGAAGGGTGAATAATTTTCCCCTTTTTGAAAACTCCAGTACAATTTTATTTAAAGAAGAATTCATAAATAATTTCTATTTTAAAATAAGCTGTTATTTATTTTAATGCTAATAAAAAAATGAAAATAATAATTCTTATGTCTTTTTTGTTTTCTGGTTCTGCAATTCTTGCTCAAACCAATTTTCCCGAAATAAATAAAGAAATTGAAGCGGGTAATTTCACAAAAGCATCTTTAATGATTGATGAAATTATAAAAGATAGTGATCTCAATTCACTTGAAGAATATGAACTTAATTTTCAGAAAGAGAGATTAGAGAGAATAAAGCTGGATTTTCAGAAATCAGCGGAAGATATACTTGAGTTTATTAGAAAATATTATCCCGATGCAAACGAAAAAACACTTGAGAAATGGGAAATAGATGGCTCGCTTGAATTTAAAATTATAGATGGAAAGAAGCTTTATTTTAATCGTGCACATGCAAATCTCTTCAGAGTTAATAAAGAAGCTAAAAAGCAGAAAGAAAAAATTGATGGAGCTACTTTAAGCGAACTGAATAAATACCTGTCAACTTATATTCCTCAAGCAGTTAATGAATCAAAGGAATTAAAAAATAATTTAGTAAAAAAAGTAATCCATAAATTAAATTACACTGTTACGGTTGAACCGAATGCGGTTCCGGACGGAGAAATAATCCGATGCTGGCTTCCCTATCCAAGAGAAGGACATGCAAGACAGACTAATATTAAACTAATTTCAGTTAAAAGCGATGAATATGTTATAGCTGGTAATGAAAACCCGCAGCGTACAATTTATCTTGAGAAAACTGCTAATAAAGATGAGCCGACTAAATTTAATGTGGTTCTTGAGGTTACAAATTATACTGAGCTTTTTAATTTAGTTCCGGAAAAAATTCTTCCATACAATAAAGAAAGCAATGAATACAAACTTTTCACTTCTGAGAGAAAGCCTCATATAGTTTTTACAGATGAAATAAAAAATCTCTCTAAAAAAATTGTTGGAGAAGAAAAAGATCCTTATCTCAAAGCAAAAAAGATTTTCGAATGGATGAGTAAAAATGTTCCTTGGGCTGGTGCAAGAGAATACTCAACAATTGAAAATATCTCTGCTTATTGTGTAGAAAAAAGTTATGGAGACTGCGGTATTAAATCTTTACTCTTTATTACCCTGTGCAGGTATAACGGAATTCCTGCAAAATGGCAAAGCGGTTGGATGCTGCATCCCGGTTCTGTAAACTTACACGACTGGACAGAAATTTATTTCGAAGGTTATGGCTGGGTTCCTGTTGACCCTGATTATGGAATGCAAGATTTAGAAAACGAAGATGAAAAATATTTTTTCTTTGGCGGTATAGATGCTCATCATCTTATTATTAATGATGATTATTCATCTCCCCTATTCCCTGCAAAGATTTTTCCAAGAAGCGAAACTGTTGACTTCCAGAGAGGTGAATTGGAATGGCGGGGAGGAAATCTTTACTTTGATAAATGGGATTATAATATGCAGGTTGAGTATGAATAAAAGACAGTCATCGTATTTTAATAAAAAGATAAAAGGTTAAATTAGAGAAGGAAAAGATATGATGATAAAGACCGAGATGGCATTAGGTCATAAAGACCGGGCGCAATGACCCAATATATTATTTAAAATAAATTTAACTTCAAAAATGAGAACAAAACTTAAAATAATTTTTATCATTACAAGTATATTCGCCTTCAATCTTACTGCACAGGAAAAAACTGAAATGGAAAAAATTCAAAGCATTATAGAAGAACTTGAAAATAAATTTGCACCTGATAAACGAACAGCAATATTTCAGATTAATGTTGAAAATGAGAATGATAAACTTGTACTTAAAGGCGAAACAAATCTTCCGGATGCTAAGGAAGAGTTGTTGAAAAAGCTTAATGAATCTAATGTCATTGATCAGATTGAAATTTTACCAGAAGTTGAACTTGGAGATAAGATTTATGGAATTGTAAATCTGTCTGTTGCTAACTTCCGGACAAAACCGGATAATGATGAAGAAATGGGAACTCAGGCACTTCTTGGTACACCGCTTAAAGTTTATAAGAAAGAAAAAGGTTGGTACTTAGTTCAAACACCGGATGAATATATTTCCTGGATTGATGATGATGGATTTATTTGTGTTAGTTATGATAGTCTGCTAGAATGGAGTAAATCAGAAAAAGTAATCTATATTAAAGATTTTGGTTTCTCTTACTCTTCACCGGATGAAAATTCAGAAAGAATTTCTGACCTGGTGATTGGCGATTTACTAAAATATTCAGGTGAAGAAAATGGATTCAGCAAAGTAATTTATCCGGATGGAAAAGAAGCTTTCATAAAATCTGAAGACTGTAAACATTTTAATAAATGGCTGGGTGAAGTAAATCCAACCCCGGAAAATATTCTTAAAACTGCCAGATTATTTATGGGAATTCCCTATTTGTGGGGAGGTACATCAGTAAAAGGAATGGACTGCAGCGGTTTTACAAAAACAGTTTTTTATCTCAACGGAGTAATTCTTCCCAGAGATGCTTCTCAGCAGGCTAATGTCGGTGAAGCAATTGATACTGAAGATAGATTAGAAAACCTACTTCCCGGCGATCTTCTTTTCTTTGGAAGGAAAGGAAGTGAAACAAAAAAAGAAAAAATTTCTCATGTTGCTATTTATATTGGAAATGGAGATTATATTCATGCTTCGGGAAAAGTTAGAATAAACAGCTTTGCCAAAGATAAACCAAATTATAATGCCTACAGGGATGATTCATTTGTTCGCGCTAAAAGAGTATTAAACTCAATTGATTCTAACGGTGTAACTTCTATCGTGAACAATAAATTTTATAATGAAAAGAAATAAACTTTTTGTATGGATGTATATATCCCTTTAATCAAGCAATTCCGTGTAGTAAAGGTTATAGTTAGGTTGCTAAGCAAAATGAGAGTGCCAACAAAAAATCAAAAAATTTTCTATACTTTAAAGGAAAAAAATGTTTAAACAACTTAGTTCATTTTATCGCTTCCTTATTATAATTCTTTTAGTCTATGGGGAAGTAGTAGGTATTTACCATACTATCGCTGAACATAAAGAAAAAAATCATTTAATGGTATCAATAGTAATTCCACCATATGCTTGGTATCGCTCTATAGAAATATGGTGGCACAAAGACATTGATAAGGAATTACAAATGGATATGATGAGTTGTGCTTATTTTTTTGAAGGAGGAAATACAGAAAGTTTATACAGGTTAAACGAAGAGCTTAATCAATTCTCAAAAGAAATCTCTAAATATTCTGGTACAAGAATCCAAATTCTGGAAGATTTCTCAAAACTATATATTAAATATCAGATTGCTTGCGCGAATAATATAGATAATTATTTAAGTACTTGGAACAAGTCTAAAATTTTTAAAGACAATGAATTAGTTTTAAATATTGAGAAAGAATTTGTAACATTTTTAACTAATGAAGATATAAGTTTCTTGATTAAAAAGAAGCAAGAATTAAGGAAACAAGTATTGGAAGGATTAAAAGATTTTAATGATGGAGATTATGATTATGAAAAATGGAAGGTAGATTTTGATAGTTCTATTGAAACATACTTAATCTTTTCTAAAAGAACATTCAAAACACTTTTTGATAAAGAATATAATGAATTGAATAACTAAAAATTTATTTTATCTGAAATATCATGAATTTTTTCGATACTTTATTAATTGTTTTAATATCTAGTGTATTTGGATTCTCTCTCGGAAGAGTTAAAGAATTTAGAGAAAATAAGCATAAGGCTTATTCATCTATATTGCCAGATATTATTAAAAGTTATTTTTCAGGAGAAGACTTTGAATTTAATAAATCAATGATACTATCATGGCTCTATTCAAGTAAGAAAGTCGCAAAAAAACTAGATAAAGTTGCTTCAATTATGACAAAAACAAATCATTCTAGCGAAGAAATAATTAATGAACTTCAGAATTTAACTGTGGAAATGAGAAAAGATATTCAACCATTTCCATGGCAAAGATTACGAGCTAACGATGTTAAGCACATTTATATGAAATTTGAAAAAGAAATAAAAAATCAAAAAAAGAATTAACCTAACTTTAAAAATTATTTATGAAAGAATTCATTAATCAATTATCTAATAAATTTAAAGCACGATACTTATCCTGGGTAATCTTAAACTTTTTTGTTTTATTAATCTTGGGACGAGGAATAATTGTAGGCGAATACTTTTTAATTCGCGATAGTGATTTTTTTCCCTTTGGTTATCGTCTTTTTGATTTTGATAGTTATGATTATACTGAATTTTTAGTTTATACCATTATTCCATTCTTTTTCTTTTATATTAAATGGCTTTGGAACAAGAAGTAAATATTGTTACTAAAGAGCGCAACCTAACCTCTTTAATAAGTAAGAAGTTCAAGCATTACATCATCATTTATAAATTTATGAACTTAAAAAATTTTATGTTTTTATTAACCATAATTCCGTCTCAATTTTCTTTTCCGCAAGAAGAATTATTCATTAGCAAAGTGTTCACTGATCCCGGTGGATTTACAACCGGTATTGAAGGTCCGGCCTGCGATAAGGAAGGAAATATCTATGCTGTTAATTTTCAAAAGCAAGGAACAATAGGTAAAGTTACACCTGATGGAAACTGCAGCTTATTTGTTGAATTGCCCGAAGGAAGCACAGGAAATGGAATTAGATTTAACAGCAAAGATGAAATGCTTATTGCCGATTATACAAAGCATAACATTCTTAAAATTGATATGAGGACAAAAGTGATTTCAGTATTTGCTTATGAACCAAAGATGAACCAGCCGAACGATATTGCTATTTCTTCAGAAGATGTTCTTTTTGCAAGCGATCCTAACTGGAAAGATTCAATAGGAAATCTCTGGAGAATTGATAAAGATGGAAAAGTAACTTTACTTGAATCAAAAATGGGAACAACAAATGGTGTAGAGGTTAGTCCAGATGATAAAACTTTATATGTGAATGAATCTATACAAAGAAATGTCTGGGCTTATGATTTATCTCCTGAAGGAGATATCAGCAATAAAAGATTATTAATTAAGTTTGATGATTTCGGTCTTGATGGAATGAGATGCGATGCAGAAGGAAATCTTTATGTAACGAGATATGATAAGGGAACCGTTGTTAAAATGTCTCCTAAAGGAAAAATTCTTAAAGAGATTACACTTACAGGAAAAAAACCATCCAATGTTACTTTTGGCGGAGAAGATGGTAAAACTGTCTACGTTACTCTTGCTGATAATGGAAATATTGAATCATTCAGAGTTGATGTGAGGGGAAGAGAGTAACCACTCAATTGTCTAATTGCTCAATTGTTAAATTGCCTTTAAAACAATTAAACAGTTTATCAATAAAACAATTACTTGTTGTTTGTCTTCTTCCCAAACTCAGGTTCAATAGGTAATGCTCTTATAATAAAATAACCGGGAATCATTGTAATCAGTATCCATACAAAGAAAAGCTTGTATCCTAAATATTCCTGTATTGCACCACTGAAAGCCCCGGGAATCATCATGCTGAGTGCCATGAAACCTGTACAAAGTGCAAAATGA